>NZ_NPDI01000001.1:0-260635 GCF_002251265.1 Rhodopirellula sp. MGV | reverse complement strand
ATACCACGGCGCTGAAAATGGATTGCCGACTTCGAAGCGAGGAGGATGGATATGCCCTGTTAACGAGAGAAGATTGGCGAATTTCGCTGCTTCAATTGCAGGATGACCAGCCTCGTGATCGTTCAGCAATTAGCCTGGCGATTGAGGTGGAAGATCTGGAACTAGTCCAACGCTACGTCCGCGAGTATCTCACCGAACCGGCCGAGCCGATCGAAAAAAGTGACGAGGGTTTCTTGCAGTGGACGATCGCCGATCCCGATGGCAATCGGATTAAGCTCTTTCAGTTCGTACATTAGCATCGTCAACTAACGACGGCGGCTACGCTTATAGCGAATATTGCAACCGATCGGTACTGTTTCCTGAACTTCGGGCTTCTTGCCGGCGAGGATTGCTTCGACCGCCTCGTTGACATAGTTTCGCGTTGCTTTTTCTGCGTTGGTATCGTCATCCAACGCTCCCATGTAGACGACTTTCCGCTCGCGATCCAAGACAAAAAACTCGGGTGTTCGTGTCGCGCCCCATGCCTTGCCGAGTTCCTGCTTTTCGTCTTTGAAGTACGGAAAATCAAACTGGGCAGCCTTCCCCTTTTCCTGCATCGCTTCCAGCGAATCCTCTTCGACCAGATTGGAGTTCACGGCAACCAGGGCCACGCGTTCATCTTTGGCCCACTTGGTGGCGAGTTGTTTCAAACGTGTTTCGTACTCGACCGCATAGGGACAAGTATTGCAGGTGAACGCCACGATCACCGCTTTCTTGTCTTTGAGATCATTCCATGAATGCGTCTCACCATCGATGCCAGGTAAGTCAGACCAAGACGCAAGAACCTCCCCCACACTGACCGTCGGGTTGTACTCCCCAGCTAGAAGTTGGGGAATGAGGATGGTCAGCAGCATTAACAGGGAGATCAAAGACTTCATGGTTTCAATACTTATTGAGGCCTGCGCCGCCAATCCAATAGGGGCGACCAACGGAAGCCCCGGATTCGTGGCAAATCGGTTCGTTGCCATGTTGGATTACCGGCGCAGACATCAATAGGGGATGAAACGACGGTTTTGGAAAATCAGTCGAAGACAGCAACACCCAATAGCCTTTTCCCTCAAGCGGGAAGAAGCGTGGTGGATCACTAATTCTCTTCTTTCGCCTTCTCGAAAAACATCATGTGTTGCCAGGGCAAATCGTCGAATTCTTTCGCCAAATGAAAGCCGTTCGCTTTGTACTCTTTAAGAATCTGCTCCTTGCTCATCTTGTGAAGCGTTCTGATAGGTACTTTGGGGTCTTCCATGCGAAACTCCAGAAGCACGATCTTTCCATCTGGCTTAAGTGCCTTTCGCATTCCAGCCAACATCTCTTCGGGATGCGAAAACTCGTGATAAACATCAACACACATGACCAAATCGACTTTACCTTCGGGCAACTTAGGGTTATCGATGTCACCCAAGATCAGTTCGATATTGTCGATCCCTTGCTCTTCCGCCCTGGCTTTCAATAGCCGCAACATTTCCGCTTGGATGTCGACGGCCAGGACTTTGCCCTCTTCACCGACCATCTCGGCCAGTTTCAAGCTATAGAAACCGTTGCCACACCCCATATCGCAGATCGTCATCCCAGGCTTCACGCCTAGGTTTTCCAGCATCTTCTGGCAGTCTTCTTCCCGCTGACGGCTCTCGCGGATGAGCCAAGGCGCCCCCCGATAATGCATCGTCTGGGCGATCTCGCGCCCTTTGTAGAAGGGGAGACCATTCTGAAGCACAACCCCTTCTTGCGCCAGCACCGAGGCCGACGAGAAGGCAACAAACAACAGAGCAAAGAATAAAGTGCGGGGCATACGATCCTGGCAGGACGGCCAGGCATGTGATTACCTAGGCCGCTTCCGAAGTAGAAGTGAGATCGGCGAGACAATCCTCTTTCACGGCAAGAATTGTCAATCGATGTGTCTTCGCAAATTCTAACACGGCTGGCTCATCTAAGAGAATGGTTTTTCCGCTTCCAAAACCAGAGTTGTTGCCCCTGCTTCGACCATCGTCTGCAAAGTCCCCACACCGATCGTTGGGACATCGAACCGCATATCTTGCTGGGGCTTGGCGACTTTCACGACGGTAAAGCCTCCTTGCTTGCAGAGTTGTCCGGCCCGGCGAATACAGGCATCGGTTCCTTCAATCGCTTCGAGCGCAAGAACGGCCTGATTCTTGACGGCCACGCTCTGCCCGATATCAAGTCGGCCTAGTTCCTTGGCCATTTCCCAGCCGAACTCGATATCTCGCAACTGTTTACCACGTGGCTGACGCCCGCAATCATGCCAAATTTCACAAGCAACTCCGGAGCAAAATCGGTTGCAGGTAAGAAGGTAATTCCTTGGCGAGCGAAACCCCTGACGATTGCCATCAACAGCGTATCATCCTTGCGATCGCCACTGCCCCAGATCATTTGCGGGGCGAAGGTACGGAGACAAAACCAATCGGGACAATGCTTCCACATTGCGCCGCGATCGAAAAGACGCACCTTATGGATCTTCCCAGCCATGGTTGCCTGGATGGCACGATGACGCTGAAAGTGGCGTTTTACCTTGCCAAGCTGGCCGAGGCCAACCCAGGTCGTGGCATCACAAATCTCTTCCAGCACGGGATCGGCGTGGTCTTTTACCGCCGCGCAGACAACACCGCGGCCGCTGCGTTTAATTGCCTCGGCCACAATAATCGGGAGATTTCCCCAGCCAGCTAAAAGAGCCACTGGGCTTTGTTGAGCTGAATCCATCGTGCAAACTCTACGAAGCTTTCCGAATCGCAGGCTTGTTAAACGCTTCGGCTTCTTTTTCCAATTGCTCGATTCGCTTGGCCAGTGATTTGATTGTCTTCCGCATGTCAGGCAGGCGTTTAATGGCCATGTGCTCGGCCATGACCTCTTTGATGGGGCCTGCCGGAATACCAAGCGACTGCTGACCTTCCGGAATGTCGGTACCACGCCCGCCTTCGCTCCGAGCGCCGCGCCGGTGCCAATATGAACGTGATCGCGAACGCCAACCTGGCCCGCCATGACGACGTAGTCGCCAGTCGAGACGCTGCCAGCAATACCGACCTGCGAGCAAATGAGATTGTGCTTGCCGAGACGGCAGTTGTGGCCAATCATCACCATGTTGTCGATTTTGGTTCCTTCGCCAATCAAGGTCGTCCCGTAGGTACCGCGGTCGATGGTAGTACCTGCCCCGATCTCGACATCTGCTTCCAGCACCACGTTGCCTAGTTGAGCAGAAAGAATGTGCTTGCCGGTCGACGAGTCATAGCCAAACCCATAGGCACCCAGCACGGCTGAAGCATGAATGATACAGCGATCGCCAACTTCGGTTCGGTCGTACAGCACCACGCCAGGAAAGAGGGTGACGTTCTCCCCGATTCGGCAACCAGCTTGAATGTGAACGCCACTGTGGATGATCGTGTTCTTACCGATAACCACGCCATCGCTGATTACGGAGCCAGCACCGACGGTAGCGGTAGGATCGACTACGGCTGCTAACGAGACGATGGCCGATCGGTGAATGCCGCTGGCTTGCTTCTGTTCCCACGGCTGAAAGAAGCGGATCACTTTGCCAAACGCTTCATGAACATTGGCAACGACAATACCATCGATGGTCAACTTCTCGGATGCTTGAGATACCAGGACGGCGGTTGCCTGGCAGTTTTCCATGAGAAGCTGGACCTGATCGGGCTTGTCCATCAGGGTAATCTCGCCAGCCACCGCGTCGCGGATGATATTCGCCCCGGTAATCACTTGAGCGGGATCGCCGAAAACCGTTCCATCGACGAGTTCGGCTAGTTGTGCCAGCGTGGTTCCCATGGAGGAATCCTTTCCAAAGTGGGATGTTTCGATACGGATCGCCCTAATGTAACCGGCACCCCCTTTGCCGACCAACATCAATTCATGCGCATTCTAAGCCGGAAGAATATCGACGACAGCATCGCGTAAACTGTCGTAGGAATTGGACTTATCACTATCACCAGGCTTGCCATCACGACGCAGATAGGTGGCCTGCCAACCAAACTTCCGTGGGGCAGCAACGTCATTTTCCCAGTCATCGCCGATCAACAGAATTTGACTGGGTGAAACATCAAGCCGGCGAGTCACCTCGGCATAGAACGACGCCGATCCCGGTCCCAGAACCGCCGTTGGAACGGCGTCGTTCGGTGCGGATGCCCCAATCACTGGAAATCACCCGTCCAACCTCTCGACGACGATTTTGCTCCCCGCGGCGAGTCGTACTTCCGCGATTCACCCGCGACGTCAGCGAAGGCGGACTTTCCTTTCTCGCCTCCAAGTCCGCCGACTTCGAATATGCGATGATCTCGCTGAATGATGTCGTTGCCCCGGCATTTTTGTGTCGCGTTTGCAACACCTCGTCAATCGACTGTACCGGCCCACAAAAATTCAGCCTCACCAACCTCGAGTACGTGTCGTCAAAGGCCAAGTAAGCCTGTTCGAGATTCTCTCGGTGATTGGTGCGGGCGTAGCCAACTTGCCCGCACAGGTTGGCTACAATTGCGAATCGGTGCCGCGTGAGGACATTCCCGCGGCACGAAGTGATTCCTTTCCCCACCAATCACCGCGAACTCGACATGCGCTACCTCCGTTCAATCTCCGCCGCGCTCCTATGCTGTGGCCTCGCCGCAACCGCCGTCCAAGCTCAAGACGAGAGCACCGTTGACGCCAAGTCACACGAGTTGACTGAAGCGGTCAACATGTTCAATGGCAAAGACCTCTCCGGTTGGTCAGGACGCGAAGATCTCTGGTCCGTTGAAGACGGCGAACTCGTCGGTCGCACGGTTGCCGAGAATCCGCTCAAGCGAAATACGTTTTTGATCTATACCGATCATCAACCCGCTGACTTCGAGCTGACGCTACAGTTCAAAATCGAAAACACCAACAGCGGCATTCAGTACCGCAGCAAAGTGTTGGATCAAGACAACTTTGTGGTGGGCGGTTACCAAGCCGACATCGATTTTGGCAATCGCTACGCCGGTATCCTCTACGAAGAACAAGGACGCGGCATCCTCGCCGAGCGTGGCCAGTCAGTCACAATCGGTGCTGACGGCAAAAAGGAAGTCAAGGAATTTGCTAACGGCGCGAAACTTGGCAATGGCATCCATCCCGGAAAATGGAACGACTACCGCGTCGTTGCCAAAGGCAATCACTTGCAACACTTCATCAACGGCACGATGACTGCCGAAGTGATCGACAACCAATCCGAAAAAGCTGCCACCAGCGGCGTCATCGCGTTTCAGCTTCACGTCGGCGACCCGATGGTCATGCGATTCAAAAACATCGTCCTTCATCCCGTCAAATAACCGATGGTTTAGACCAAAGCCGGCAGTTCCCCACGCGATCCAACACCGCCCGCAATCGCAAGCGATTGCATGCCGAGCCTCCCATCAGCCGCATTCGCGATAGCGAGCGGTTGTGTGCTCAGAATTCCCATCAACAACTAGGCGGGCCTTAGGCCCGGCTCAACATGCTGGGGTGACCAATTCCCAGGCCCTACGGACCTGGCTAGGAAACTCGCCGGGGCGTTGCCCCTAAAACGAAACGCCTCCAAGGCCGATCTCTTTCGAGCCTCAATGTCAATTGGTGCGTCCCAGACGGCGCATACGATGGACCGTCACCGCCGGCGAATGGTCCACCGGATCTACACCGTCGCACCCCCATCAGCCGCATTCGCGATAGCGAGCGGTTACGTGATCGAACTCCTACCAACAAGCGGGTCTTTGGCCCGGCTCGACGTGCTAGGGCAACGATTTACCAGGCCCTAAGGACCTGGCTAGGAAACTCACCGGGGCGTCGCCTAAAACGAAATGCATCCAAGGCCGAGGTCTTTCGAGCATTGATATTGGTGCTTCCCCACCACCCAATTACCAATTTGCAATGTTCATTTTGCAATTTGCAATCCACTCCCCAAATTTGCAATCCACTCCCCAAATTTGCAATCCACTCCCCACGCACCCCATCTCCCCACAACGCGATCACGTACCGATCCCGTTCCTCCAAACCGCCCCCGCGTCTCAACCTTCCCCCAACCAATCTCGGGTGCCCCACCACGCCAAACTCACCTCTTTTCGCTACACTACGATGACGCAAGGAGAGGTTGAATGACGAAGTCGATTTGGGCCGGTGACGATCAAACCGAAACGCTGCTTGGTGCCGCCAAACAGGGCGACGCCGACGCGGTGAATCAGCTGCTAGAAAAACATCGCGCCCCGATTCGGCGATTGGTCGAACTGCGTCTTGACCGGAAAGTCCAGCAACGCGTCGACGTCAGCGATGTTGTCCAGGACGTCATGGTCGAGGCCAGCGGGCGTCTGGACAAATACCTTTCCGATCCCTCGATGGCGTTCCATCTCTGGCTTCGCCAAATCGCATGGGACCGCATCATCGACACGTACCGACGGCACCGGGTCAGCGCCAAACGCAACATGGATCGCGAACAGCCGATTGCGGCTGCGTCCAGTCCAGATCAATCGACGCTCGAATTGGCGATCCAGGTTTGCGACCCAGCCCTTACGCCTGCCGCGGCTGCAACACAACGCGAGATCGCGCAAAAGGTCGAAGAAGCAATCGGCAAGATGAACGAGCAGGACCAAGAGATCATTGTGATGCGTCACTATGAACATCTCTCCAACCTCGAAATCGCCGAAGCGTTAGGTCTCAACGCCGCTGCGGCAAGCATGCGGTACCTCCGCGCCGTCCGCCGCCTTCGCGAAACCCTGCAGTCGGTCGACAACGGCAGCAGCTCCGCCGGCGGCGATTCAGTCGATACCGAGTCTTCGCCGTGAGTGTGCTTTCCGAACGCGACGAACAACGCTTAGCAGACCTGCTCAGCGAGATGACGGACGCGATCTGCCGTGGCGAACCCGTCGACTTTGACACCACCTGCCAGCAACACCCGGATCTCGCCGACGAGCTTCGTAAACTCTGGGGCGCTGTCTTGATCACTGACACCGCCGGCGTCAGCTCCGACGAGCTGGTCCCCCCCAAAGCCGACGGTCAACCTCGTTATGCGCGGCTGCAGCTTCCGACAACAATTGGCGACTACCAATTGCTTGAAGAGGTCGGACGTGGCGGAATGGGCGTCGTGTTTCGCGCCCGTCAACTTAGCCTTGAACGCGAAGTTGCCGTCAAGATGATCTTGCGTGGTCGCTTGGGAAGTGACGCCGACTTGCAGCGTTTTCTTGCCGAAGCGGCCGCGACAGCCAAACTAGAGCATCCTGGCATCGTGCCTGTTTATGACGTCGGCGATTTCGAAGGCCGGCCGTTCTTTAGCATGAAATACATCGACGGCGAAACGCTCGCCGATCGAGTTTCGCGTGCGCCCCTGCCACAACGTGAAGCCGCAGAGCTTGTTTCGCGGATCGCGCGTGCCGTGCAGTTTGCCCATGACCAAGGCGTCGTGCACCGCGATTTAAAACCCAGCAACATTCTGCTTTCCAAAGACAGCAGTGTCTTGGTGACGGACTTCGGCTTGGCCAAAGAAGTTCGTGCCGACGTTGACCTGACCCGCAGCGGCATGCTGGTCGGGACGCCAGCTTATATGTCTCCCGAACAGGCCGGCGGACGACGTGAGCTACTCGGCCCGGCAACCGATATCTACAGCCTCGGCGCGATCCTGTTTTACACGCTGACAGGCCGGCCACCGTTTGTTGCCGAGACGCCGGTGGAAATGGTGATGCTGGTGATCGAGCAAGATCCCAGCCCGCCGCGAGCTCTGCGGCCGGGACTCGACCGTGACTTAGAAATGGTGGTCGTGCGTTGTTTGCAAAAGCCCGTCGACCTGCGCTACGCCACCGCCGGTGACTTGGCCGACGATCTCGATGCGTTCCTGGCGGACGAAGTCGTTTCGGCACGAAGCGGCCACTTCAACCAAGTCGTCGCGCGGATCTTCCGAGAAACACACCACGCGGCCGTGCTGGAAAACTGGGGCGTGTTGTGGATGTGGCATTCACTGGTGTTGTTGGTTGCCTGCTACCTTACCTGGCAACTGGAATACCTCGGCGTGCAATCGCGTGTCATTTACATGGGGCTGTGGACGATCGGACTCGGCGCATGGGCCGGTGTCTTTTGGAAGCTACGGCAACGGATGGGCCCCGTGACGTTTATCGAGCGTCAGATCGCGCACGTCTGGGGCGGCAGCATGATCGCGATCGGCTGTTTGTTTCCGATCGAAAGCCTGCTCGGGTTACCTGTGCTGAAACTCAGCCCATTGTTGGGCGTGATCAGCGGGATGGTGTTTGTGGTCAAAGCAGGGATGTTGACGGGTCGGTTTTACTTACAAGCGATCGCCTTGTTTACCGCAGCGATTCTTATGTCGCTCGCGCCGCAGTGGGGGCATCTCCTGTTCGGCATTATTGCCGCTCTGTGCTTCTTCGTCCCCGGCTACCATTACTACCATCGCCGAAAGAAAAACGCCCCAAACCTTCGCACCTTCTAGCCGCCAAACAAACCACCAGAACAAATCGAATCGCATCTTCCCCGCCGCCAACCGGATCGACTATATTGCACCCGTCGCAAGCGTGTCTTTCATCACCCGCGACAAACCCATCGGGGCGTGGCTCAGCCTGGTAGAGCGCTGCGTTCGGGACGCAGAGGTCGCAAGTTCAAATCTTGTCGCCCCGACTGGTTTTCTAGCGATGTATCACTCGCATCTTCTTAGGTAGTGGATCTTGTCAAAGATCCTTCGGCCTTTCAGGCCCGCTCCGCGCCGGTGCGCTGGCTTGCGTTAGCCCTGACTTCTAAACAGCCAACCAATCGAGTCGAGTTGCAGCGAGCTGCTTTTCTTTGATTCGCACTCGCTAGCTGCCGCATGTTGAATCGTTGCATGGCGGTGCCGAATTCAGTTCCCCTTACACAGCTCCCTACTTTCGAGGCTGCCGTACAAAACCTTGCTGAATTTCCGTTTTCCATTCTTGAATGAGTTGCAGAAACGCATCTCGCGGCGGATTTTCATGATGTTTGTGGCTGCAGATAACCAAGACGGACGCGGGATTCGATGGAGTCGAGATTCACGGTGCGAATGGATATCTGATCGACCAGTTTTTGCGAGATTCGTCGAATCAACGCAGCGACGAATACGGCGGCTCAATCGAAAACCGACTACGTTTTCTCCGCGAAGTGGTTGCGGCAGTCACCAACACGTGGTCGGCGGATCGCACGGGCGTTCGCTTAAGTCCCACCATGAGTGGCAATGGGATGGCGAATAGTGATCCCATTGCGTTGTATTCGCGGACAGCGAAGATGCTCAGTGGGTTCCAGCTCGCCTACCTGCATGTCGCAGAAGCGATCCGACCGGGTCGACTCTACAACGCGGACGCGCCACGCGTGACACCTTGCATTCGAGCCGAATTTGAAGGCGTGCTATTTGCCAATGGCGGCTACGAAAAAGCGACGGCGGCGAATGCGATACGTGTCGGTGAAGCCGATGCGATCGTGTTCGGCCAAAAGTTCATCGCGAATCCCGATTTGCCCGCGCGGCTACGAAATGACGCACCGCTCAACGAGCCCGATGTCGCGACATACTATGCCCCCGGTGCTCTCGGCTACACCGACTACCCGTTCTTGGTCAAACGCTAGCGATTGCCATCGTCCAAACGCTTGTTCACTCATTTTGCAATCGCCTCAAACGTCCCTAGTTTCAAGTCGAAAAGCATGTCGAAACGGATCTGGATTCGAATGGCTCTCGCAGCAGGCTTCGCATTGCCGTTTTTTCTATCCAGATCTGTCACACTTCCCTTGCAGACATGTCTAAGGGCGATGGAAGCTGCGTTTTCACCTCCCCTAGCCACTGGAGTTCTGTCGTGCACAACCCATTCAGAGAGTGTGCCCCGGACGGTGCCACGGATGCCGATCTCGTCGAACAGGCGAAAAATGGCGACTACGACGCGATTGAGACACTGATTCTACGGCACCAAGCGTGGGTTTATAACGTTGCCGTACGAATGGTCTTCTCACCGCAAGATGCTGAGGTCGTGACGCAGGAAGTACTCGTCAAAGTCGTTACCAAGCTGAGTACGTTCAAGGGTGAAAGCAAGTTTCGCACTTGGCTCTACCGCATCGCCGCCAATCATGTTCTGAACATGAAACGACGCGGTGCCGAGACTCACGAAATGACGTTCTCCGATTACGGAGCAGCAATCGAACGCACGCCGGACTTGGACTTGCCGGATCCTAAAACGGTCCCGGTCGCACTGCCAATCCTGGTTGAGGAAGCCAAGACCAGTTGCACGATGGGAATGCTGCTTTGCTTGGATCGGAAACAACGACTGATTTTTACGCTGGGTGAGATCTTCGGTGTCACTGACGCAGTGGGCGGTGAAGTCTTGGAGATGACGGCGGTCAACTTTCGGCAATGTCTTTCGCGTGCCCGCCGTGATTTACACAACTTTCTGAACGATCAGTGTGGACTGGTAAACGCGAGCAACCCCTGCCGTTGCCCCAAGAAGACTCGCGGGTTCATCGAAGATGGCCATATCGATCTCCAGCATTTGATGTTTTCGCAGCAGCATCTCGAGAGAGTGCGCGATGTGGCAGACGAAACGGTTCGGGGAATCGATGATGTGGTCGAGCAGCAGCACGCTGCCCTCTTTCGCGAACATCCTTTCCTGCGACCGGCAAATGAGATTGACTGGTTACAGCGGCTGCTCAAACGAGATGACGTTCGCCGAACGCTGCGACTACTTTGAGAAAAGTTGAAGCAAGAATGTCACAGGCATTCCTGTTCTGTGTCTTTGAGATCAGTGATGGTTCTCATCGCAATCCGAACGCTAAACAGAATGAGCCTGAGACATGTCGAAACTGAAGAACAAGGTTGCCGTGGTCACCGGCGCATCAAAAGGGATTGGTGCCGGAATCGCCAAGCAACTCGCCGCAGAGGGCGCCGCGGTGGTCGTCAATTACGCCGCCGACCAGACTGGTGCCGATACCGTAGTACGTGAAATCCAAGAGGCTGGTGGCCTAGGGATCGCAGTTCAAGGTGACGTATCAAACGCAGCGGATGTGCGAAGGCTGTTTGCGGAAACACGAGCTGCCTTTGGCACGTTGAACATCGTCGTGAACAACGCAGGGGTCTTTCACTCCCAACCCCTCGAATCGTTCACCGAAGAGGAATTCCATCGCCAGTTCAATACCAATGTATTGGGCCCACTACAGGTGACACAGGAGTCGCTCAAACATTTCGGAGCGGACGGCGGGAGCATCGTCAACATTGGCTCCGGAGCCTCACGCTCACACCCCATTGGCTACTCGATCTATTCCGCCACGAAAGCAGGACTCGACGCTGTAACGGGCGTACTGGCCAAGGAGTTAGCATCGAGAAACATTCGGGTTAACTCCGTCAATCCCGGTGTAACGGTCAGTGAAGGCACGAAAGCGGCAGGGTTGTACGGCGTGAGTAGCGAGATGGAGAAACAACTGGTTGCGATGACTCCTCTGGGTCGAATTGGAACGCCCACCGATATTGCCAGAGTGGTCGCTTTCCTTGCGTCTGAAGATGCTGCTTGGCTAACGGGTGAAGTAATCCTTGCTTCGGGAGGATTGCGATGATGCCAATTTTTCACAAACCAATCCAGGAGAATACGATGAAGTCTCTAATGTTTGCCCTTGTCGTGCTAGCGGTCTCTCCCAGGGCGATGGCGGACGAGTCACCGACGAAGAACGCGAAGTCGAAGGACATCGAGCAGTCGCTGGAACACTTCGCGGGAAGCTGGGAGATCGTCGATGTGCAACCGCTCGGAAGCACGAAGAATGCCAAGCGATTGGTCTTCCGCAGAGACCGAACATACGCGGCGTTAGACGCAAACGCTCAGGAACTCTGGGCTGGGACCTTTGATCTCGACCCGACTACGGAGCCAAAGATCTGGGATCACCGCTCCAACGAATCAAAGGCGACGGGAGGTGATGCTCTCGGTATTTACAAGCTTGAAGGCGACAAATTGAAAGTTTGCTGTGTCGTCGGTGTCTGGAAGGACAAGGAGTGGACGGGGAAGCCACGTCCGAAAGAGTTCAAGCTGCCGGAAGCCGACGTCGTGCTGGAGCTGCGACGTGTCAAAACCGGCGAATAGTGTTTCGGCAACGGAGTGCGAGTCTTGTAAGTTCAAAGCGCATTGCCCTTGCCGCTACCACCTCAATTTTTTGCGGATTACTCCACCTTGACTTCGTTTGGGCGAGTCTTGGTGACGTGAAATTTTCAGCGCCGACTGACAGGCCAACTCCAATTCCACAATTGGCTTAGTGGTCGGCGTGGCCCGCTATTCTTTCTCTGTGCTCACATCTCTTCGGCAGCGTCAAAGTCGTCGATTTGCTTCAAAAGTTTGGCGGGTACACCGCCCACAACGGTACCAGCTAGCACGTCTTTGGTGACGACGGCACCTGCGGCCACGACCGCTCCCTCGCCAATCGTGACACCCGGCAAAATCGTCGCCCCCGCACCAATCCAAGCGTCCTTTTTGATAATGACCTCACGCGTTACCAAGGTCTTCCGAAGTTTTATCTCGACCGGGTGATCTTCCGATGTGATGTTGACCCGGGGGCCAATCATGACACCATCTTCGATTGTGATGCCGCCAAGGTCGAGAAACGAGCATGCGTGATTGATGAACACGCTCCTTCCAAGCTTGATGTTCCGCCCATAGTTCGTGTGCAGAGGAGGAAACAAAGTCGTGCTGTCGTCCACTTGTTGCCCAATAAGCTCCCCAAGGAAGCGCCGGACCTGATCGGTATCCGCAGCCCCGTTGAGTTTGGCCAAGTTGCGAATCGTAAGGTTCACCGCATCTGCAACCTGGCTGAAACCTGGGTCGTCCATCGGCACAGGTTCGCCAGATCGCAATCTTGTAAAGATGTTGTCGAGATTTTCCATGGGGATTGAAACCTAGCAGGGCTGATTGGCTGGGCCAACCGTGTAATCGTTAATCGCTATGTGCTCAGACTGATCGCGCCCAGTCGCTCCGTGTGGTTGGCGGCTGGGTCGATCATCGAGATGCGGATATTCGCGACCTCCTGTAACAACACAATCCGCAGCACATTCATCAAGTCGCAAAGAAACCATTTCGTTCGGCTATCGACCGCTTCAACAGAGCACGCCTTCAAATCGGTAACCGACAATGCGGAAGGGCGGTGCTGCTTGAGTGAAGTTGCGGCCGACTACCGGTTCGACCTAATTCTTTAGATTCTCATTGAAGAACGTTTCCAACTTTTCGAACGGAATGACGTTCACTCGGTCATAGAGATCAACGTGATTTGCACCCTCCACCCAGTACAACTCCTTTGGCTGCGACGCACGTTCGTAGGCATCCTCGCTGAACTCCTTCGAATGAGCTTGGTCACCTGCGATGAACAACAGGGGCCGCGGCGAAATCGTTTCGATGTCATTGAATGGATAGAAATTCATGAACTTGATATCGCCCGCGAGCGTGCGGTTCTGCGTTAATTCTGCGGTCCGGCCTTCGGGAACATACAGCCCGCGCGGTGTGCGGTAGAAATCGTGATACATCGCAGTTACCGGGTCAGCGTCCTTGGGAAGGTCGAATGGCAAGTAGTTCTGAAAAACTTGTTCGCCGGTCGTATATTCCTCGTACCGCAACTGTGCTGCTTTGGCCAGCAGCTCTTTGCGTTGCTCCACGGTCCGCGACTTGCCATAGCCGTTGCGTGTGACTGCTCCCATGTCATACATGCTCACAGTGGCGATCGCTTTCAGGCGGGGATCGATTTTGGCAGCGCTGATGAGAAAGCCTCCGCTTCCACACACGCCGATCGCGCCGATCTTTTCCGGATCAACGAATGATTGTGTGCCGAGAAAATCGACGGCAGCCATAAACGTTTCGGTAAACATAGCCGGTTCGACGGCGTTGCGAGCCATGCCTTCGCTTTCGCCCCAGAACGACAGATCCACTGCCAGGGTGACAAAGCCCCGCTCCGCCATTTTATTCGCGTACAAGGTGGCGCTTTGCTCCTTCACAGCCCCCATCGGATGGCCAACGATGATCGCGGGATTCTTTGTTCCCGGATTGACTGACTTGGGAACAATCAGGTTCCCGGCAATCGTCATTTGGTACTGATTCTTAAAAGTAACTTTCCGAGCAGTTACGTCGTCGCTTTTGTAAAAGTTGTCTGCTCCGCTAAGCATTTCTTGGGCTCCGGTGGGAGATGAATTGGATTGAATGGCGACCAGGACGGCGGCTAGGACAGAGCACCGAATTGCATGCGAAAGCAAGCCCCTGATGATCGCCCGCGGCCCGATGGGATTGAATGTGATTTTGGTTCTCATCTCGTTCCTTTCCGTTGGTAAAGCGGTCCACACCGTGCCCCGTTGTGATGTAGGCGCCCCGTTGTGATGTAGGCTGCAGCGAGTGTCCCCTGCCTGTAGATGCTATACCGATTACGGAACTGACCGGTATCCTATTCGTCCTCGCGACTAGCCTATTCCTACACGATTTGCATTTTTGGCATGACTGCCGATACGGAGCAGCGTACGCTTGGGGCATCGAAAGGGAGGAGAACTTGATGTCACCTGAGCTGAAAAAAATCGCACAGATCGCCCAACGCCACGCTACCGCGGATGGTGAGCTCCACACGTCTGTCCCAAGATTAACGATCTACCGATCCTCTTCTCCCACAGACTATGACGCAGTGGTTTACTTGCCGAGTCTTTGTGTCATCTTGCAGGGTGCCAAAGAGGTGGTCGTTGGAGGCGAGGCTTTTCGTTACGACCCGGCTCAATCCTTGTTGGTGTCCGTCGATATGCCAGCCGCAACCCGAGTTGTGGAGGCCTCTGCCAAAAATCCATGTCTCGCGATTCGCATCGAAATCCAATCCGTTGATGTGGCGGAATTGCTCGCGGGAGGCGCAATGGTTCCAGCGCGAACGTCGACGAGTCGCGGAATTGGCGTGATCCCCGTCGAGAATTCGTTACTGGATGCGATCAGACGCTTACTCGCGTTGATGGATACGCCAAACGATATTGAATCGCTTGCCCCGCTTATTCTGCGCGAAATTACTTATCGGTTACTTAGCGGTCCCGAAGGCATCCGGTTGCGACAGACAGCTGCTTCCGGAGGACCTGCACAGCGAATCGCTCGTGCAATCTCTTGGCTGAAGGAACACTTTGCAGAACCCGCTAAAGTCGAGAGTGTGGCCAGCCACGTGGGCCTCAGTCCATCAGCATTCCATCAACACTTCAAGAGAATGACTGGGCTAAGTCCGCTGCAGTACCAGAAGCGATTCCGACTTCAAGAGGCGAGAAGGCTGATGTTCAGCGAAGGTCTCGAAGCCGCCGAAGCCGCATTCCGAGTCGGCTATGAAAGCCCATCTCAGTTTGGCCGAGAGTACCGCCGACTATTTGGCGCCCCGCCTCGTCAAGACATCGCCGATCTGACAGCCAACAGCGCCGCTCCTGGCGTCTCTCACTGATGTGCCGTTCCCTACGAAGCAGTCATTTCCAATGGCGATATGGAACAACGTCGTTGGTTTACTAAAGGCTCGGACGCGGAGAATCGCGACTGTCTAAACCAGCGTTCTTGCGACATCACGCGATACGTTGGAACTTAAAAACGCCGATTACCCAAGCGGATAACTGACCAGACCTTCGGCTTCAAAAGTCAGTTGACCTCAAGACCAAGAGGCAAGCGAAACGGGCGGCTATTGTACGCGTGTCTATGGCTGCGATGTGCTGACGAATCTTAAATTTGTTCGTTTCTACATTTTCATCGTTTTTTGTTCTTTTCACGTGTGTGTAGTGAACAAGACCACTATAAACGCGGAGGGTGGCGAAATCGCGACCATAGGTGATTTTTTGTTCCTTTATCAAATACGTCAGATGATGCGATACGTTTTTTCTTGCCTGGTGTTAGCACTGTTAACTTTGAGCGTCGGATGTGGCGGCGACGAAACCGGTGTTGTGGCGACACAAGACGAGATGCAAGCTCATGCCGACAAGCATGGTGACTTGGGTCTTGATCCTGCAGCTTCGACCGACATCACCGACTGATTGCGTCGCTTCAAGTCGCGCTCGCTTTGATTTTCTCAGTCTCTCATTGGGATGTTTATTTTGATGTCACGAAAACAACGGACTCCAGCCGGGTTCACCCTGGTGGAGTTGCTGGTGGTCATTGCGATCATCGGTATTCTGGTGGGATTGCTTCTTCCCGCGGTCCAGGCGGCTCGGGAAGCAGCTCGACGAATGAGCTGCAGCAATAATTTCAAGCAGATCGGCTTGGCAATTCACAACTATCACTCTGCCTTCAAAAACATGCCGCTCGACGGCACCGGAACTTATAACTTTTCCGGAGCTCTCTATGACACGCCGAAAGCGACGCGTGGCGGCGGCGGTAACAGTTACAACCGACTCAGTTTCCTCGTTGGGATCACGCCCTATATCGAACAGCAAGCGCTGTGGGACACGATCAGCAATACTTATGTAACCAACGATGACATGGTTTGGCAGGCAATGGGACCGTTGCCGACAACCACGGTCGCGAAACTTGCCGCCTATCCATACGATCCCTGGGTAACTGATATTGCAACGTATCGCTGCCCTAGCGATCCGGGCAAAGGCCTTCCCAGCCTTGGGCGTACAAACTACGCCGCTTGCTGGGGCGACGCAAACCATGCGACTCGCGATGCGGAGTCCTACGTCAACCAGGCAGGACAGTCCAACGTGACTCACATCACGTACGTCCAAGCGGCATCACGTGGTGCGTTTATCTATCGTAAGAAGATGCAGTTTCGTGACATCCTCGACGGTTTGTCGAACACCATCATGTGCGGTGAAATCATCACCGACCTAGGCGACAACGATATCCGTTCAACGCCAGCCTACGCGGGCGGTCGCACAGCTGCCCAATGGGACGTCGGCGGTCTGCTTCGCTGTAAAGCCGGGATCGATCAGCAACGCCCCAAATTTTGGAGCTCGACCCAAGCAATCACTGCTTCGATCGAAGATCGCCGTGGATCTAAATGGATGGCAGCCAACGCTCTGTATACGTCGTTCTTCACCATGCTGGCGCCCAACACCGAGCTTTGCCACCACGGTAACTATCACGAAGAATACCTGGCTTCGATCAGCAGTCGTCACCAAGGCGGAGCTCATGTCTTGATGGGCGACGGTGCCGTTCGATTTATCACGGATTCGATTGAAGCGGGCGATTCGAACTCGGCTCAGGTGACGATCCACAACTACTTGCCGCCAGGATCGCAAAGTCCGTTTGGGCTTTGGGGAAGCCTTGGAACACGGGCGAGTGGCGAAACCGTCGAAGGCGAATTCTAACCGCCGCGAGAATCAACAGACGTTTCTCAAGATCGCTCAAATGTGATTGCTTGACAACGTCCATCTTCAACAGCGTACCGGAACTCGTTTCGGTACGCTTCTAAGAACTCGGCACTCGCCGCGGCAGCGATGATCAGCCGCTGCAACCGCTCAATCGCAAGCCTCCTGTTCGCTTTCGATTGATTCCGCAAACGAGTTCGAATGCTCGCGAAGCAGTCGCCCTAGCTCAACCGCGTCACTGTTTTCGATTGACGCGATCATCGCGTGGTGAGATTTCGCGTCGTCCAGGGGATCGGTCTGCCGTTGCTTGAGTCGGGAGTGTGTCCGGGCTTCGAATGCCAGCGACTCCCAAATCCGCAAGAGCACCGAGTTCGCCGACGCTTCAACGATCAACCGATGGAACGCGTGGTTTTGCTGGGCCTGGATCGCCGGGCGACGATTCTTTGCCGCAGACTCCATGCGTTTCACACATTCGCGGAGCGCCGGCAATTGCCCACAGAGCGCTGGGAGCGCCGTTTCGGCCGCTAGCGATTCCAAACTGGCACGCACCCGATAGGCCTCGGCCGATTCACGCGCGCTGACTTCACGGACACGCGTCCCCTTGTAACGTTCGGTTCGCACCAATCCGCTGGACTCCAGTTCCCGCAACGCCTCTCGGACAGGCGCCTGGCTGGTACCAAACTCTTTCGCAATCGCCAGCTCGGTGATTTTATCGCCTGGCTGATACGTTCGGTTGAGAATCCGGTCGGTCAAAGCGTCGCGGATCGAGTCGCAAACGCGTTCACGGACAAGCGGCGAGGTGGATTTTTTGGGCATAGTGGTTCGTAAAAGATTTGACCTGCAATCGATTATCGATAATCTTTAATTACCGATCGAGTCCGCTTTCGAGGGCCGATCCGTCGCCCTGGGCGACAGCTACACGGTCACTTTACATCAACGATCAAACAATCCATGTGGATAGTCGAACTGGCGCTGCGTCGGACATACACGTTTTTAGTCGCGGCAATTTTGATCCTGGTGTTTGGCTGTGTCAGCATTTGGAAAATGCCGACCGACATTTTTCCGGAGGTGGATTTGCCCGTCGTCACGGTGGTTTGGTCCTACCAAGGCATGCCCGCATCGGATGTCGAGCGGCGTATTGTGCTCAACAACGAGCGAGTTTTGTCGGCTTCGGTCAACGATATTGAGCACATTGAAAGCCAATCGCTCAATGGCGTCGGTGTGATTCGGATTTTCTTTCAACCCGATGCCGATATTGGGGCCGCTATCGCGCAAGTCAGTGCGACTTGCCAAACGGTGCTCAAGAACATGCCACCGGGAATCAACCCGCCATTTATCGTGCGATACAGTGCGACGAGTGTACCGATCGTGCAAATCGCTGTCAGCAGCGATACGTTGACGGAAAAAGAACTGTCCGATTATGCGGCGAACTTTATCATTCAACGCTTCGGGTCGATCCCTGGCGCTCGGGTACCACAGCCCTACGGCGGAAAGCCAAAGCAGATCATGGTCGATCTGGACCTGAATGCGTTGTACGCCCGCGGACTTTCACCAGCCGACATCAGCCGTGCCGTCAACGCCCAAAACCTGATCATCCCCGCCGGTGCTGCCAAAATCGCCGAAACCGAATTCAACATTCGCTTGAATAGCAGCCCCGAGCTAATCGAAACGTTCGAACAAATCCCGATTGAGACGAAAAGCGGTTCCCGCATTTTTTTGGGTGATGTTGCCACTGTCCATAGTGGCTTTCAAGTGCAAACCAACGTCGTCCGGCGAGACGGAAAACGCGCGGTCTTGATGACGGTGCTCAAAGGCGAAGGTGCTTCGACGCTGGAGGTCGTACGCGGCATTCGTGAAGCGTTGCCACGTATTCGTGCCCAACTGCCAGACGACCTACAGATGGACTTGTTATTTGATCAGTCCGTTTTCGTCGAATCGGCAATTGAAGGCGTTTTGCACGAGGCGGGAATCGCAGCTGGCCTGACCGCGTTGATGATCTTTGTTTTCCTAGGATCACTACGCAGTACGCTGATCGTGGTTGTCTCTATCCCTTTATCCATCTTGGCGTCTTTATCGATGCTGTGGATGCTTGGCGAAACGATCAACATCATGACGCTCGGCGGTCTGGCATTGGCGGTCGGGATCCTGGTCGACGATGCCACCGTTGAAATCGAAAACGTCCATCGGCACCTTCAGCAAAAAGTCCCGATACGACGCGCGATCCTGGACGGGGCACGGGAAATTGCCCAACCCGCGATCGTATCGACACTTGCGATTTGCATCGTGTTCATCCCGGTGGCGTTTCTAGATGGGCCGGCGTCGTATTTATTCGTACCATTTGCCATGGCCGTCGTGTTTGCGCTCGGGACAAGCTATTTGCTTTCGAGAACCTTGGTCCCCACGTTGATGCTAATGCTCGTTCGCCAGGAATCGGAACATGGTCCAAGCCGGTGGCCCAAACTTGCTCGCTGGCATCAAGCGTTCGAGAGCATCTTTAACAAGATCACCGCAAACTATGGTGAAAAGCTGGACAGGGTGCTCAACAAACCACGTCGCTGGTGTGTCCTCCTGCTCGGCATCATCGTCGGATCGCTCGCTCTCTTGCCGCTTGTCGGGAGAGACTTTTTCCCATCAGTGGACGCGGGACAATTTCGATTGCATGTGCGTGCCCCGGCGGGGACACGGATCGAAGAGACCGAAGTGATCTTTGGACAAGTTGAATCAGTGATACGCGAGATCGTGCCTCAGGACGAACTCGAATTGGTGCTGGACAACTTCGGTCTACCACCGTTTTTCACGACGATTGCCTACATTGACAACGACACCGTTAGTGTGTCCGACGGCGAGATTTTGGTTTCGCTGAATCCATCTCACGCACCAACGAACGACTATGTCCGCTTGCTGCGACAGGAGCTCCCCAAACGCTTTCCACAGTGCACGTTTTACTTCATGCCCGCCGACATCGTGGGCCAAATTTTGACGTTCGGCAAACCAGCCGCCGTTAATCTGCAGGTCGTCGGGACCAAACGCGAAGCAAACTTCGAACTCGCCAAAAAGCTCATGCAGCGTGTGCGAACGATCCCCGGCATGGTTGATGTACGACTTCGGCAAATCACCGACGCGCCGGAATTGAAAATCGATGTCGATCGGGCGTTGGCATCGGAACTAGAACTCGACCAGAGACAAGTTGCCGATAGCCTGCTTGTCTCGCTGGCTTCGAGTGTTCAGATCTCGCCAAACTTTTGGGTCAGCCCCGAAAATCGCGTCAACTATCGTGTCGCGGTCCAAACCCCACAGCGACGAATCGATGATGTCGAGTCGCTACTGCGCACGCCGCTATTCGGACAAGACGCCGAACAGACACAACTGCTGACCAACTTCGCAGGTTTGCGACGTGGCGAAACCGAAGCAGTAATCAGTCACTACAACGTTCAGCCAGTTTACGAGATCAGCGCATCGGTTGATCGCCGAGATCTCGCTGGCGTCGCGACTGATCTCCATCGCTTGATCGAGGAGACACAAGCCGACTTACCCCGCGGCAGCCAACTGGCACTGCGCGGCCAAATCGAAAGCATGGAAGAATCATTTCGCGGATTGTTGGGCGGACTAGTGTTCGCCATTTTGCTGGTCTATCTGTTAATGGTTGTCAATTTTCAGTCTTGGCTGGACCCGCTGATCATCCTCGGCGCCCTACCGGGATGCCTTAGCGGAATCGCATGGAGCCTGTTCGTTTCTGACACCACAATCAGCGTGCCCGCTTTGATGGGAACGATCATGTGCATCGGAGTTTCGACAGCGAACAGCATCCTGGTCGTCAGCTTCGCCAACGCACGACTTGCTGACGGTGCATCGACACACAATGCGGCGCAAGAAGCTGGCCAAACTCGGCTGCGTCCGGTCGTGATGACAGCCCTGGCGATGATCGTTGGCATGCTGCCCATGGCAATCGGCGCCGGTGAAGGCGGCGAACGAAACGCTCCGCTCGGCCGTGCGGTGATCGGTGGATTGCTTTTGGCAACGGTCTACACACTCGTTTTTGTTCCGCTGCTCTTTCGTTTACTGAAGCGATCCGACAACCAGCCGGCCGCGTGACCGCCGCAATTGAAAACGCTGAAGACCACACCGTCCCTACACTTCGAACTTCAAACGATGACACTATCCAGCAATGCGAAAGCTTTCCTCAGCTCAGTCACCACGATTTTGGCAACCATTGCAATCCTCGGTGGTCTCTTTGCATTTGGAGCTGCGCCGAAAATCAGTCGTCGCGACAAAGCACGTGCAATCGCACTTGATCACGCAACGCGTCCACCCCGTGTTACCGTTTCTAAAGTCGGCTTGACAGCTCCGTTCCACACATTTGTCTTACCTGGTAGCACCGTCGCTAATCAGGAGACCAGAATCTATGCTCGGGCCAAAGGCTATCTCGGAGAACAGCGAGTCGATATCGGCGATAGTGTTTCGGTTCGAGATGTGCTTGCGGTGATCGAAGCACCTGAGGTCCAAGCCGAACTCGATGAAGCAAAAGCATCGCTGTCACAATCACAAGCGGAACGACAACGCATCGATGCCGAACTAGGACTATCAAAAATACGCTTCGCTCGCGAGCAGAAACTCAGCCAAAGCCAAGCGACTTCGCAAGAAACGGTCGATCAACGAGAAGCAGAATACAAAGTCGCCTTGGCGGCCCAAAAAATGGCGTCGGCAACGATCGACGCGCGGCAAGCTCAAATCGAACGCCTGAAACAACAGATTCGCTTTCAAACGATCGAGGCCCCATTCGATGGTGTCATCACCGAACGAGCTTACGACGTGGGGGCGTTGATCACGGCAGATTCACCGGAAGACGCACCGGGGCTGTTCCGCCTTTCCGAGATTGATCGCCTTCGCGTTATCGTCGAGATCCCACAGCACTACGCCACAGCAATTTCGGTCGGGGACGAAGTCGGGATCTTTCGCGTCAACAACCGACAAGACCGTGTCCTTGCGTCAGTCACTCGTACTTCACGATCGATTTCTCCTGATGCCAGGACACTTCGTGTCGAAGTGCAAATTCCCAATGAAGACCATCGATTGCTTCCCGGGATGTATATCGAAGCGGAATTCAAAGTCAACCAACCGAGCCGCGTCCTGATTCCATCCGGAGCATTGATCACACGCGGAAGCGGCACCAAGGTAGCGGTCCTAGCCCAAAACAACACCGTTGCCTATCGAGACGTCACGGTGCTCCGCGATCAGGGTTCATCACTGGAATTAAGCGCCGGACTGGTCGGAGACGAAACGTTAATCATTCGCCCTGGTGATGACTTCAAAGAGGGGACGGTCGTGGATCCGGTTACGACACCGTCATAACCGCCGGCCAGAGCGAAATGCTGTGGTCGGTGGTGTCGACTGGAAAATAGGTCACCGAAAACCGTGTCGCGACGTTGACGATCATTCGACGTTTTGCGTTGTCGCGCTTGCCATATCGAGTTGTTCAACCTGTGCGTCGCTCAAATTCATGTCAGCAGCCTTCACAAGTTCCGATAGCTGCGTGACACTCGTTGCACTTGCGATTGGTGCGGTGATGCTTTTTCGGTGCATCAACCAAGCGAGTGAGACCACCACAGGTTGGCTTTGTTGGGCAGCTGCGACTTCGTCAAGTGCTTCCAAAATCTTGAAACCGCGCCCATTGAGATACTTTTCGCCAATCCCACCTCCACGAGCGCTCTTACTCAAGTCGTCTTTCGAACGATATTTGCCTGTTAAAAACCCACTCGCAAGCGAATAGTAGCTGATCACTCCAAGGCCTTCTTGGACACACAGCGGTTCTAATTCGCGTTCAAATCCTTCACGATCAAACAGGTTGTATTCTGGCTGCAACGAAATGTACGTTGGCAAGCCTTCGGATTCGCTTTCCTTAATCGCTTGGGCCAATCGATCCGCCGAGTAGTTTGACGCACCAATCGCGCGCACTTTGCCCGCCTTGATAAGTTCATCGTATGCCAACAGCGTCTCTTCGAACGAAGTGTCGGCATCGTCTTGGTGCGATTGATAAAGATCGATGTGGTCGGTCTGCAGCCGGCGCAGGGAATCCTCAACGGATTTTAAGATGTAGTCCTTCTTTAGTCCTTGCGAGCCGTCTCCCATCGGCATCCCTACTTTTGTTGCCAAGACGACTCGATCACGTTTGCCGCTCTTCGCAAACCATTTCCCAATGATTGCTTCGGATTCGCCACCCTGATTGCCCACTGCCCAGGCCGAATACATGTTGGCTGTATCAACACAATCAAAACCGAAGTCAACGAACGCATCGAGTATTTCGAAGGACGTTGCTTCATCAATGGTCCAACCGAAAACGTTTCCGCCAAGTGCCAACGGTGCGATGGAAAGTCCTGATTTACCAAGCTGATTCTTTTGCACTATTCGGTCTCCTAAATGGGACGCGTGATTGATCAACGCGACGTTGTCGCATCGCAGGCGTTAATAGCACCTAGCAAACTCTACTAAACCGCCAAGTTGCCCCCCGCCATCCACGTTGGCTTGCCGGTGAGGTCGCGGGACGAACCCAGGTACCCACAAGACGGCCAACAACCACATGCCGTCATGGTGTCGGTCGCCCCTCACGCAAGTGGCCACCGAATAAGCGTCAGATCGCGGAAGTTCGCTACATTCGATAGCTGCATTCGGTGTTTCCGCTGCTTTGGTTCGTCGCCAATTTTATCGTTCTCCAACGGCATCACAGATTTCTACAGCGTTGAAAAAACGGATCAACGCGTTGGATGGCCCTTGGATAACGAATGCCGAGTTTGAGCATGCACGGAACAACCCCCGAAACGCTTCACGAAGTTCTGAGTGGGAGCGAACAACTCAAACGACTTGAGAACCAAATTGAAAGCCTGCAACGTCAAGTCGCACAGCTGACCGAAACGACTTCTGATACCAATCAACTGAACCTCGTCGTTTTCGAAGGCTATCAAGATCGTCTACTCGCTGCCTTTGTGATAGCGACGGGCGCGGCGGCCTGCGGCATGGACGTTCGTATGTTCTTTACGTTCTGGGCAACTCCGGCACTTCGCCGAGGTGGAATGTCCGCCGGCAAAAAATCGGTGATCGAAAAAGCATTCGGCTGGATGCTGCCCGCATCGGCGAAGCGAACCAAACTGTCGCAGATGGACTTCGCAGGGATCGGCCGAGCGATGATGCAGCGTGAAATGCGTCGCAAGAATGTTGCGGACCTGGAAACGTTGATTGGCACCGCAGGCGACCTCGGTGTCAAAATCCAAGTCTGTGAAATGTCGATGCGATTGATGGGTATCGACCGCGCCGAGTTGATCGACTATCCCGACATGGACTACTGCGGCGTCGCGACCTTCGTCAGTCAAGCAGCGCAAGCCAACACGACGTTGTTCATTTAGGCGGACTACTGAAGCATCAGATTTTTGCAGTCCAAACGATGTCCCAACCCAACGTCGCCCACAAGAGCGCCCCGTCCAGTCGCAGCCCTATCGAACAGCTCGAGCAGATCGATCGATGGGTAAATGAGATTCAAGAATGCGATTCGTCCACCGAGCCATCTGACCTGAAACTGAGCGTTTCAGATCTGACGTCTTCGCTCGTCCATCTCCGCGAGATGTTGACGGAACGTGATATCGAACTCGAACGATCGCGACGACAGTCAGAGTCACTTGCCGTAGCGCAAGCGGACGCGATCGTGCGTTCCGCGGAAATTATCGACGAACTCGAACAAATCAAGAAAGAGCTATCGGATGCCCGCAGCGCTGCGGAGCAATCCGCCAAAGATACCAAACGCCTTGCCGATACGATCTTTGAACGCACCAGCGATTCGGTGATGGTATTTGACAATCAAGGTTGCTCGGCATGCAACGACAACGCACTCGAGATGTTCAGAGTCTCGCGTGGCGAAATGCTGCACTCGGGACGTGGATTTTTCCATGCCCTCAAGCTCGATGACGGAACGGACGCTAGTGACACGTTAAACACTTGTCTTCGCGAAACAGACCAGGGCCAATCCCAGCATTTCGAGGCGCAAGTCACCAGACACGACGGAACAACGTTTTGGGCCGAATTCACATTCAGCCCGTTTGTCATCTCCGGTGGCGGACAGATCCTTGCGATCGTTCGCGATATCACTTCACGAAAACAGTTCGAAGCCGAACTGCGTCGGCATCGTGACTTCCTCAATAAAATTGTCAGCGCTGTCCCGGACCAATTAAGCGTTCGTGCCTCGGACCACCGCATCGTCGTTGCCAACCGTGCGTTTTTGAACGCACATGGGGTAACCGAGGACGAGATCATCGGCAAGTTGCCTGATGAAATCGATGTCCCCGGACTCCGAGAATTTGATCCACAAATCGATGCGTGCTTCGCCGGTGACGTCCCCCAATCGACTTGCGTCGACAGCTGGATCGATGACCAAGGCTGCAAACACTATTCGGCCAATCGATATTCCGCCTTCACTGACGAGTCAAGTTCGGACCGCTTTGTAATCGCAACATCGCGGGACATCACCGACGACAGGCACCGTGAACATCGCCTTCAGTTGCTCGCAAGTGTGTTCGAAGAATCAGCTGAAGGTGTCGCGATTTTGGATATCCATGGAAGGATCTTGGAAGCGAATCCGGCATTCGCGAGAATGACAAATGTTGGGACCGGCGATGAAATTGCGGGCAAGCGATTTGCCGATCTGATCCATGTCGAAACCGATAGTATTCTGCGGCATGTTTCCAACGCTGCGAATGGCAAATCCTGGTCCGGCAAAATTCGCTTGGCCAGCGATTCACAAATCTCGCAACACATGCAACGGACCTTTTGGGTTTCACTCAGCCCAAGCGACGGTAACGTTGACCGCCAAATTATCGCCCTCGCATCGGACATCACCGAACTGGAAAACAGCCAAGCACAACTTCATCACCGCGCAATGCACGATAGTTTGACAGGCTGTCCCAATCGCGCATTCTTTCGCGAGATGATCGTCAACTTGGTCAATCGCAAACCGTCTTCCAACGATGTTGCTGAATCATTTTCGATCTGCTTTCTCGACCTGGACGACTTTAAACACGTCAACGATTCAATCGGACATGCCGGAGGCGATCAACTTTTACAATTTGTCGCCGACCGCATCATTGCCGTCGTAGGATCTGACGCGTTTGTCGCCCGGTTCGGCGGTGACGAATTTGCAATTCTGTTCCGAGACGTCCATTACGATCTCACGACTCAGGAACAACTACTTGCCGAGTTGATTAACGAATTCAAACGTCCGTTCGCATTGACCGAAGCGGAAGCCCACGTCGGACTGAGCATCGGCGTGACTCGGTTCCCGCAAGACTCGACAGATACCGAAATGCTGATGAGCTATGCGGACACAGCAATGTATTCTGCTAAGCAAGCGGGAAAAAACGCCGTCGCCTATTTTGAACCGTCGATGAAGCAACAGGTCGACATGCGACAGCAGGTACAAACCAAACTGCGTGGTGCGATCACCAATGGCGATGTCGAACTACACTACCAACCGAAGGTCAATGCCACGACAAAGGAACTGGTTTCGTGCGAAGCACTGGTCCGATGGCGGGATAGTGAAGGACAATTCGTCCCCCCAAGTACCTTCATTCCCATCGCCGAGAATTCGGGCCTGATCAACGCGTTGGGAGAATACGTGTTTGAATCCGCCGCAAAGCAGGCACGCCTTTGGCATGATCAGGGCAAACCGCTACGCATCGCCGTCAACGTGTCTCCGATCCAACTTCGCAGTGTCGACTTTGCACATTCACTGGTGCGGATCCTTGAACGGACAGGAGCAGACCCCGAATGGCTGGAACTTGAGATCACCGAAAACGCGATCATGAGCAATGTCGAACACTCAACCATGGTCATCGATAAACTAGCTGAGACGGGGTTCCGAATCGCGATCGACGACTTCGGTACCGGTCACTCCTCACTTAGCTACCTGAAGACGTTTAACGTCCACACCCTGAAAATCGATTTGTCGTTTATTCGCGACGTGGTACACGACCGATTTTCACGTTCGATCGTGCAATCGATTATCTCCTTGGGACGGGGACTTGGACTGACGATCGTCGCCGAAGGTGTCGAAGTCATCGAGCAAGTCGAGTACCTCGCAAAACTCCGTTGCGACGAACTACAGGGGTATTTCTTTGGCAAACCGATGCCAGTCGTCGACTTCGAAAATTGGCGAAAGCAATATTCGCCTCGTGAGAAAAAGCCAACGATCACGCCGGTTCGCTGTTTCGAGTGGTAGCAGACTAGAACGACATGGTCGTTCCGCCGATCGCCAAGTCCAATACCGTCGTGAAGCCACCGATTTCGATCCCTGGGAGCTTTTCGATTTCGAACTTACCGCCAGGCGGCCCCACGCTACAGGTCGTATGGCAGACCGAGCAAAGTACGATGTGGCCGTCCGCTGCGAGGTACTGCTCGATGAGCTCCGAAAGCGGCGCGAATCCTTGAACGGCGATCCCAGTGGAACTTCCTTGATAACCCCAAACGGCGCCATCGCTGGTAAGGAACACCGTCGTCGGTCTCCCTATGGCCAAGGAAGCGAGCCCACAAGAAAACGCCATCGTTGCGTTCTTCCCATTGTCTGACTTACCCGACGTCAAAATAATGACGACGCGATCATTCGTTTTCGACATACATGCTTCTAGGTGAGGCGTGATTGCGAGACGGCCCGCAAAGTGGGAGGGGTTGCCCGTCGATTGCGTTAGTTCTTAGCGAGGACAACGATTGCGACTTGCTCGTTCTCGGTCTGCTCGAAGCTTTCGATGGTGTGCCCCATGCGTCTTGCCCAAGCCTCCAAGTCTGGCTTGAACGCCAGATCGGTTGCAGTGACCTCGATCCGATCTCCCGGCTCTGCGGCTCGAGCGGCTTTGGTCAATTCAACGATTGGCATCGGGCAATTCAGCCCGCGGCAGTTGAGAGTGTGAGTATTCATGCAAGTGAAATCGTCGCGGCCGACCGTCGACTTTTCAAAAACAACTCCTTTCCCAATCGCAATCGACTTCCCAACGTCCAACCTCCGAATTGTCGAGGCTGGCACGGATGATTCGGAGATTCGGTTGCTGGCGTTTGCAGCGAATTTGGACGACAGACACGTTTCAGCAGGAAGATCGCAACCTGGAGATTGATCAATTCGTTCGCAAATTGCGCCTCGAAGTCTCCGTCACGCAGCCCTACCAATGCAGTCCATTCCTACGTAAAACCAATAATTCGCCGATCCCGGTTCTACTTCGCAACTTATTTACGCAACGTCGACGACAATGAAATTGATGTGGGTCATCTATCCTTTCTGCGCGATCTTCATTCTCGTCGGTGTTGGAATCTGTCTCTCTACACTGCGTGGAATTGCCAAAGGACAAGCTGTTACTGCTTGGCCATCGACCGAAGCCTCAATCGTCAACTGCGGTCTTGAGTCTCATTCTGATTCTGAGGGAGGTCTCTCACATCAAGTCACCGTCGAATATGAATACTCCGTGGTCGGATGCACCTACACCGGGACTAAAATCCATCCGACATACACGTCATCGAGCTTCAAGGGACATCACGCACTTCACCAAAAACTCAGTGCGGCAAAGGTCGTCCAGATCAAATACAACGAAGCCAATCCAGAAGAAGCCTACCTATTTGGCGGCAACTTCAGCTCAGCCTATGCCGGCTTCTTTGCCGGAATGATCTTCGCTTCCGCAGGACTTCTCTTTCTACTCACCTTTCATTTCGCGGTCACCGGAAATTCCGACTACGCCGCAGCCTTGAACGTGCTCCGGTAGCGGCGCTGATCCAGTCCGGTGCCGAGTAGCTATCACCGTGACGAGAGAGCGATTGCAATATCGCCGTCGAATTCTACAACGCTGATCATTCGCGGAATCTTGGGTGGAAACGGAGATCTTCCCACACCCAATGATTGGCCGCCAAGTAACGACCAATCAATCAGCATTTTACCTAAAGCGCCAATAAGGTACCTGACACCTTTTAGGGGCGGGGGCCGAAGAAGGTGACGAGGCCGATGTGGACTCGGTCTCCAGCGTTGGTGCCTTGGACGTCGTTGAGGCCGCGGCCGTAATCGAATCGAAGTGATGCCGATTGGCCGAAGGCGACCCGGCAACCGACGCCAACGCCCGCGAGGAACTGCTCTTTCTCTTCGCCGGGAATGCTGTGCAGGATAAAGGCTTGCCCCATGTCAGCAAACCCATACGCTTTCACCGTTCGTTCCAGCTTTCCGCAGCCGGCTGTCCAGGTTTTTGGACCGAACTCGAAGTTGGTGATCCAGCCACCATCGCCACTGGCAACTCGCTGATCATAGCCACGAACCGAATCGTATCCGCCAAAACCAATCGTTTGGCTGAACAACAACCGATCGCTGGAAATTTGCCCCGCCCCTCGGAAACTCATCTCATAGTCGCAGGCAATTTGGCGACGCATGTCAAAGTCCGTTCGCCAATACACATAACCCGGTGCCGTATTCTGACGAAGACTGTTAAACGCGGCTGCGTTGTTTTGCGATGTAAACCCGCCATCAGGTCCGTAGTTCAATGACGTGTTGAGACGGGCATAGTCACCGTTGTCTTCACGAACAAGCGCCAAGTATCCCAAGCTGAGTTGCAACAAGTCGGCGGCAGTTGTCGATGCGTTCAAGGAACCAAATTCCACCGACGTATTCGAAGACTTGAAGTCAACTCCTGTGTACCACGCACGCTCTTCATGCGACGTGCGTGTCCAATAGTGGTACCCCCGTGAACCGACCTGCCATGCTTCTCCATCTTGCGTGATCGGAGCTGGCAAGTCCGGCACCGCAGAGGCCCAGCTTCCAAACAACTGTAGTCCGTACTCGCGGCATGGATCAACGTTGTAACTCAGTGCATGTGCGTGCAACCGTGCAAAGTCCCCGTCCGCAGTGTATTGATACCCAAGTATGCCGTCTTGCCCAAATAGATTGCCAATCAAAACACCGGCGAACAGGCGTTCCAAATTCAGTGCCCTGACTCCAGTGTCTTCATACCCGGTATAAGCTCGCATCGGAAAGACATCTTGAACTTCAAAGATCAAATCTGAAGTTCCGTCGCTGGCTCCTGGCTTGACATCCAAACCGACTTTTCGAAAGGGACTGCGATTGAGCCAATACAAATCTTCGGAAACCCTTGATTCATAAATGTGTGCCCCAACACGAGAACACGTAATGTTCTTGCGAACCAAACAGGGATCAACCCAGCATCCGCCTGCGACACGAATGGCACCAATCCGCGACTCGGTGATCACGATTTGTACCGTCCCGCCGGTGATCTTTTGCTCTGGGATCATCACGTCGACAATTGGCTGCCCACAGCGCTCGTACACCGTGATAATGTCGCGAGTCATCTGGTTCAAGTTTCGCAACGTGATCGCAGACCCAAGGTACTTTTCAATCACACGATGAACGCGCGATGAATTCGCAAGTGATGATGCATCGATGATCTCGGAATGGATTCCCTCGTAATCCGTGAATGCGGCCTGCGGGTCCACATCATCCCGATTCGGAACCAAAATCACCGCCTCAAGCGAATCGACCAGCACCACGTCGCTACTCGGTGTTTCGACGTCGCTTTCGGTAGGAAGTTCCAAGTCGAACTGCCCTGATTGCCAAGGTTGATAGACCTTGGGTTGATAGCGCTCAAAGTTTTGGGCCATCGCAGTGCTGCCGAACAGCACGCTTAATGCGCAGATCTCTCCCGCCCATTTCCAGAAACGTTTTGCAGACATCCTGTCTTGCCCCTAATGACTTCCATGTCAATCAATAAACGGCGAATTCCGGTGACGTGTTCCGAAGAACAGTATCCGCCGTAGGGCAGCACGACAGCGCATCAACTGTCAGACAATCGAACAGCGATGCAACCCTGCCGGGCTACTCTAGCGACCAAATTCGGCACGAATAGCTGATCCCATCATGCAGCGCAATGTGGTAGGTGCAACTCGCACAGCTCAACCAAGATGCATGACCAGTACAGATTACGCCGAGGAACCCTCGATCTGGCTTGCCTCAGACAGACCTCACAGCAGGTGTCGGCGTCACACCACATCGATGGGCTCGAACAGTAACCGGCTCGAACATGCAATCACGGCGACGAACTAAAAGCGAGTCGTGTTACGAATCGGAATCGTTGCTCTCATCGTCGTCGTTGCCGTCATCACGCCGCTTGCGGTCCGTAATTTCCACGCTCGAACGGCCTCCAACGCTGACCTGCACAGCACCGCCACCCCCACTCAGCATACGAGGTAACGTCATCAGCGCGTTGTTGTACCGCGTCCACAAGTCGTTGACCGTTTCGTCGTTTGGTACGTAAACGGTATAGACCGGGTTGACCAAATTGATCGCATAGTTGGTGGCGTCATAGCCAACGCCAAACAGCGTATCGATGCTCATTGAGTAGGAACCGACAATTGCCGAGGAGGGAAGACCCTCGCTCAAGACGGAAATCTCATTGATAAGGTCTCCGTTCTTGAGACCAACGATGACGAAATCTGACGTCACGGATTCACCTTCGGTCCCAACAAGCTTGCTGGACGTTAGCAAATAAACGTCCAGCGGTGCCGGAATGACATTCATCGAGCCGTCGAAGATCGAAATACTGTAATTCAACGCGTTGAAATTGGCTCCCGTTGGCGTCGAACCGATGATCGTGTATGGCCCACCCGCGACTGTCGCCGTGGCGACGGCACCGGTTGAAGTCATCAACAGATTGTCGATGGTCTGATTGTTCACTAAACCGGTAGCAACAAATTCGTTTCCTGTCCAAGTGAACAAATCACCAAAGGTCTTGGTCTGGTTGCTCACCGAAATATTCAACGTGGCAGGGGTAATGATGTGCCGGCCGTAATTGGTAATCAAGACTCCCGGCCCCGTCCCGTAGGTCTCGCCGTTCCGATACACCTTGCGTACGAAGTATCCGGACTTCAAGTTGTCGCCATCGACTTGTAGCGTGTACGTCCCGGCGTCGGTTTGCTCGTCGATGTTGGAATAGTCGACTTGTAAACCAAGGTCACCGACCGAGGTCGCCCCGAATAGCACCGAAGGGTTGCTGAGCAGGTCAACCGTCGCAGGCGAAGTGATCACTGCACCATAGACACTTGTCGCATCGATAATTTGAACGTCCAAGCCGATTGGTGCTGAATAGAGCGACCAGTTGTTCGACAAGGTGCCGACGTAATCACCAAAGAATTCGTTCGCCGGGTCACTTGGACCCGCAAAGTTAGTCGGTGGAGAACCGGTCGCATTACCACCGTTAAGCAGTGCAGAAGGATCTAGATTGTACGATGACAGAGAAGGAGCGTACAAACTCAATTGACCATCATCGCTGAAGTCCGCACTGACAAGGATCGATTGCGAATCAATGTTCAGCGAGTAGGGTTGGTGGAAGTCACCGCCCGTACGATTTTCGTTGTCTTCGTTGAAATCAGCTATCCCAGCGAAAACAGATGTGCTGCCGCTGGCATAGGTTCCGCTCGGATCGACAAGATGCCCAACGTGTGCCTTTTGCAAAGTGACGTTCTTGCCGCCACTGACGGTGACGTCTCCCGATACGGTTTTGCCCGTGTCATCGCCACCCAGGTCATCGCCATGTCCGATCGCAGCAAAGAACGCCCCTTGCCCGGTCAAGTTGATATCGCCCGTGGTCTCGATCGTGATGTCGCCGCTGGCCGTCTGCGTTTCAGTTCCCGTGAACGCATAACCGATTTGTGCGCCCGCCAAATTACTGGCATTCACATTCAGCGTCCCCGTATCGATCGTTGTGGTGCCGTTCGCTGTTCCAATCCCAACATGACTGGTTTGTGAGCCATTCCCAACGGTGGTAACTTGTGTGTCGACCGAGACATCGCCACTGACAGTGTGCACGTCTCCGTTGACTTCCAGACGGCTGCTATCCAAGGTAATGTCACCATCGGTGGTGACATTTCCCATAATGATCCGGTCATTGCCTGGATTGCCTGTGCCGCCAGACACAAACGTTGTCGAGACATCAAGGTCACTGCCACCGGTCAGGGTCAATGACTGAATGTCGGTCTGTTGCCCGCCCTCGAGGATCAGGTTTCGATCCATCGTTGCATTCACTTGTGTAGTTCCGGGCGAAATCGCCGAGACATGCTTGGCATGCAAGGTGGCGAACTGCTGAATCCGGGCGAGTTCACTGTCGTCAAGTTGGACAGCGCCCGCCGTGCCGGTCCCGAGTCCTAAGGTTGTCGAGCCGCTCTGGTTGATCGCTGCGTGACCGGCGGTGATTTTTAGAGTCTTGGTGTTATCATCGGTGGTTACTTCACCATCGAACGCAAGTCCGCTGAACACTGTCAGGTTCAACGCTTCTGGAACCGACACGTCCGCCAGTCGCAGCGAATCGCTCAAAAAGTTAACGGTCCCGGACGTGATCGAACTGAAATCTAGATTGTTTCCGGGGCCAGCACCGGCGATGTCCATGATCCCGTTCAACTGTTCGTTGTGCAGGGTCAGCGTTTCGAACCCACTTAGCAAAGCGAACTCGGAATTGTCGATTGTCCAGTCACCTGGCGAGGCCGAACCGACGGCCATTCGGTTCACACCGGCATTGAAATCCAGGTCAGTGGTATCGATGTCACCCATCACAGCATTGGTGATTTGAATGTCGTTGCTGAACAACTGAAAGAGGTTGCTATCGAGGCTGACTCCGTCGAGATGAATCAATCCGTTCGAATTGTTTAGCTTGATGCGACTGCTGTAGTTTCCGGTAAAATCCTCCGAGACTGTGATCACGCCACTGCCCACCAGGACATCAAAGGCGTTGTACTGGCCGAGGAAATCGAATTCGTCGGCCGTCACGTTCAGCAACCCTGCCGTACCATCCCCGAGACCGACAGTCCGCGTATTGCTCATCGATTGCAGGTACAACGTCCCTGCATTGGAGGTCTTCGTCAGAGCATTCTGCACATTTAAGCTGTCGGTGTACAAACTCAGGCTTTCACCGATCGACAATCGATCGATATCGATTGACGATCCACGCAGTGTCACACTATTGAAATTCAGCCCCGCATCGACGATCGAAATATCGCTTCCGGAAGTCGTGTTGTGTCCCATTTCAAATTGGCTGAATCCTGTGATTCCGGCCAGGATGGATTTTGAAAACTGCAAGCTTCCGGCACCACTCCCCAAACCGATCGTCTGATTCGCTTGGCCGATGAATCGAAAGCGTCCACTGCCATCAATCGGACCGGTGATCGTCAAGTCATCCGATTCAATATCGAGAGCCTGCCCGTTGAAACGGTCAATATTCACATTGTCACCGACAACTCGAATCGCAGATCGCGCTCGGCCGGTGGAAAGCATGTCGAGATCAAAATCACTGCCTTGGATTTCTCCAATCGATACGTTCGCGAGTGTGTTGTCGCTCAAATTCAGAACACCGGTCGCGTTGTCACCAAGTCCAACGGTTTGGTTGCCTGTCGCGACCAACACATCAAACGTCGCATCCCCCACCACATCCAAGGTGTTCGCGTAGACGGTCACATCACTCAGGCCACCTAGGCTACTGTCGATTTTCCCAGTCGCAGTGACGGTCACCGATCCGGTCCCCGCGTTAATATTTACCGCGGCGCTACCCGTACGACGATCGCGGATTTCGCCGCCGATGATGATATCGACTGCGCCGTCACCTCCGCCTTCTTCTTGAATGGTCAATAGTGTTTTGGAACCATCGGTCGAAAACTTTTCATCGCCGCCAGGTGAGTCTGTGGGGAAGAGATCCACATCGATACTGATCGTATCCTGTGCGACGATCGTCAAATTGCCCGAGCCCCATTGTGCTCGAATCGCATCTTGGTTCGCCGCGTCCAGGGTGAACGTCGCGGGATCGAGCAGCAATGATCCGTGTTGGTATTCAGGATTGCTGGCCAACAGCGCGACGTTGCCCGTAAACAGCAAGTCCTGCTTTCCTGAAACTTCAGCTTGTCCGCCGTCGCCATCCCCCAGTGCGCGAGCATTAATCTGGCCCGCGAATTCTGTTTTTTGATCCGCCCAAACGACTGCCGTCCCGGCATCCCCGTCAAGCGTCGAATCGACACTGATCGTCGAATCAGCCGAGACAGTCGTGTTCACCGCGTTGGCAACTTGCGCGTCTTTCCCTTGCCACCCGCCACCGATGCGAACGTTGCCACCGCCATGTTCGCCCGAGGCATCGATCTCGCTCGCAAGGATTGAAACGGAGTCTCCGGTCGCGATCACGCTGCCGCCTGTTGCCCCACTGACATCAACCGATGCACCGCTAAGCGTCGTGTTTCCGGAGGCGATCATTTCAACGTGCCCGCCCGCTTGGCTGCCGTCAGGATTTTTCAAAGCCGCAACGATGTTGGCGTCGTTGACGATCGCCCCGTTGGGATTGACCAAGTAAACTTCTCCGCCAACCTCCAGACCGCCAATCGCCCGCATATCACCACTGTTTTTAATTAGTGATGATCCACCCGAAATCCCATTGCTGATTGTCTCCAGGTCGGCTTGGATATAACGCCCACCGCTCATCTTCAATTGGCCGCCGGTGGCCAAGTTGATCACGCCGGTTGTCTCGATAGTGCCATTATTGAACACCTGAGACGCGATCAAATGCGCTCCACCATCACCAGTGTTGATGTGCCCATTGTTGACGATTGAAGCGGCTGATTGACCACTGAAGGTCAAATCGCCATTCATGAATCGCTCGTTACTGATGTCCAACGTCGTTGCCGTAAAGCCGTTGGTATTGATGACCCCCGTGCTGCCAATGACAACCCCGCTGGGATTGGAAACGAAAACATTTCCGTTCGAGGTGATTGCCCCATTGATCAGCGATTGGGGCGCGTTGCCAACGACACGATTCAAGACTGCCGAGGTCGAATTGAGCTGATCGAAGTTGACAGTGTGACCAGCTCCCACAGAAAAGTCATTCCAGTTGATGACCGCACGATCGGTAGTCGTCGTGATGTTGGTCCGATCACTCAAACTGCTGTCAATCGTTCCCACGCCAGCAACGATTTGGCCACCGACTGGCGACTGTGCCAGCAGCGAATTGGAATTCCATGACATTCCAGGCATCGAGCAACTTGCCAAGATCGCACACAACATCGCCCGTTTGCGACGGACGTTTCGGCAAGTGTTTTTGCGACGTTTTGAATTGCGGAACAATTGACCGTTTGATCCACGTCCGCTCGCAGTTGCCCCGATACCGTTCATCTTTTGCCCCAGATGTGCCTACCTACAGACTCCTCGTTTTCACAACGCGGAAGTCTTGCACACGCGGAAGATTCTGGAGAACAGGAACAGTCAAGTATTTCGATGCGGTTTACCTCGCTTTGCTAGATCCCTCCCGACTGCGACAGGCTGAACTTTCAAAGTTTGCTTCATTGAAATCTGACTTTTGAGATTCTGATAAGAACAGTCGAACTGATGGATGACCCTCAGCTTGTTGCTCGAGTCGCACCAACAAACTGAACCCTTTGCGAAGCACCAAGACAACCATAGGTATTTGGCCGCTAGGAGGCTGCACGCCCAGATTGAAGAAGTCGAAGTGGTTCGCTTCGCCCGGTTTTAATCGCGGGCCAAAGTCCGGCAAGTAAACACAACAACAGTGTCATCGCAAAACCGATTGCCAACTGACCCCAAGGGATCATGAATGAAGGCGGGCCGGCGAACCATCCGCCAAACTGCGCCATACCCACACCGCACCAACCGGCGACGAGTCCGAAAAACAGGCTTAGCAAACAGGCTGATAGTGCAATCAAGCTGGTCTCAGCAAACACCAAACGCACCAACTGGCTTCTACTGACGCCGATTGAACGCATGACACCGAACTCCCACGTACGTGCACGCACGGAAGCGATAACCGTATTCGCGATTGCAAGTGACATGATTGCCAAAGTGACTAGTGGCAGATAGCTCATTCCCCAAATCATTCCGTCGGCACGCAACTGGATCGCCTTCTTGACGTTGCTGGTTGCGGTCATCCTGGCAAACGGTCGGTATGCTTTGACCGTGCCGACACCTTCGGCCAAAAAGGTTTCGCCGCTGCGTCGCTCCGCAATCGCTTGGAACTGTGCTTCGACGCTTTCCAGATTCACGTTGTCGTCGAAGTTCACCCAGAAGAACTCCGTCCGCTTCAAGCGAAAGTCGCTATGAACACGATCGTGGTTGGCAAACAAAATGGCCCCGGTACGGACGAAGTGCCGACGAACCCCCGAGAACTTCGTGACCCATTGCCAACCGGGTAGTGATACCACCCCGGCAATTTTGTAGGTAGCACGCTGGCTCTCGTCAGCGGGTAGAAGGAACGGAACCTCGTCACCGATGGTCAGGCCCGTTGCCATCACGAAATCTTGCGATACGACACAGCCATTTCCATTGTTGATTGCATCGATTGCGGATTCCGCTGTGCCTTCGACAAAGTTGACTGACAAAAATGGATGCTCTCCGCCAAATGCTCGCGCTGCGTCCAAACCACACACGACGCCGTTGTCGCCAAAACGAAGACGACTTGGTGGCTCGCCGCCTTCCCAATCGAATTTGGCCTGCTCGATCGCTAGCTCCATGACTTCGCTCGACTTCACGCCGTCGACCTCAGGTACTAACGCAGCGTCCTCGTCCGTCAAACCGACAGGGTGGAACGCGACCAGTGCATCGGGCAACCATTCACCTGGTGTGAACGGTACCAACATCGAATAGCCCCATGTCTGTGTCGATGCATACAATCCGAGTCCCACCGACAACGCCAGCGTCGCACCAACGCTTCGCCACAGATTGCTGGAGAGCTGCGTCTTCATCATCCGTTGATCAAGTCGCATCAGGCCTGTCACCACTGGCCCCAAAACGCGTTCACAACCGACAACGACTGCAGGCGCAAGTAGGATCATCCCCAAGAGCAACATGGGATAGGTGACGAATGAGTAGCACCAAGTTCGCCATTCATCCGACATCGGCAATGCAAACACTGTGATCGGTGTGATCGCCGACAAAACCAGCCCGATCACTCCAAACACAATCCACCAAAAAGGACTTGGCGTCTTAGGACGCGTCGACATCGCATCGAGCGGTTTGATTCGCATCGCCCGCCAAGCAGGAAGGATCGCCGCCGCGGTCGCGCCGACCAAAACCGTAATTGCACTCAGCGAGAGACTCGTCCACCCCAGCATCGCACCCGAACTAAATAGCCCCGGCAAGATGCGGCTGCCGATGAGAACCATCAACCAACCGGCCAGCAATCCACCGATCCAACCCAAGAACGCCAACACGATACTCTCGATCGCGATGATGCCCGCGATCTGTGATCGAGTCAGTGCGACTGCCCGAAGCATCGCAAACTCGCGTGCACGTTCGCTGACGCCCATACTGAGTGTCGAAAAAATGATAAAGATCGCGGCAAGCGACGCCATTCCCGTCGCGGCCCAAGCTTGTGATTGCTGCCCCGAGATCGATCGCCCAGATTCCATGCCTTCACGAACCGCGGCGAAGTCGATGATTTTTAATGGCGGCCGGTTTGCAGCAAGTTTGTCGTCCCAAACCTCGCGAAACTGTTCGACAGACACCGCGTCTCGAATCGCAATTTGCAAGACTTCGGGTCGCACGGTGAAGCCATTGATCCGATCGGCCACCACGGGGCGAACGTAGATCGCATTGGTTGGGACGCCCTGCGAAAAGCCACCTGGCAACCCGATCTCGGTGCTTGCTTCGTCGCCTTTCGGTACCGAGTTCATCTGCTTAGTAGGGCCACCCTGTTCCGGGCCACCGCGACCTTTGCGGTCAGGACCACTGCGACCGGGTCCGCCGCGTCCCTGTCCCCCGCGTCCCTGTCCGCCTCCGCCTCGCGGGCCTCTGCCACGACCACCACCGCCCAATGAGGGTGCTTGCGGGGCTTGTTCGATAATGCCGACTAATTCCAATTCGACTTGGTTGCCGAACGTTGTCACCAATAGCGAGTCGCCGACGGAGAGTTTCATGTCCTTGGCAACGTCTTCGCCGACGACCGCCGCGGCAACTTGGTCCTCGCCGCCAAGCCACTTGCCATCGACAAGTTCATACGGCGATGAAATCGCGGGTGTTCCAACCAAAGTTGGACCGACCGGAGGTGCCCCGTTGACCGGCGGCCGGTTGCCGATCAGCAGCCCCAGCGAGGACTCCGGATCCTCTTTGTCGTTCTCCCGTTTGACACGTGTCGCCGACACACGAGAACTGCTGACGGGATTGACTTCCAAGACCCCGGCATCTTGCTGCAACGCTTCGATGAGTTCTGGTTTGATCGTGGCTTTGGGGGCACCAGGTGGACCTCCACCTCCCATTACCAAAACGTCATAGCGCCCAAGATACTTGCCGGCATTCTCATCAAAATGTGACACCAACGCGTCATATCCGCTAACGACCCAAACGAGCGCGCATGTTGATGCGATCACTCCTAGTGCGGTGATCACCACCCTGCCCGGATGCAAGCGCATTTGTGATGTAACGAGCTTGGTGATGAAGCGAAGTCTGATCATAAGGAGGTATCGACAGTAGCTGAATGCAAGGCGTGAGACGAAGTTGGAACGCCGATTGCAACCACTATGCCAATGTCGTTCGGACGATCGAATCGCGAGTGTTTCCTGCATCGTATGTATGTCGCTTCAATACTCGCGACGTTTTTTTCGGCATCGGCGATGGAATATCCGCCTTACCGATTTTGGATCCGAACAGACACCCATCCACAACAGCCCCTTCCTTCTGGCAATCATTCTTCAGTGACTCTCGCTCTATCCTCAGTTCCACTTGATGTCCAACAAGTGGTGAAGACCTATCAACAAGGCAATGCCACCATCCACGCGCTCGACGGTGTCGACCTGACTGTTAAACAAGGCGAGTTTGTCGCCATCATGGGTGCAAGCGGATCGGGAAAAAGCACCTTGCTGCATGCGATTGCAGGACTGATCGATGTCGATGGCGGTAGCGTCACGATTGCCGGGCAGGACTTGTCGTTGCTCTCCGATGTTCCGCTAACCAAATTCCGACGTGACAACTTGGGAATCGTTTTTCAAGCTTATAACTTGATCCCAAGTTTGACCGCCGAAGCAAACATTCGCTTGCCTGCCAAAGGTGGCACCGAACTGGATCACCGCGTTGATGAACTGTTGAGTCAACTCGGAATGTCGGAACGCCGCGACCACAAACCCGGCGCTTTGTCCGGTGGCGAACAGCAACGGATCGCGATCGCGCGTGCTTTGGTTTGCAACCCGGCGATCCTATTGGCTGACGAACCGACCGGCAGCCTCGATTCTGTCACCGGAACCCAGATTTGTCAGTTGCTCCGCATGCTGGTCGACCAACAAAACTGCTCCATCGTGATGGTGACACACGAAGCCCACGTGGCGATGTGGGCCGATCGAATCTGCGTCTTAAAAGACGGTAAGAACCTGGCCGAGTTCGCAACCGACGGGAGCCGTGACCCTCAATCGGTCGCACAACAGTACCAGCAATTGCTCGGTACGGAGGCCATTGCGTGAAAGTCTTCAAATTGGCAATCGCGTTCCTATTTGAACGCAAGACGCGAGCCGCATTGACCACGATTGCAACGGCAACCGCCGTTTGCATGGTGATCTGGGTTACTAGCAGCTATGAAGCGTTGCACAAGACGTATGACGAATACGCCAACTTGGCCTTGGGCCGCTATGAGCTCGCGATCGCACCAATCAGTGGCGACGACACACACTTCATCGACGCCGATGTGTTGAAGCCACTTCGCGACGACGAATCTGTCGCAGCTGTTGACCCGATGTGGGCCGGTCGCGTCGCACTCGCTGAGCAACAAAACTTCTCTGGCCCGAAGCAGGAGTCGCCCCGGCGACGCGGCAGCAGCATGGGGATGCGTGGCGGTCCCAGTAGTGGGCCCAGCAGTGGACCCGGAGGTGGGCCACAAGGACGCTTGCCGAGCCTGATGGTGATGGCAACCGACGCAACGGAGCCTCCTTTCGAAATGGCAGACGGCCAGTGGATCGCGCCGGAGAACGCTGACGGTGTGGTTGTTCGGGCCGATGTTGCGAAGCGTCGTGGCATCGCCCTTCATGACCCGATCAAGTTCGAACTGCCACGTCCCGACGAACATGGCGAGTTACAACGAACTGCGACGGTCATTGGGATCATGAACGCGCCGACGTTACCTGGGGCCGAAGCGGCTGGAATCCCGATGCTGACGCCCAGCTCGGGCGAAGTGTTTGTCCCGATTACGATGGTGGAACAGATCAGCGGGGCTCCATTCCAAATCAGTTTGCTAGGCGTCTCAGTCAAACCGAACGCTGACATCAACCGGTTCCGTTTCGGTTGGGCACCAAAGCTGAGCGACTACGAAGTCCCGCTGCAGTTTCAAGAGGCGTTCGAAATCGAAGAAGCTCTCGACCAAGCGGCCGCGGCGCAAAACGTTCGCATGCAATCCTTCGCGGCAACCGGCATTGCGATGCTGGTGGCGATGTTGGTCACCTTCTGTTCGCTCAGCATGGGTGTTACCGAACGGATTCGCCAATACGCGATCTTGCGAGCAGTCGTGCTCACGCGTGCGCAAGTCGCTCTGCTGATCATCATCGAAGGCCTCACTCTTGGAATGCTCGGCTTGTTGGTGGGCACAGCAATTGGCTGGAGCTTACTGAAGACAGCGGAAATTCTGTTCGGAAGATTGCTCTATCACGGCGTTGGCTTCGGCGGCGGAAGCTTGGCATTTGCCGCAATCGCTTCATTCGGTGGCGCATTGTTTGCGGCGATCATTCCGGCCTATCGTGCGACCCGCGTCAAACCGATCGATGCGATGGCACCACGGCACGAAGGCAGCTTGGGTTCCACGGTGACTTGGCAAAGTATCGCGATCGGATTCGCGTTGATCTCCACCGGTCCGATTCTGACGTTTGTGTTCCCACCCAGCGAGAAAGGAGTTTGGGTCGCAATGGGCGGCGTCTTCATTTGTGTAGCGATCGGCTTTGTCGTTTTAGCTCCTTCGATTGTCGTGCTTGTCGATCGTTGCTGCGGAGCTCTGTTTGCGAAGGCGTTCGGCTTTGATGCAAAACTGCTCGCCAGCCAATTGACCAACAACGTTTGGCGTACCGTTGGTGCCGCTGTATCGATGGCCTTCGGGCTGGGGCTGTTCGTGGGGATCCAAGTTTGGGGATTCACGATGTTGGAAGCATTTATTCCCGGCGAGTGGACACCCGATGCGATCGCGGTGATCAAACTCGGCCTTCCTCCTGAAACCGCCGTCACGATCGGCCAAATGCCAGGTGTGGATGCTCGGCGTTGTTTGCCACTCGTTGTCGAGCAACCGCGACTGGTTGACGACCTCACACACAGCGCAGAAAGAGCTTCGGTTACCCGTCAGGACAACGTCGTCATCGTTGGCCTAGACCCCGCGGCAGCTCTCGGTGGCGAACGCCCACTCTTGGAATTCGAATGGGTCGCAGGCAATCCAGAGGACGCAATTGCTTTGATGGAATCTGGCCATGCATGTGTGGTTCCCGATCACTTCCTCGCGGAAACGGGACTTCACGTTGGTGAGACAATCGCATTGGATCCCCCGCGAAACTCCGGGCAAACGGCAAGCTATACCATCGCCGGCGCGGTCCACCTCAAGGGCTGGCACTGGCAAACCAAACTAACTGGCCTGAGAACCAGGACTCACCGCGCGGCCGCACTCGTCTTTGCCGACTTCGATTCCGTTGCAGGCGATTTTGATCTGCCACTCGCATCCCATGTTTGGTTTTCCTTTAGCGATGACCAAGCTGATGTGGAATCAATCCAATCATCGATTGAAAAACTCGTCGCAACCGTTTCCCAAGACACGAACCAAGAAGAATCAAGTGTTCGTGTCGTCCCAGTCCAAGGGATTCGCGATCACTTGCAGGGGGCCGCACGAAGGTGGCTGTGGGTGATCAGTGTCGTACCGCTAGTCACTTTGTTGATCGCATGCCTGGGAGTGCTCAACGTGATTCTTGCATCCGTTCGTGCGCGACACTGGGAACTCGGTGTGCTACGCTCGATCGGATTTACGTCTTCAGAACTTGCCCGCGCGATCCTGGCCGAAGGCATGATGATCGCATTGATCGCTAGCCTTTTGAGCGTCGGTTTTGGGATTCTTGTCGGATGGTGCGGCGCCGGACTGGCACAGTACATCAGCTTCTTCGGTGGATTACACCCACCCATGGTTCTCCCCTGGCTCCCAATTGCATCCGGTGTAGGACTCGTTTTGTTGCTTGGGATTCTTACCGCCGCGTGGCCGGCGTACTCCATCCGTCGTACGCGTCCGATGAAGCTCCTTCAATCGGGTGGAGATCTGACCTAGGCGGTTGATTGTTCACTCGCGACGAAATTTCCATCGTTGGTTTTCATAGTCCGTCGCATCGTTGGATGCAAACAACCGCGTTAGCCGGGCTTCACAGCAACAATCATGCTTTGATTGCCCGAGCCACTCCGTATTGCTGCCTTTGGCACATCGCTTGCGAATGGATTCAGCTTGCCTGTTTTGCGTGTCTGTCATTTTCGATTGCAAGACAATCCCCCCTTACTTCTTTGACAATTGCGAACCACACGTTGATTTATGAATCACCTTCAAACACCAGCCAGTTCAACTACGGAAATCACCACGGTTCGTGATGCATCGAAGGTATACGCTCAAGGCGATCGCCAAGTCGAAGCGTTGCGCCACGTTGACCTGACGATCGAGCAGGGGATGTTCGTTGCCGTGATGGGGGCGAGCGGATCTGGTAAAAGCACGCTCTTGCATCTCATGAGCGGCTTAACGCATCCGTCGAGTGGTCAGATCTGCATCGCGGGTGTCGACCTGGCGTCGATGTCTGATCGTCAACTCACTCAGTTCCGACGCGACCGAATTGGGTTGGTCTTTCAAGCGTTTAACTTGGTCCCTTCGCTGACAGCCCGCGACAACATCCTGTTCCCATTGTTCGCAGCAGGTCGTACCGCTGACGAAACGAAAGTCAACGAGCTTGCCGAACGTTTGGGGATCCGAGAACGTTTGACACACCGTCCCGATTCGCTAAGCGGTGGCGAACAACAACGCGTCGCGATCGCACGCTCACTCATCACCGATCCCGCAATTGTTTTGGCCGATGAGCCCACCGGCAGCCTTGATAGTGTGACCGGTCAAGCGATCTGCAAATTGCTACGCGAACTTTGCAGCGAACAGAACCGCACCATCGTGGTAGTCACCCATGAACCCAGCGTTGCCGTGTGGGCAGACGACGTGGTGGTTTTGAAAGACGGTGGAATCGTCGAACGTTTTCAAGCAAGCGAATATGGCGACGCCCAGTCACTCGCGGCGCACTACCAACAAGTCGTCGGCGATCGCGAAGCGTCACTGGTGTGACGAATCAATCAGCGTTGAACGCACAAATCTTGAGAATGAGTCGCACACTCAATGCGCCATGCAGCCTGCGACTCACGGAAACCAGCGTGCAACGCGCACGCCCCTCCTCGAACACAATTGATACGATGCCCTCCGATCTTCAACCACCTACACCAAAACTGATTGCTGCCGATGCAAGTCGCTCCCGCCCCGGCTTCACGCTTGTCGAACTTTTGGTCGTGATCGCGATCATCGGAATCTTGGTCGGACTGTTGCTCCCCGCCGTCCAAGCTGCACGGGAAGCGGCGCGGCGCATGTCGTGTAGCAACAACTTGAAACAGGTTGGCTTGGCACTTCACAACTATGCATCGACTTATCGAGAACATTTCCCCAATGCGGGATTCGATGGCATTGGCTACCCGAACGATTACTCGCCGATGGCAAAGTTATTGCCGTACCTCGAGAAAGCCGATGTCGCAAACCTGATCGACTTCAGCGTTCAACTCGGGCACCCACGATTCGATTTACCCGACGCACTTCACGAGGCCGCGGGGAAAGCGATCCCAACGTACCTTTGTCCAAGCGATCCCGAACCGGCAACGCACACCATCGAAATGCCTTCCGGCGCGCCACTGACCATTGCGGGCACGAACTATGGCATGAACCACGGCAGCGGCATGGACAAAATGTTTCACCCGTCATTCGGTGCGTCCGACGGTCTTTGTTGGGTGAATGCAAAGATCCGCTTTGCGAGTCTATTGGACGGGACAACTCATACGATCGCATTTGGCGAAACCATTCGCGGTCCGGGCGGTACACTGACTGATCTTGCCGAAAACCGAAATACGACACAACGCTACCGAGCGTCCGCGAATACGGACGACACATTGCTGGCCGCATTGGACGCGAAAGACACGGACTACGTCTTCGCCCAAAGTACCGGCTGGAATGGCGGCCGACATCTGTATTGGCTCCGTGGCTGCGACCCGAATGGTCCGCTGCTTTGCGGTCGCATGGGGCCAAACTCCCCAGTACCCGACATTGCCAACCGCTCGGCCAAAATTAATTCAGTTCGCAGCTATCACCCCGGTGGCGGAATGGTCTGCTTGGCGGACGGCAGTGTCCAGTTCGTCACCGACTCGGTGGATATCAACCTCTGGCATGCGAGCTGGACACGCCACGGAAACGAGGTCCAATCCATCGCGTCACAGCAGTAACGCAGATTGAACAAAACAGCTGCTCGTGGTTAGATTGATGGGATGAGTAGCATCGAGCGAATAAGCCGCAAAACATTTCGCAACCGTGTCGTCGCAGGGTCATTTCCCCAGTTCACCGGCCTTCGCGAAGCGCTCGAGTCGATGAAGTTTGTGCAAGCCGACCCGATCCGTTCGCCGGCAAGGGCACAAGATCTGATGCTTCGCCAACGGGTGGTAACGTACAGCGCCGGTGACCTAGAACAATCGTTTCCGGATCTGAACGCGGAAGAAGGTTTCTTGTTCGCATACGGTTTTATGACACCGGATGTCTGGCAAGATTTGCGTTGGCGTCCCAAAGGCCGACTGAAGAAACTCGAACGTGAAATCCTTGATGCCGTTGCGGAACTGGGCGAAGCCCATCCGCGTCACTTGGACGAGCGATTCGGCCAAGAATCAGTCACAAATTACTGGGGCGGCAAGTCACGTGCGTCAAAGCAAGTGCTCGATCACTTGCATCATCACGGCTACTTGCGAGTTTGCCGACGCGAAAATGGCATCCGGATCTATCAAGTTCCTGACGACGGCAATCCATCGTCGGTCGATTCATTGTCACGCTATCGCAACCTTGTGCTTGCGACCGCGCATGTTTTTGGCCCGACGACACAGCGATTTTTGGTTTCGGAACTGCGTTATCACAACCATCTGCTCGCCACGCGGAAAGAACGTGTGGCTGTGATCGATTCATTGGTTGACTTAGGCAGCTTACAACACATCGAAGTCGATGGTGTGCGATACCTTTGGATCCGAGACGCTTGGCAAGCAGAGGAAATCCCGGATCAAGTCCGAATTCTTGCCCCATTTGATCCACTGGTTCGTGATCGTGAACGGTTCAACCATTTGTGGGACTGGGACTATCGCTTCGAAGCCTATGTCCCGGCGGCGAAACGGCAACGTGGCTATTACGCGATGCCGGTGCTGTACCGAGACAACGTGATCGGTTGGGCGAACGCTTCGGTCGCCGATCGACGTTTGAATGTCGAGTTTGGATACCACAGGAAACGACCACGCGACAAAACGTTTCGATCGCATTCCGAATCAGAAGTCGAAGCGATGGCAACGTTCCTGGGACTCGAAAGCGGCCAGTGGCAAATCGAACACCGCAAGCCGTAGTCACGCCGTGCCAAACCAAGCATAGATTTCGTTGACGAGCGCATCGGAGGACTCGTTCAAACTGGTCACGATAAAACCAGACCAATTGTCCCATGCGGTTTCGATTCTTGCTTCACCTCGACGAAGTGTTATGACCGAACGGTCAGCCAAGTTGCTGCGAGGCAGACTGTCGGCTTCCAACGCGAATGTCGCTTGGATTTCACTCGTCAATTCGAGGAACGACTCCATCGGGACATCGAACAGCGTGATCGCCAGACGTCCGGAAGCATCGCGTGAGAGTTCTGGGGAGATCATTCGACAGATCGAATAGTCACACCGCTAACAAACGATCGACGGGGCTCACCGCCGAGTAGCGGTATGGGAAAGAAGGGTGGATGACCGGGTTCGAACCGGCGACATCTGGAACCACAATCCAGTGCTCTAACCAACTGAGCTACACCCACCGTCTGAAGCGGGACGCAACAAGTTGCTCCGCCAGATTCAATGACTGTATCCGCCAATTAAAGTTCGGTCAACGGTCCGTTTTTTCTTCCGGAAAACTTTCTAGCCCTGGCCCCCATCGTCAGCTGGGGCAACCCGGGCAATCGGTGTATTTTCCACGTTCGTACGTCGACCCGCGTTGCGTTTGACTGCTGAAAACCTCCATTTTGGGTCTGAAATCCGCCGGGTTCGACGACCTATCGCAGGAGTGCATTTTCCGACGCCGTTCAAACGGGTAACCTATCGCCCCCAGCATGCGTCTTTCGAATTTTTTATCCAACTGATCGCCAGAGAACCGAACGCCTCGATGGCTCGCCGCAAACCGCCCCCAAGTCGCTCGCAAGCATCCGATTCGACAGCCGAACATTCGCCTTCGGAGACGAAGCCTGTCGGCAAACAAACCGATGGTGGCGAATCCAATTCGGACACGACGCCGACGTTCCAATCCCCTGCCGATTCACCGTTGCCATCGCCCTTGGTTCGCAACATCCTGGGCGTTTTTGCAGTCGCTCATTTAGTCGCATTGTTTGTGTCCTACTCGGCGATCATCGAGCCCTCCGCACTGCAGAGCTCGCTGCTCGATACACTCGCCCCGTATCTTCGCGGTACTCACTTTGCTGCCGATGGACGCCGGTTCTACTTGGCACATGCGACACCCGACGAGCAACCACACCGACTGCAAGTCGCGTCGACTAAACCACGCGTTCCGCTGACGATTGACTCGCAAACCGAATGGACCACCGTTGACCCTTCAGGCATTCCCGGACTTGCCGCTTGGGACCGGTACAACAAGTGGATGACGCTGGCGGCAACACTCTCGGAATCCGATCAGCGATCACTCGCGGCAGCGCTTCTAATGCCGTTGATACGAGCCGATAAGACCATCGGTGCGGTTCGAATTGTGCGACTTCCGACACAGCTAACCACTGCCGAACAAGACGCCGCCGGCCCCGCCTATCTGGCTCGCGTCGTTCGCGACGGTGAGCAAATCAATTTGGTCTCAATCGAATCCCAACGCTTGACCACCTCGCCACGCACCGAACGCGAGGCAGCTCAATGAAAAAGACCGCAAGCAAATCCGATCAACAGTCGTCGTGGAACCGATTCTGGTTCCAACCCAGTCCCGTACGCTCGATCGCAGTCACCCAAATCGGCCTCGGACTCGTGACGGCAATGTACTTCATTTCGTCACTCGTTGACGTATCGACCTGGTATCCGGCGGGCGCACCAGCCAGCACGACGAACTTGGCCGAGTTCTTTCGCACCGCCGAACTAACTCGCGAAGCGAGCTGGATGGTTTCGCCGCTGTTCATTTGGGATGCGACGTTCCAAGGCAGCAGCCTGTCCGAAAATGCCTGGGTCTATCGAATTTACTTGATCGCCGGAACGATCCTTTCGCTTTGGCTGGCATTCGCCAATCGCATGGGCACTGGATTTCCCAAACCAATTCGTACCTTCGCTCAGCAAGGCGGGTTGGCACTGGCAACATGGATTTGGTTTGTCGGATGGGCCAACCGAACCGTCCTCATCGCCGGAGTCGCCGAACCCTTGATCAGCATTTCATTGGCCGCGTTGATCTTGGCACCGTTAACCGGACGCAAGCTTTCATCGGAAACAACATTGCCCCAAAGTTGGCGGACGACTTTTGCCAAGCGATTGCTGGCATGCCAAACAACGTTGATCGCGGTAATGACCACCGCCACGATGCTGGCCAGCCCCGTATGGTGGAATGGGACAGGAGCGTACGCCTTGGTGGCCCCCAGCGAAGATCGGTTTATTGACGTGCGAGGCAGCTGGTTTGAAACGCCCTTCGTCTACGAATGCCTGACCCTCATCCTGGTGGCACTGTTGCCGATTGGGCTGTACTTGGCGTGGCACCATCGCACTCGCAAGGCCGGCGTATCGATGATGATCGCATGGAGCGTTTTGGTCGGTATTTTAACGACAAACGTTCTCTACGCGGCGACGCTTGCCATCATTGCGACAACTGTCGGTGATCGAGATACTAAGCATGCCCCCGCCGGAGCGAATGGGGCAGAGACGCTCGGCGGCGGAAGCATGGCTTAGAAGACACGACCGGCCCCCCGACAAGGCGTTTCAACGCTTGCCAGACCGGTGATAATCGCCCTTTGTCTGCGGTCGCTCTTTGGCCAAAGCAACGCGCACACGGACCAGGGACACCTGCCTAACGCGGAAACAGTCCCGACATCCACACACAAAACCACATTTTTTTTGCTCAGCAAACGTAGGTATTCTCAGTGAGTGAGTTGAAAGGAAAAATCGTCGCTATCACCGGCGGCGGAACCGGGATTGGAGAAGGCATCGCGAAGAAGCTGGCAAGCCTGGGTTGCCGCGTTGCGATCGGTGGCCGTCGAATCGAAAAGCTGGAAACCGTTGCCGGGGCGATTGAGTCGGAAACTCCCGTCTTTTGCCACACGATCGATGTCGCCGATACCGACAGCGTCAAAGCGTTTTTCGCCGCCGTGAAGTCGCACTTCGGCGATCCCGACATCCTGGTCAACAGCGCTGGCATCAATATTCAAAAACGCACGATGGCTGAGATGTCCCCAGAAGACTGGGACCGCGTGATGCAAATCAACGCGAGCGGTGCTTATCGTTGCATTTACGAAGTTCTACCCGCGATGCGTGAACGCCACGACGGCTTGGTCGTCAACATTTCTTCGGTCGCCGGCAAACGCGCTATCACCTTGGGCGGCGTGGTGTATTGTGCCAGCAAGTTTGCGATGACCGCACTTGGAACCGCGATCAGCAACGAAGTCCGCAACGAAGGCGTTCGCATCACCAACGTCTACCCGGGCGAAGTCAACACGCCAATCCTGGACAACCGCCCCGCACCGGTCTCACAAGAGCACAAGGATTCGATTCTGCAGCCGGAAGACATCGCAGAAGTCGTCGCGACCATCTGCGCCCTGCCACCTCGTGCGAACGTCCCCGAAGTGGTCGTCAAACCGACCAAGCAAGAGTGGGTCTAGTCTGAACCGGTCGGGCCTAGCGACCGATCAAATCAAAATTTTGCAAAGCGGCTTCGGCGGGATCGCGTTCCCGCCAGGCCGCTTTTTTTTGTCATGTACCCATGCCCGGTTCGCAGAGTTACTGTTCGAGCTGCCATTGCTCGTTAAAGAAGCCCTGCTTGACGATCGTTCCGGGATAGATCGAGTCGTCTTGGTCGGTCACATCGATGACTGCGAAGTCCGGTAGCATCGCGACTTGCCGGCTGTTGCTGACGTTGGAAAACTCACGAAACGTCATCCCACTATTCACGACCAGATATCGATCTGGATTCAGTGGATTGGGATAGCAGAACACGGGTGCATGGTTCGCAGGGTCAAACGTTTCGTCTGCAACCACGAGCTCGTTGCGTGTCCAGCGGATCGGTAGCGAATCGGCGACGTTAAACAGATATCGATTGCTCGAAAAGTCACCGAAACAAATCAAGTGGCTCGTTGCGATCTGGTCATCGGTCAACTCGCGATCGGTCACCACTTGCACGTCACCACGCATCAATCGTTGCCAGCGCTGCTGCAGGTATTCCGTCTCACGATCAATCCAGCGTTGCACACGACCATGACGTGCAGGACGACTGGGCAAAACGATGACAAAACGATCGCAAAACGCGTCATCAATCGGACCTTGCAGTCCCGGGCGTTTGCGGAGTTCCTTGGTTCGGAAGTGCTCCACCACCCAATCACCCGACGAAAGCTTTGCCAAACGGCATTGGAATCCAGGTTGATTGCCGCTATCGACGACATCGAGCTTTTCACCGTCAATCGACAAGTCGATTCCTGTCAGTGGGCCAGCCCAACCCGATCGGGAGAAATCTAATTCCAGGTGCGTCACGCCGGTCGTATTCAACTCGATGCGACCTTCATTCGCTTCGATCGACGCCTCGACCGTGGCCGCGGTCCAGTGCTCCTGCATCCCGGTGACACGCACCCAACCTGCCGTGTTGTAACGCAGCGTGTACGTCGTAAATTGAAGCTTCGGCTCCGGCAAGGTTGTGACTTTTTTGGCCCACGTAGCGAGTTGTGTATCAATCGCGGCTGCGGAATCCTTGTCGATCTTGTGCCCCATGCCAGCCCCGATCACATAGGGAAATTTGAATCCCAGATTCTCGCTTGTTCGACAACGCGATCCGCAGCTCGTTTCTGTTTGTCGACCTCGCCACTGTAAGCGACGACACGGGTGTCGTTTAGGTTCTCCACCCAAGGCAAAACGTCGTACCAGCGAAACAGTTTTTGCATTGTCGGCGTGACTTCAAAAGGCGTCGCCTTCGTCCAGCCTTGATAGACGATTGTGTCGACGAAACCGGCCCCCGGGTTGGCAGCCATCCAATGCGTCGGATCATGCACGGCTAAATGCCAACAGCCTGCCCCGCCCATCGAAAAGCCACGGATCGAAACACGTTGCGAATCGACAGGCACCAAGTCCTTCATCGCATCGATCGATTCGTAAACGTCGGTTTCGCCAGCGAACTTGAACGCGTTGCAGTGCCGCCCAAAAGGGTGCAGAACAAACGTATCTTCCGGAGCGTATTGCCCCACCTTGGTCATCCGTTCGGACAAAAATGGAATCTCGGTGGTCTTGTCACCGCGGCCGTGCAACCAAACGTCCAAGCGGTATGGCGTCGAAGCTGGCTTGCTGTTGTATCCGGCCGGTACAACCACACCGAACGGTTGAAACGAATCATCGATCCGCGAAACAAAGCCGCCAACGAGTGGCTGGGCAAGCGAATCGTTATCCGGATCAAAACCGAGCAACTCCAATCCGCGTTTCCCATCCGTCGCAGCAGCGATTCGACGGTTCGCTTCATCGAGCAACTTGTTGGCGTCGTCGACTTGCGACGTCTTGTAGAACAGGTCTTGGGTGATTGCCAAGCGAACCGCGCGTAGAAGAACCGCCACATGCGGCCGCCATGTCGCGGCATCTACAGAACGGTTCGCAGCCTCATCAAGTGTTGCGGACAATTCGTCCAAACGTTTTTGAAGTGCTTGCCGCGATGGCGAGTCGATTTCGATCCCACGAGGCGGCAGCAAGTTGTACTTTGGTGCCGCAGCGGGTGGTTGTTCCGCGTCGATCGATTGTGCGAGCGTTTTGTTGGGAAGACGGACGGCGAACAGAAGACAGCCGACAATCGTCACGGCGATGGCACATCGATTGCGAAACAAAAGGGACATCCGATTAATGGTCTCCGGCGATCTCGATGACTTGATCCAGTTGCATCACTCCATCATAGATTGATCGCCCAACGATTGCTGCGGGCATCCCCATTTCGACCAGCTTTGTGACGTCGTTGTAATCAGTCACGCCACCGCTAGCGACCAAGGGAATGTCGGTCGCATCCGACATTTGGCGAAGTCCATCGAAGTTCGGACCACTCATCATTCCGTCGCGTGCAATGTCGGTGTAGATAATCGCGGCGATATTGGCCGTCTTTTCTCGCAATTGCTGCGCGAGTTCCACCGCAGGCGTGGTGCTCGTTTCCAGCCAACCATCGGTCGCAACCATCCCGTCGCGAGCATCGATCCCAGCGGCGAGCTTTCCTGGGAACGTGTCGCACATGTTGGCGAACCACTCCGGCCGTTTCAACGCTGCCGATCCGACAACCAATCGCGCTAAGCCGATTTCCAACAGGGCTTCGATCGCCTTTTCATCGCGCACGCCGCCGCCCATTTGGCAGGGCAACCCCGTCTCGGCAACGATTCGCCGAACGGCTTCACGGTTTGCGGTGGGGTCGTCGCCACGTGCCGCGTCCAAGTCGACCAAGTGCAGGCGTTTGGCGCCTAATTCTTTCCATTTGATCGCGAACTCGACCGGATCATCGCCGAAAATCGTTTGCTGGTCATAGTCGCCCTGACGCAAGCGAACTGGTTTACCGTGGCGAAGGTCAATAGCGGGCCAAATTTCCATCATCGGACGACAGGCAAAAATGTGAGGAATCAGATGCGAATGTGTAGACCACAGCATCGCGAATTGCCCACGAATTGACCAGTGGGACAGTGTCGTTCTCCCATCCATTACACTGCATCGCCACCCTGCCGTCATTCGCTCACTCGCCCTCCCCTCCGACACGCCCCATCGCCGCCCGCCTGCTATGACTTCTTCCCAAAACTCGGACCTGACCGCGACAACCTCTCGTCGCCCCAAAATCGCTGTCCTCGGTTCGATCAACATGGATTTGGTCGTCCGCTGCGCAAAACTGCCGACGCCCGGACAGACAATTAGCGCCGGTTCGTTTGATGAAATTCCTGGCGGAAAGGGCGCCAACCAAGCCGTCGCCGCAGTCCGTGCGGGAGGCGAGGTGCACATGATCGGACGTGTCGGCGATGACGGCTTTGGCAACCAGTTGCTACAGCATCTTGAGAACGAAAACGTGAACTGCGATGGCGTTCAGGTGACTGGTTCGTCGCCATCTGGAGTTGCAATCGTCGCGGTCGAACGGAGCGGCGAAAACTCGATCATCGTCGTTCCGGGGGCCAATGGGCAAGTCACCGTCGATGATGTCATACGTCATGGCGATCTCATTCGGCAAAGCGACGTGTTGATGGTTCAACTCGAAACGCCTTTCGACGCGGTCGAGGCCGCGATTCAAGTTGCCAAAGAGAGTGGCGTCAAAGTTATCTTGGACCCAGCACCTGCAATCACACTGCCACCGACGCTGCTAAACGTCGACGTGATCTGTCCAAACGAATCGGAAGCCGCGATCCTCACCGGTCGTTCTTGTGACAACATCGAACAGGCAAAGAAGCTTGCCGAACGACTGCACGAACTGGGTGCGGCGATCGCCATCATTACCATGGGCGAAGTCGGAACAGTGGTCCATGATGGGACACAAACGATGCTGATCGAAAGCCATCGAATCGAAGCTGTTGACACGACAGCGGCAGGAGACGCCTTTGCCGGGACATTGGCCGTGCGGCTCGCGATGGGGCTGTCGCTTCCAGAAGCGATACGCTTTGCGAATGTCGCCGGAGCGCTGGCCGCCTCGGTTGCCGGTGCACAACCGAGCCTCCCAACCGCCGCACAGGTTGAACAAATCGCAGCCCTGAATGCACAACGCCGTACCCAGGTCTGATAAAATCGGCAAAGCCTGTCTTTGGCTTCCTCCCCGCCCCTCCCCACTCCCGCCTATCTCGTCATGCGAATTCGAATCGCAAAGCCATTTGCGTTTTTAATGGTGCTCACGTGCGCTCTTGCTATCGGTTGCTCTCGAGACACAACATCAAGTGAAACCTCGGTTGCACCCGGCGGCAAACCGAAGATTGCACTCATCATGAAGTCACTGGCCAACGAGTATTTCTCGACGATGGCCAACGGGGCTCGCAACCATGCTGAACAGAATTCCGATCAGTACACGTTGATCGTCAACGGGATCAAAGACGAAACAGACTTGAGTGGCCAAGTCGCCTTGGTCGACGAAATGGTCGCCGCTGGCGTGAATGCCATCGTGATCGCACCGGCAGACTCCAAAGCACTCGCCCCGGCACTTCGTAAGGCAATCAAACAAGGCATCGTTGTCGTTAACATCGACAACCAACTGGATCGCGAAGTCCTTACCGCCGAGGGCATCTCGATCCCATTTGCCGGCCCCGATAATCGTAGCGGTGCCAAAAAGGTCGCTGAATACTTGGCCAAGCGACTGCAAAAAGGTGACGAAGTCGCGATCTTGGAAGGCATTCAAACGGCTGCCAACTCGCAGCAACGTGTTGCCGGGTTTGAAGACGCGATGAACGAGTTAGGGGCCGACATTGTTTCCAAGCAGAGCGCTCAGTGGGAAATGAGCCAGGCCAACACGGTCGCCTCATCGATCCTAAGCGAACATCCACAACTGAAAGCGATTCTCGCTGCTAACGACTCGATGGCGCTCGGTGCCATCGCTGCCGTCAAAGCTGCTGGCAAATCGGACGAAGTACTAATCGTCGGCTTTGATAACATCACCGCAATCCAAGACGCCTTGATGTCGGGCAAAGTCCTCGCAACTGCGGACCAATACGCCGATCAACAAGCTGTCTTTGGGATCGAGCTTGCGATGAAACATCTCCAAAACCCGGATGAGCCGGCGACGGACACCGAGACGCCCGTTGACCTTGTGACCGCCGAATCGTTGGCGGAAACGACGAAGGAATGATGGCGTGGGCCAACTCCTTTCGACACATCAACTGACCAAGCAATACGGCAAAGTCACTGTATTGCACGAAGCGTCGTTCGAACTTCGCGACGGTGAACTTCATGCGTTACTAGGTGCCAATGGCGCCGGGAAGAGTACGCTGTGCAAGATGATTGCCGGACTCACGTCATCGACCTCGGGTTCGATGTCACTTGACGGCAGTTCCTATCGCCCGGCGAACAAACAATCTGCGGAAGCTGCCGGGGTTCAGATCATCCAGCAAGAACTGAACCTGATACCGACACTCAGTATCGCCGAGAATCTGTTTCTGTCGTGTCTGCCGCAGGCGCCGGAATCATCCGGCGAAATGAACTCCGCCAACAATCGACGGAAGCACTGTCACGGCTGGGACTCGAGCATCTTGATCCGGCGATACCAGTATCGAAGCTTGGCGTCGGCCAAAGGCAGATGGTCGAAATCGCAGCCGCATTGGCACGCCAATGCAAACTTTTGATTCTGGATGAACCCACCGCAGCTCTCTCCGGGGCCGAAACGGAACGTCTGTTCGAACAACTCGACGTTCTCAAGCAGCGTGGCGTAGGGATGATCTATATCTCTCACCGACTCGACGAAGTCAAACGGATGGCTGATCGCGTGACCGTATTGCGTGATGGCCGCTGCGTCGGAACGGAATCCGTCGACAACCTTTCGACGGATGACATGGTCGATTTGATGAGCGGGAAGCAGAACGTTGCAAGAGAGTCACCGGGACATATCACGCTGCATCCGTTCAAAAGTTTTATAGCGGACGATCAACCTTCGGCCTTGCAGGTCCGATCGCTGAGTTGTGGCATCGTTCGTGACTTCTCGTTCTCGGTCAAGTGCGGTGAAAAGTTTGGCATCACTGGATTGGTCGGCAGCGGTCGGACAGAACTGTTGCGGGCCATCTTTGGCGCAGATGTTGCCGAATCCGGCGCTGTTCAAGTCGGCAACCGATTTCCGCAGCGGTTCCGGCATCCACGCCACGCGGTGCAGTCTGGTCTCGCGATGGTGACCGAAGATCGCAAAGACAACGGTTTGCTGTTGTCGCAATCGATTCGTCACAATGTTTCACTCGCCTCGCTTCGCCAACGTTTTTCGCGGTTGGGTTTGATTCAACAAACTCGCGAAGGCACCGTGTCCCAGCAACTTTGTAAACAGCTGCAAACTCGCTGCACCAGTGACGATCAACTGGCCGGCACACTTAGCGGTGGGAACCAACAAAAAGTGGTGATTTCGAAATGGCTTTCGAGTGATGCAGACGTCTATCTCTTTGATGAACCGACACGGGGGATCGATGTCGGGGCGCGGCGTCGAATCTACCAACTGCTCGATGAGATCGCGTCGACAGGCAAAGGCATCGTGATTGTCAGCAGTGATTTGGATGAGTTGTTCGAAACCTGTGATCGGATTGCGGTCATGAACCAGGGACAACTCATTCGGACGTTCTCGCGAGGCGAATGGAGTGAGGATTTGATCTTACAAGCCAGCTTTGAAAGGCCTCCGCACTCGCCCGTAGGAGTCCAACAATGAATCAAACTGAATCTTTGGCCGCCTCTGGTCGACCAATCACTGGACTGCATCGTCACGTCATAAAGTCCGTCGTTGAGTACGCCGGACTTTTAGCCGTGCTGGCGATTTTGGTGATCTTGTTTTCGAGTTTGACTGAAAACTTCTTTCGAGTGCAAACGGCCCTGACGATCGCCAATAGCAGTCCCGATTTGATCTTCGTCTCTGTTGGAATGACATTGGTGCTGATCGTCGGAGGCATCGACCTTTCCGTCGGATCACTGCTAGCACTTGGCGCCGCGGTAATCGGCGTTGCAATGACGGATTATGAACTTGGACTCATCAGCGCGGTCGGTCTTTGTCTGTTAGCGACGACCGTCTGTGGATTCTTGAGCGGCTTTGTTTCCGCCTGGTTTGCGATCCCATCGTTTATCGTCACCCTCGGGATGCTCGAAATGGCGCGGGGTGGGACAAAACTGATCACCGCCTCACAATCCATCTACATCGGCAGCCGATTCGAATGGTTTGGCGAACCGATCGAATGGTTGGCTTTGTCCCCGTCATTCCTGATCGCAATCTCGACCGTGTTGATCGCCCAATTCCTGCTGACGCAAACCGTCTATGGCAGATATTGCGTGGCGATCGGCACCAACCGCGAAGCGGTGAAGATGAGCGGTATTCGAACAGCGCCGATCTTTGTCGCGACGTTTGCGATCAGTGGGTTGCTTTGCGGCCTGGCTGCGATTTCGCATACGGGCCGACTGCTAACGTCCGACCCCAACGCGGCACGTGGGTTAGAACTTTCAGCAATCGCGGCATGCGTGATTGGTGGGACCAGTTTGATGGGAGGACGTGGCAGCGTGATCGCGTCGTTTATCGGAGTCTTGATCATCGCCGTGCTTCAATCTGGGCTGGCCCAGATGGGAGTGGATGATGCGATCAAACAGGTTGTCACCGGTGGCGTGATCATCTTGGCGGTGCTGCTGGACGCCCTGCGTCAGCGTCTTTCGATGCGAAGCAAGGCTTGAAAATGGATCGACCGAGCGGTCAGGGTCCGAGCGCAGCGATGGGACTCGTCGCCTCGTCCACCACGGTGGCAGCGACGGCTAGCAGCTATGGGACTCGTCGCCTCGTCCACTACGGTGGCAGTTAGTAGCGATGGGACTCGTCGCCTCGTCCACTACGGTGACAGCGACGCTTAGTAGCCGCTTGGGTTGGCGATGTCGGCGACGTTGATTTCGGGTAAGCCGAGGTTCTTGCGGACTTCGTCGAGCATCGGTTTGGTCTTGCTGGCACCGACGCGGCTGACACCCATTTCACGGACTTTGATCAACGTTTCCGCATCGCGAACACCGCCTGCGGCTTTGACTTGCACATGATCTGCCGCATGCTTCCGCATCAGCGTTAGGTCTTCCATAGTCGCACCACCGGTCCCATAGCCCGTGGAGGTTTTGACCCAATCGGCGTTCAGTTCGTTGCAGATCTCGCAGAGTTTGATTTTCTGACTGTCTTCGAGATAACAGTTTTCGAAGATCACCTTCACCTTTTGGCCGGCCGCGTGGACCGGTTCGATCACGGCTTTGATGTCGGCCGTCACGTAGTCCCAGTCACCGCTAAGGACTTTGGAAATGTTGACGACCATGTCAAATTCTTGGCAGCCGTCTTTGATCGCCTGCTCGGTTTCGGCGACTTTCATTGCCGTCGTGTGGCCACCGTGCGGGAATCCGATGGTCGTGGACGCCTGGACGGTACTTCCGGCCAACAGTTCGGCACAGCGTTTCAGGTAGTAGGGCATGATGCAAACGCTTGCGACATCATACGCGAGCGCGAGTGCGATCCCTTCGTCGAGCACTTTGTCCGTCATTGTTGGATGCAACAACGAGTGGTCGATCATCTTCGCCAAATCTTCGTAACTGTGTGCCATCGGACCGGTCTCCGGTTTTTGTTTGGTTCATCGTTCGTGCGAGCGATGAGTTTACCCGACGCGATCGACTTTGGCAGTGGGTTTTGACTCGCTGAAACGGCGGCCAACACTCCAGCGGCTGCCCATTGTCAAAAGCTCAGAATCCGACCCGTTTGGCTTTTCGAGTTTTGGCGTAGCTGTTCGGGGGTTCCAACCGCAACGACCTGACCGCCGTGCTTACCGGCTCCCGGCCCCAGGTCAATAATGTGGTCTGCCGAAAGCATCAGCAACGGATTGTGCTCGACCACTAGCAGCGAATGCCCGTCGGCGATCAAGGCATCAAAGCAATCGACCAGCCGTACCAAGTCATCGAAGTGCAAACCGGTCGTCGGTTCATCCATGACAAACAGAGTCTTCTTTCGACTCGCCGATGCCAAGAATGCGGCAAGCTTTAATCGCTGGCCCTCGCCACTGGAGAGCGTGGTCGCGGATTGCCCGAGTGGCAAATATCCAATGCCAACATCGATCATCCGTTTCAGTCTTGCCTGGACTTTTGCCGCTCCACGGAAAAATTCATAGGCTTCTTGCGCCGTCATCGCCAAGACGTCGGCAATGGTACGATCTCGATAGCGGACTTTTAAAATGTCGTCCCGAAATCGTGTCCCACGACACTCCGGACACTGCATCGCGACATCCGCCAAAAACTGCATGTCGATCTGTTGCACGCCCGCGCCTTCGCATGCAGGGCACTGTCCCTTGCTGCTGTTAAACGTGAAGTGACTTGCGGTCAGACCTCTCGCCTTTGCTTCGGGGCTCTCGGCAAAAACCTTGCGGATCGGATCGAACGCTTTCAAAAACGTCACTGGGCAGCTTCGCGGCGAACGGCTGATCGGCGATTGATCCACTGCCACACAGTCCTGGATCTGCCCAAGACCGGTGATCGATTCGAACGGCAATGGCTTAACCGTTTGTCCCAACTTGCGTTGCTGAATCGCGGCAAGCAACGTGTCTTGGACCAGCGAGCTCTTTCCGCTGCCAGAAACACCAGTAACGACGCACAATACGCCAAGCGGGATTTCGACGTCGACGTTTTGTAGGTTGTGTCCGGAAGCACCACAAAGCGAAATTTTGCCATGTGGTTCACGAGGAGTATGTGAACGGAGCGTCGTACCACGCTTTCCAGTCAAATATTGACCGGTCAAGCTGTCCGTCTCTTTCAGCAAAGCCTTCGAGGTCCCCTGAAAGACAACTTCTCCGCCACGTGCCCCTGCCCCTGGTCCGATCTCAACCACATGATCCGCTTGCTTGATCATGATCTCGTTGTGTTCAACAACGATCACGGTGTTGCCACGGTCGCAAAGCTTGCGAACACAATCAACCAACGCTTCGACATCCACCGGGTGCAGCCCCGCCGTCGGTTCGTCCAACACGTACAGCATGTTGACCAAGTCGCCGCCCAAAGCACTGGTCAGTGCGACACGCTGCGTTTCACCACCAGACAAAGTCCGCAGCGGCCGATCAAGTTCCAAGTACCCCAATCCAACTGATCGTAGATAACCGATGCGATCATCGATTTGACGCATTGGTTCCTTGGCGATTTCTTGCTGCTTGGCACCGAGCGGTGTTTGGTCGAAATACGCAGCGACGTCGGCGGCACTCATCGACAACAAATCGGCGACTGACTTGTCACCAACCCGATAGGCCAGGGCTGTTGGCTTGAAGCGTTTCCCGTCACACGCGTCGCAGGTCCGATAGCTGCGGTAGCGCGAGGCAAACACTCGCACGTGCATCTTGTACTTTTTGCGTTCTAGCCATGCGAAAAAACCATCGAGTCCACCAAACTTGCGCTCACGCACGCCTTCGGTGACGACGCGGAGTTGTTTTTTGGTGAGCTTGGAAAACGGAACATCGACGGGAACATCATAGTCATCGGCCAAATCCAATAACTCTTCGAGCTCATGCGAGTAAGCCGGCGTACTCCACGGGGCGATCGCACCGTCACGGATCGAAACGGACTTGTCGGGCACGACCAAATCCATGTCAAACTCAACGAGCTCGCCAAAGCCTTCGCATTTTTCGCACGCGCCCAGAGGGTTGTTGAAATTGAATAACCGCGGCACCGGGTCGGGATAGTCAAGATCGCAATCGTCGCAACGCCGGCTGTCACTAATGATGGACCTTTCAAAGGATCGGCCATCAACGGACATGAATTTGCCCAACACTGCCGGGCCTTCGCGAACGACGTCACCGTCACTCACAAGTTCGGTCAAGATCACCGCCCGACCGTGACCTTCCCCCATCGCCGTTTCGATCGATTCGGTCAATCGCCCGAGGTCGCTCTCCGGCGAGACGCGATCGACCACGACGATACACTCGATGCCGCTTTTAGGGATCTTCTTGGCAAGCTCAGCTCGGTCCGAATCGGACAAGTGAAATGAGACTCCGTCGACAATGATCCGCACAAAACCGTCTTGCTGAAGCCCCAGCAAAATCTCACCACCCGACTTTCGATCGGGTAGCCAAATCGGAAAACCGATCATCGCCCGTTTGCCGCTGGCGTGCAGTGATTCGGCGGCGCTTGTTGGATCATCCGCAGTGACCGGCTTGCCACATCCGACACAGTACAACGTCGCGCACTTGGCGAACAACAAACGCAAGTGATCGGCAATCTCGGTCGCGGTGGCAACGGTACTACGGTTGTTCTTCGATCCGCTCGCCCGCGTGACTGCGACGGCAGGCGGGATGCCAGTGATGGAGTCACAGTCGGGCTTGTCGAGTCGCTGCAGAAACTGCCGCGTATACGCCGAAAAGCTTTCGATATAGCAACGCTGGCCTTCGGCATACAACGTATCGAGTGCCAGAGACGTTTTCCCGCTGCCGGAGAGTCCGCAAAACGCGATCAACTTTCCTCTTGGCAAGTCGAGATCGATATCTTTCAAGTTGTGAACACGGCATCCGCGTAGTGAGATTGTCGCGTCCGCACTCGCAGACTTTCTTTTTGATTTCGTTGTCGGCACAGAAGAGTCTTCATCCAAGTTCAGCAGGGGCACATCGAGATCCTAGATGCTCGCCAAGGTCGTCATGTAAGCGAAGCATAGTTCGTGCAATCCCAGCTTTGATGCGGTACCTATTTGACCGCCAACATACGTTCGAGCGCAACCAAGCTCCACTTGGCCACTTCGGGATCCACTTCGATCGTGTTCACCGGGGTGCCGTCGCGAAGGTTCTCCAAAGACCAACAAAGGTGCGGCAAGTCGATTCGATACATCGTCGCACACATACAAAGGACAGGACTGAGAAAATGAATCTCTTGCTCGGGGTGCTCTGCCTTTAATCGATTGACGAGGTGCAACTCGGTTCCGATCGCCCACTTGGTTCCTGGTTCGGCTTCACGCACCGCCTTAATAATGAATCCGGTACTGCCCGACAGGTCAGCGATGTCGTTGACGTTTCGCGGGCATTCGGGGTGGACCAGAATCTTGATCCCGGGATGCTGCTTGCGAAACATGTCGACGTGTTCAGGGCGGAACATTTGGTGCACACTGCAGTGTCCTTTCCAAAGGATGACACGGCTGTTTTCGATTGCCGCTTCGTCGTTGCCACCCAATTCCAGTTCATACGGATCCCAAACCGGCATCTGGTCTTCGGTGATGCCCATCTTCAGCGAGGTGTTACGTCCCAAGTGCTGGTCGGGGAAAAAGAACACGCGATCGCCCCGTTCGAATGCCCATTCCAACACAGCACGTGCGTTGCTGCTGGTACAAACGATGCCGCCGTTGCGTCCGCAAAACGCTTTCAAGCTGGCGGCGCTATTGATGTACGTCACCGGAATCACACGTTCGGTATCGATGATTTCCGACATGTCTTGCCAGGCCGCTTCGACTTGATTGATCGCAGCCATATCTGCCATCGAACAGCCCGCGGCCATGTCCGGCAAAATCACACGGACGCGTTCACCGCGTTGATCGAGCTTTTCCGGACGATTGGCCAGGATGTCTGCGGTCTCGGCCATGAAGTGAACGCCACAGAAAACGATCGTTCGGCACGCATCGCTTTCGGCGGCCATTTGGGACAGTTGATAACTATCGCCACGGAGGTCCGTGTGCTCGACCACTTCGTCTTGCTGATAGTGGTGACCGAGTATCAACAATCGATCGCCAAACTCCTCTCGCACCGCCGTGATCCGCTCGATCAGCTGCTCGCTGGTCATCGATTTGTAGTCCGCCAACGCGTGTTTGGCGTGCTCGTTGGGGTCTTTCGTCGCGGTCGGCAAAGATGACAAGTTCACGGATGGGTCCTGGAAAAAGTAATGTTTCGCATCCGCCATTGTATCGAATGGCAATAGGAATCAAGAACCGCCCGGGTGGAAGCCGGTTCACAAAAAAATCCCGCTCGCGCCGGTGACGCGAGCGGGATTTTGAATCAGTTTCGATCGAGTCCGATCGGCTTACTCGCCCATTGGAGGCAAGTCGCCGCCGAGCATCGGTGGTTGCTCGCCGGTGTCGGCCAATGTTGGGTTGGCATCACCCATCAGACGCGTCGCGTCGTGGTCGATTGGGCTGCTGCTAGGAGCTCCCATTGCGGTGTCACCACTTTCCAACAACGGGAAGCTTTGCGTCAGGTCAGGAACGGCGTTGGTGACCGCTTCCTCAACCGCTTCGGGACGGTAATTGACTTCCGATTCTTGGAAGACGCGGAAACCCGTACCGGCTGGAATGAGGTGTCCCAAAATCACGTTTTCCTTCAGACCGACCAACTTGTCGACCTTGCCGGCCAATGCCGCTTCGGTCAACACCTTGGTGGTTTCTTGGAACGACGCCGCCGAGATGAACGAGTTCGACTGAACGGCTGCCTTGGTGATCCCCAGCAACTGGGTGCTGGCGGTTGCCTTTTTCGGCTTCTTACCCTTCATCGGGGTTCCGCCTTGGGCTTCGATCTTGGCGTTCGTTTCTTCGAACAATTCCTTCGGAATGATAACGCCTTCGGTGTAATCGCTGTCGCCCGCATCAACGACCTTCAAGCACTTCGTCAGTTCTTGGTTGGCGTGACGGAATTGGAATCGGTCGATCACCAAACCTGGCAGCAGGTTGGTATCGCCGGGCGATTCGACTTTCACCTTACGCAACATGCGAGCGATGATGATTTCGCAGTGCTTATCGTTGATCTCTACCTTCTGTGCTTGGTAGACCTGTTGGATTTCGTGAAGCAGGTACTGCTGCACCGCTTCTTCACCCGAGACACGCAGGATGTCGTGGGGAACCAACGGGCCGTCCACCAGTGATTGACCGGCACGCACGATGTCGCCGGTGTGCACCAAGAAGTGCTTACCGGTTGGGATCATGTGTTCGCGTTCGATACCCGATTCGCTACGGACCAACATGGTCGTCTTACCACGTTTCTTCTCTGGCAAGATTTCGACTTCACCGTCGATCTCGGCAATGATCGCAGGGTCTTTCGGTTTACGAGCTTCGAAGATCTCGGTAACCCGCGGCAGACCACCGGTGATGTCCGAAACACCACCGCTGTCGCGTGGGATTTCAGCAAGGACGGTACCAGGCACAATCTCTTGACCGTCGACGACCGAGATGGTCGCACGCTCGGGCAAGAACTGCACGTTGAGTGCTTTGCCGGTGTTGTCTTCGACGACGATTTGAGGGTGCAAATCACCCTTGTGATCGACGACGACCAAGCGGTTCTTACCGGATGCTTCACGTTCGCTACGGACCGTTTCGCCTTCGACGATGTCCTCGAAGCGGACCTTACCGGAAACTTCCGACAGAATCGGCACCGAGTAGGGGTTCCATTCGCAAAGCGTTTCGCCTGGCTTGACCTTCTGACCGTCTTGGACCAGAAGGATCGAACCGGTTGGAATCGGATAGCTTTCGAATTCACGACCGCGATCGTCGACCAACGCGATTTCGCCGTTACGGGTCAGAACGACCTTACGACCGTCCTTGTTCTCAACCGCACGGATCCGAGTCAGACGAACCTCACCGGACTTCTTACTCTTGATGTCCGACTGCTGCATTTCCTTGCTCACCGAACCACCGATGTGGAACGTACGCATGGTCAGCTGTGTACCGGGTTCACCGATCGACTGAGCAGCAATGATACCGACGGCCATGCCTTCTTCGACCATGGCACCGGTTGACATGTCCATGCCGTAACAGCGACGGCAAACACCAAGCGGTGCATCGCAGGTCATTGGCGAACGGACTTGCAATTTTTCCAGCCCCATCTGCTCGATCTTGCGAGCGATTTCGGGCGTGATCATCTCGTTTTCTTCGACGATCACTTCGTCGGTCACTGGGTTCACGATCGACTTGCGACTGACACGACCATTGATCGAATCGGCAAGACGAACTTCGACTTTTTCACCGCGGTAGACAACACCCTTGGTGATGCCTTGCGTGGTGCTACAGTCGTCCATCGTGATAACCACGTTCTGAGCGACGTCGGCGAGCTTACGTGTCAGGTAACCGCTGTCCGCCGTCTTCAGGGCGGTGTCGGCCAGACCCTTTCGTGCACCGTGCGTCGAACTGAAGTATTCGAGCACCGACAAACCTTCACGGAAGTTTGCCTTAATGGGCGTCTCGATAATTTCACCGGTTGGTTTCGCCATCAGACCACGCATACCGGCCAACTGACGAATCTGGGCGATACCACCCCGTGCACCGGAGTGACTCATCAAGAAGACGGGGTTGATGTACCAGTCGCCTTTTCGCGTGTCGCTCTCCATCGCGGCCATCATGTCGGTCGTGATCAATTCACGAGCCTTGGTCCATTCGTCGAGCACCATTTGGTAACGTTCGTCGTTACCCATCAGACCGCGGTCATAGTCTTTCTTCAGACGCATGACTTCCTTTTCGGCGTCCTTGATGAAGCCGATCTTGGAGTCCGGAGTCACGAGGTCGTCAGTACCGAACGACAGACCACTTCGCGTCGATTCACGGAAGCCCATCTGCATCATGTCGTCAAGCAGGTGAATCGTCTGACGACGGCCAAGACGCTGGTAGCAATCGCTAATCACGCCTGCCAAGTCACCGCTGCGCATCGCACGGTTGTAGTAATCCATCCCGTCGGGAAGCATTTCGTTGAACCGAACGCGTCCTGGGGTGGTCTCGATGATCTGGCCGTATTGCCCATCGTTGTTCTCGGTCTTGAGACGCTGGTGGCGGGGCAGACGCATCTTGATTTTGGCGTGCAGGTCGACGGTGCCTTGTGCGTAGGCAAACTCGACTTCCTGGTAACCACTGAACGTCATGCCTTCGCCACGGCGGTCGGGCAGTTCGCAAGTCATGTAATAGCAACCCATCACGATGTCCTGCGAAGGACTCATAATCGGTTTACCGTTCGATGGCGCGAAGACGTTGTTGGTACTCATCATCAACGTATGAGCTTCAACCTGTGCTTCGATCGAAAGCGGCAAGTGGACCGCCATCTGGTCGCCGTCGAAGTCGGCGTTGAAGCCTTTACAAACGAGCGGGTGCAGGTTGATCGCGTTGCCTTCAACCAAGGTCGGTTCGAAGGCTTGAATGCCCATCCGGTGAAGCGTGGGAGCACGGTTCAGCAGCACGGGGTGGTTGGTGATGACCTGTTCCAGGATATCCCAAACTTCCTCGTCCTTACGCTCCAGCATCTTCTTTGCCGACTTGATGGTGTCAGCGTGGCCGAGTTCTTTCAGGCGGCGGATGATGAACGGCTGGTACAGTTCGAGCGCGATCTTCTTTGGCAGACCGCACTGGTGTAGCTTCAAACGAGGCCCGACGACGATGACCGAACGTGCCGAGTAATCGACACGTTTACCGAGCAGGTTTTCACGGAAACGACCCTGCTTACCTTTGATCATGTCCGTCAACGACTTGAGCGGACGGTTGGACGATCCGAGGACGGGACGCTTGCAGCGGTTGTTGTCAAACAACGCATCGACCGATTGCTGCAACATCCGTTTTTCGTTGCGGATGATGACTTCGGGCGCGTTCAGGTCGACAAGCTTGCGAAGACGGTTGTTCCGGTTGATGATCCGACGATAAAGGTCGTTCAAATCGCTGGTCGCGAAGTTGCCGCTGTCCAGCAAAACGAGGGGACGCAAGTCGGGAGGAATGACCGGGATCACGTCCAGCACCATCCACTCGGGACGGTTGTCGCTGTCACGGATCGACTCGACGATCTTCAAGCGGTTCGTCAGGTCTTTCTTCTTTTGCTTGCTGCCGGTTTCGTCCAGCTCGATGCGAAGCTGTTCGGACAAGGAAACCAGATCCAGTTGGTTCAGCAACTTGCGAACCGCTTCGGCACCCATGTCGGCTTCGAACGATCCGACGCCGTACTGTGCACGAGCGGCGCGGAACTCTTCTTCGGTCAACAGCTGTTGGTGCTCGAGGTCGGTCTGACCTGGGTCAATCACCACGTAGTCTTGGAAGTAGATGACTTTTTCCAAGGAGCTGGTTTTCATGTTCAGCAAGTTGCCCAGACGCGAGGGCATTGCTTTGAAGAACCAGATGTGAACGACCGGAGCAGCAAGATCGATGTGGCCCATGCGTTTACGACGCACGCGACTGTGAGTGACTTTCACACCACAGCGGTCACAGATCATGCCTTTGTATTTCATCCCACGGTATTTACCGCAGGCACATTCCCAGTCTTTTTCGGGGCCAAAAATCCGTTCGCAAAACAGACCGTCTTTTTCTGGACGGTAGGTTCGGTAGTTGATTGTTTCGGGCTTCTTGACTTCGCCGAAGGACCAACTCTTGATGTCCTGCGGTCGCGCCAACGAAATCCGAACCGAAGCGTAGTCGTTGATGCGATCGTAGTTGCTGGTTTCGCCAATCGACATGATATGTGAGCCTTTAGCAGTGAGCGGTTGAGCTATTGGTTTTCGGTTGAAAGGAAGTTCGTCAGGGAATCCTTAGTTCGGAATCAGTCCGTGTCTCGCTGACGAGCTTTCGATTGTGTCGTGCACCTGAACGTGTCAGGCTGCGATCGAAACCGTGGTCTCGATCGCCGGTTCATGATCGCGGGACGCCGCATTCCTGGCGTCCACGCGGTCAACGACGTCGTGCGACTAGATCGGCCGCTTTTCCAGTTGCATGTTCAACGCGAGTCCTCGGATTTCGTTGGTCAATACGTCGAAGCTGGCTGGCGTGCCGGCTTCCAGGGTGTTCTCGCCCTTGACCATCGATTCGTAGATCTTGGTACGGCCTTCGACGTCGTCGCTCTTGACGGTCAACAGCTCTTGCAAGATGTACGCGGCACCGTAGGCCTCGAGAGCCCAAACTTCCATTTCCCCGAAACGCTGACCACCGAAGCGGGCTTTACCGCCAAGTGGCTGTTGCGTGATCAACGAGTACGGCCCGGTGCTACGTGCGTGGACCTTATCGTCGACCAAGTGGTGCAGTTTCAACATGTAGATGTAACCGACCGTCGTTTCCTGTTCCATCGGTTCACCGGTACGGCCGTCGATCAGACGAACCTTACCGTGACGCGGCAGGCCGGCTTCTTCGAGTGCATCGTTGATGTCCTCTTCGGTCGCCCCGTTGAAAACCGGTGTGATCGATTGGAAGCCGAGTTTCGCACCGGCCCAACCGAGGTGGGTTTCCAAAATCTGCCCCACGTTCATCCGGCTAGGAACGCCCAGCGGGTTCAACATGATTTGCAGCGGAGTTCCGTCTGGCAGGAAAGGCATGTCGGCGATCGGAAGGATCTTGGCGATCACCCCCTTGTTACCGTGACGACCAGCCATCTTGTCACCGACCGAAATCACTCGCTTGGTCGCGATATAGACCTTGGCCATTTGCAACACGCCGCTGCGAAGTTCGTCACCGCGTTTCATGCTGTTGAGCTTGCGGTCACGCTGATCGATTGCGGTTTCGACGTTACGCCATTGAGTCCGGTAAACCTTTTCAACAGCGGCAATGCTATCTTCGCCTTTCACCTGACCGATGACGTGATCCAAGCGGAACGCGATCGCTCGCTCGGCGACGAACTTAGGATCTTGACCATCCGCGAGCGGAGTACCGGTCGAGTCTTTCAGCTTGGTGCCGGCGGCTTCTTCCAGGTCGCGAACCAACGATTCGAAGGTGCTAGCGATTTCGGCGTTGCCGATCGCTTCGACCTCTTTCAGTTCACGCTCGAATTCCTTCCGCTCGTCTTCGCTCAAGCTCATCCGGCGGGAGAACTTGTGGGTGTCGATCACGATCCCTTCGATACCCGAAGGCACTTCCAGCGAATCGTTTTTGACGTCTTCACCGGCGCGACCAAAGATCGCGTGCAACAGCTTTTCTTCCGGTGTCAATTCGGTCTTGCTTTTCGGGCTGACCTTACCGACCAGGATGTCACCCGGCTTCACGTAGGTACCGACACGGACGATGCCGTTTTCGTCCAGGTTGCGGAGTGCTTTTTCGCTGACGTTTGGAATGTCACGCGTGAACTCTTCGCGGCCCAGTTTGGTTTCGCGGATTTCGACGTCAAAGTCTTCGATGTGAATCGAAGTGTACGTGTCGTTACGAACCAACTCTTCGCTGATGATGATCGCGTCTTCGTAGTTGAATCCATCGAACGACATAAACCCGACCAACACGTTGCGTCCCAGTGCCAACTCGCCATCACGAGTCGCCGCACCGTCGGCAATGATCTGGCCTTCTTCGACTTGGTCGCCAAGGCGGATCAGCGGCTTTTGGTTTTGGCAAGTCCGTTCGTTCAGACCTTGGTACTTTTTCAGCTCGTAGTGATCGCTGCCAATTTCGATGCGGCAGGAGTCAACATAAGTGACTTTGCCGGCGCGGCGGGCACGGACGACCATCGCACTGTTGCGTGCGACTTCGCGTTCCATCCCGGTTCCGACGATCGGTGGCTCGGCGACCAACAACGGTACAGCTTGACGCTGCATGTTCGACCCCATCAACGCACGGTTCGCATCGTCGTGCTCGAGGAACGGGATCAAACCTGCCGAGACGCCAACCATTTGGCTGGGCGCGACGTCCATGTAGTTCACCTGGGTCGGCAAAACGATTTGGAAGTCACTGCGGAAACGGGCGATCATGTTTGGCCCGGATACCAACGCACGCTCGCTAAGCTCCGTATCGGCTGGAGCGATGTAGGCTTCGTTTTCTTCGTCAGCACGCAACCAGACGACTTCGTCGGTCACGATGCCTTCTTTGACGCAGCGGTAAGGCGTGATCAAGAAGCCATAATCGTCAACGCCGGCGTAGATTGCCAACGAGCTGATCAGACCAATGTTCGTACCTTCAGGCGTCTCAATCGGGCAGATACGACCGTAGTGCGAAATATGAACGTCACGAACTTCGAAGCCCGCACGTTTACGGTTCAAACCGCCAGGTCCAAGTGCCGACAGACGACGCTCGTGGGTCAACTGGCTCAGCGGGTTCGTCTGGTCAACGACCTGCGAAAGTTCACCACGACCGAAGAAGTAATCGATCGCCGCCGAAACGCTTTTGGGGTTGATCAACGAACGCGGCGTCATGTCCTGCGCGTCTTTGACGCTCATGCGTTCTTGAACGGTACGACGAAGCTTCAGGAATCCTTTGCGGAGTTCCTCACAAGCCAGTTCGTCGATGGTACGCAGACGACGGTTACCAAGGTGGTCGATGTCGTCGATTTCTGCGTTGCTGTCCGGATCGAACAAATCGATCAGGTAGCGGATCGACTCGATGATGTCTTCCGGACGCAGCGTCATGACTTCTTCGCTGACGCCAAGTCCCAGTTTACGGTTCAAACGGAAGCGGCCGACTTTACCGAGACGATATCGGTTGTCGTCGTAGAACTTCTCTTCGAACAGCACACGTGCTTTCTCAAGCTGTGGCGGGTTACCGGGACGCAGCCGCTGGTAGATCCGCAGCAACGCTTCTTCGTGGCTGGCGGTGTTGTCTTCCATCAATGTGTTAAAGATCACGGGCACCTTTGGTGCGTCCATGATTTCGACACTGGTGACACCGGCGGTGCAAATTGCTTCGGCGACTTCTTTCGAAATGCGGTGTGCCGCTTCGATGATGATTTCGCCAGCACGCTCGCTTTCCGATGGGAACACGACGTCATCGACGGCAATCTTGCCTTCGATCACGGCAGCGCTCTCGATGCCATCGAGCGACTCGGTGCGTGTCGGATAGAAAGCTTGCAGGATGTCCGCGTCGGTGGAGTACTTGGGATCCATCGCGCGAAGCAACGTCGTTGCGGCGAACTTACCACTTTGGTCGATCCGGACGGTCAACGAGTCCTTTTTGGTCACGTTGAACTCAACCCAGCTACCGCGTTCGGGAATCACGCGGCAAGAAGGCAGCTTGCGGTCGGTGGTGGTGTCCGTGTCCCAGACAAAGTCGACACCGGGCGAACGGTGTAGCTGGCTAACGACGACGCGTTCAGCACCGTTGATGATGAACTCGCCACCACCCATCATGATCGGCATGTCGCCGAGATAAACTTCTTCCTCGTGCGGCTCTTCACGATTCAATCGCAGCCAAATACGCAACGGCATGCCGTAGGTCAGTCGCAGCTGACGGCATTCCTGGCTGGTGTAACGTGGCTTGCCGAGTTCGTAGCGAAGGTAATCGAGCGTGATGTTGCCGTCATAGCTGGAGATCGGGAAGATCTCGCGCAGCACGCTTTCCAATCCCTTATCGATACGATCCTCGGTGGAGACATCCTCCTGCAAAAACTCCTTGTAGGATGCGGTTTGCAAGGCGGTCAAATCAGGGAGATCAAACTCACCTTGATCGCTGCCGAAGTAACGGACGTTTGTTGGAATCAGACGACGGTGGGACGTAACTGCCATCGGTAGAGAAAGCTCCTGCTGGACTTGAGATGCGTGATCTCGGACGGCTATTAGGAATGGGCAACTGAAACGAGGCAGTGATCTGCCGACGATTCAAGTTCAACCCACCTTGGGATTCGGGCGAATGCAACGGAGGCTAAGACTCGACAACTTTCCAATTGACATGACCAACCTTGTTTCAAGAGACTCCATGGATGGAAAGCAATCTTGTCGATTGATTTGATCAGCGAGGTGCCAGACAGCGACCACAGCCAAGCATTACTGGCTGTAACGGTAGCAGCATCCCCGGCACGACCATTCATTCTGTCGTGGGGATGTGCACACAAGGATGTGATAGACGTAATCGTCAAAACTAACGTGACCAAATACATGTCCTCTTCACCGGTCACGTCCGATCAATCGTTACACCTGCAGGTGTTGCCCGGTTATTAGGGCCTGATAGATGATCAGGGCTGGCACGGCGAGTCGGTACGGCTGGAACCTCGGCTCACTAGGGAGAATATCAAAACCCGGTGACATGGAAAACCCCATCGCCAAAAAGTGGCCCGAATTGTGCTGTACACGCATTTTCCAGCATAAACCACTGCCACCAAACAACTTAACGCCAAAGAACGGGTTTTGAGCTGGCGCACAGCACAGCCGCCATCTCCCGGTTCGCGATAAATTTCCGGGAATTTCTCGGCTTCTTACCGCCAAATGGCACCCCGAGCCCCCTCCCGCAGACCCTTCGGGCAGCTCACCGGAGGCTGCTCAGGCTCGGGAGTCCAGATGGTTCCGTCGGAGGCATCGGGACCTGCTATAACGGTGGAACTCGCCGTCACCGCTTCCCTGCCCCCGCGATGCTCCCGCCGCATGACCACTCACCCGCCTACGCTGCTCGCCAGCTTTTTCGCTGCCCTTTTCGTTTTCGGCAGCTACTCCCAATCAAGAACCGACGCCGCAGAACGACCGCCGAATATCATCGTGATCATGGCCGACGATCTCGGCTACGGTGACTTGAGCTGCTACGGCGCGACGGAACTGGAAACGCCAAACATCGACGCGCTTGCCGCAGGCGGCCAGCAATTCACACAGGGCTACTGCAGCGCATCGACCTGCACCCCGACGCGTTTTTCGTTCCTGACCGGCAAGTATGCCTTTCGGCAACCCGGCGCAGGCATCGCGCCGCCCAACGCGACCAGCCTGATCGAGCCGGGCACAGAAACGGTCGCGTCACTGATGAAACGAGCCGGCTACCAAACCGGCGTGGTCGGCAAATGGCATCTCGGCCTCGGCCAAGGCGATGCCCCCGACTGGAACGGAGAACTGAAACCCGGGCCGCTCGAAATTGGCTTCGATTACTGCTACTTGTTGCCAACGACCAACGATCGCGTCCCAAGTGTTTATGTCGAAAACCATCGCGTTGTGAATCTTGATCCGGACGACCCACTCTGGGTAGGCAACAACCGTCCTGACGAGAACCATCCGCTGGGCAGCGATCCCGAAGTTCGCGCCACGTTAAAGATGGACTGGAGCCACGGGCACAACCAAACCGTCCACAACGGCATCGGTCGCATCGGCTTCTTCACCGGCGGTCACCAAGCCCGCTGGCGCGACGAAGACCTCGCCGATGCGTGGGTGGAGAAATCGGTTGACTTCATCGAAGCGAATCAGGACAAGCCATTCTTCCTCTTCTTCGCGTCACACGACTTGCACGTGCCGCGCATGCCGCATGAGCGATTCCAAGGCAAAACAAAACTCGGCTTTCGCGGTGATTCGATTGTCCAACTGGATTGGTGCGTTGGTGAATTGACCAGCACGCTGAAACGTCTAAACCTTGACCAAAACACGTTGGTTGTCTTTTGCAGCGACAATGGCCCAGTACTGGACGATGGCTATCAAGACGGCGCGATCGAACAACTGCACTCGCACAAGCCATCAGGGATTTATCGCGGCGGTAAATACAGCATCTACGAAGGCGGAACACGAACGCCGTTCATCACGTCTTGGCCTGGAACCATTAAACCTGGCAAGTCCGACCAAGTTGTCTGCACTGTGGATCTGCCAGCCAGCCTTGCTGCCCTGGTGGACCAACCCTTGCCCGCCGGCGCATGCCCCGACAGCTTCAATATGATCGATGTATTGCTTGGCACACCGAACGCCAAGGGACGGGATCACTTGCTTCAACAGCCCAACAAAGGACCAACGCTTGCGCTGCGAGTCGGCGACTGGAAGGTGCTGTCGTATCCCGATGCCAAACCGCGCAAACATCTGACATACGAAAAGGGGCCAGGACGATACGAACTCTACAACCTTGCCGACGACCCTAGCGAATCCAACAACGTTGCCGAGCAACACCCCGACAAGCTTGCCGAACTGCTCGCCCGACTCGACGCAATCAAAACGGCTGGGCACAGCCGCCCCGATTGGACTGAAGCGAACTAGCAACTGCTGCCAACGAGCAACAGGGCCAGCGAACGACCTCCGGCTTGATAGCCTGTCGTTCAATTCACGCTGTCGTTCAATTTACGCTGAACGGCGGTGGAAACCGAATCCCGCCCGGTGTGTCGTCAGCTCCGGCGGTTTCCGAATTCGCGTCGGAGGAACCAGTCGCCCCCGTCTTGGACAGCCCCAGCGCCACCGCGCCAGACTTGAGGAAGCCCATCAGCTTTTCGGCGCGCTGATCGACGTTGTACTCTTTCAACAAGTCCAACTTCATCGGAATCGGCAGCGGCAAAGTATGGGCGATGATATCGGTGATCGGTCCCAACCCCATCGATCCGGTCAATAACTCGGCGAGCTCCTGCTTCGCGGATTTCGTAGATGGGATGACTTCACCAAACGCATCGAGCAACTCGGCGCGAAGTTGTCGCCGCGTCGCTTTGCCGGTGGGCGGATAGAGGTCGTCGAGCACATTTGACTTGGCGATGCGAAAACATCGCTTCGCGTCGATCTCGGTAGCGATCTGTGCCCGCTTGATCCCGACCAACAGGATATTGTGCCGATCGTCATCGCAAGCCACATGGGAAACGATCCGACCGAGACAGACCGTTGGCGCAATCGGAGGCTGACCAATGGCACCGGACACGTGGTCGGTGAGTGTTGCCATCGCGATCAACTCGTCAGTCGCCAGCGCGTCTGACAACATCTCGCAATACCTTGGCTCGAAGATATGCAACGGCTGCACGGCATGTGGGAACAACACCAATGACGGCAACGGAAACAACCGCACTTGACCATCGAAATCGTCAGGAAGTCGAGTTAGATCATCCAAGTCACTCATGGCGATTCCGTCGAAAAATGTGTGAAAGGAGTCTCTTAAAGTACGTCTGCTAAAAGGGCCAGCCAGTGTTATTCGGCACCAAACGCCGGTGAACACATTTGATTGCGGAGGCGCCCGGTGTCAGTCGATTCACCCCACTACTGTAGCGATTTGCCAATTGCGTGGAAAACGCCAGGCCCAGGAAATGGCGAAAAGGAAACCTTGTAATCCTTCTCACGCTGCAACATAGGTCTCGATCGGTGCCGGGGCGTTGACTTTTGGCAACATGAACGGCGCATCGTTGAATCAGAGAATCACCCGATTCGAGAACGCTACGTCGGGCGATCAACATGGGCGAGAACGATGACGTTTTTTGCTTTGTCCGTGTTCCCCCAAATTCAAATTTTGACAACACAAAAACGCCGTAAAACACGGGCGTTTACGGCGTTCTAGGGCTTTCGGACGCCCAGTTGTGACCTTCATTACAACCTGCACCAAACCCTCGTTTTGCTCACTCATCCGCGTGAACTTTTTGGCTCCGATGTTGGCCAGATGGCGATGAAAAGCGACGGGTCTCCGCAGCATCTTCGATGCGATTCTGATGCGGCGGGATTCGAGCAAATTGCATCGAGGCGGTGGCAGGCAAACAAAAGCACTGTCACCCAAGTGGACGAAGTCCGCGCCTTGGACGCGGTTGGTGGTCGCGAAGGCTGTTTATAGACGGACTTCCTCTACCACTGCGAAACACCCCAGCTAGAATCCCGGTGACATATTCTCCCCCCCGGAAATGCCACGTTCCCGAAAACGCTGAATCATGAATAGCACGACTCAACCAGGATCAACCTACTTCGTCACCGGTTGCGGCGGTTTTATCGCCTCGCGAGTGAGCCGTTTGCTGCTGGACAGCGGTCATCGAGTCGTCGGGATCGATAACCTTAACGATTACTATTCGCCCGAGCTGAAACGGCATCGCTTGGAATCGCTGGAGTCGGACCGCTTTGTCTTCCATGAAGCGGACATCGAAGACGCCCAAGCGTTGGCAAAGATCTTTGATGCGGACAAATTCGACGCGGTCTTTAATTTGGCCGCCCGTGCTGGTGTGCGCTACAGCATGGAGAACCCTTACGTTTATCTGTCTACGAATTCACTTGGCAGCTTGAACCTGATCGACCAAATGCATCGGACAGGCGTTAGCAAGTTCGTGCTCGCTTCGACGTCGTCGCTGTACGCCGGCCAACCGATGCCATTTCAGGAAAGCCTTCCGGTCAACACTCCCATATCGCCGTACGCCGCCAGCAAGAAAGCGGCTGAAGTGATGGCATACAGCTATCACCACCTTTACAAACTTGACGTTTCCATCTGCCGTTACTTCACGGTCTACGGACCTGCGGGGCGGCCTGACATGTCGATCTTTCGTTTCATCCGTTGGATTGACGAAGGCACGCCGATCGAATTGTTCGGTGACGGGGAACAATCACGTGACTTTACCTACGTCGACGACATCGCACGCGGAACCATTTTGGCGGCCAAGCCCGTCGGATACGAAATCATCAACCTGGGCGGCGGCGGAACACCCGTCTCGCTCAACACACTGATCGCAATGCTGGAAGAACGACTCGGTAAAAAGGCGAAGATTAACTACAAGCCTTTCCACCAAGCCGACATGATGACGACCAGCGCGGACATCAGTAAAGCAAAAGAACTGTTGGACTGGACGCCCGAAGTCAGCCTTGAAGAAGGTCTCGACGCATCGGTCGATTGGTACCGGCAGAATCAACCTTGGTCGCAGCAAATTCCGCTGCCTTGATTCCCATCGCCTGAAGTCATTCCTCACGGAGTGGCTTGCCGCAAGTAGCAACTACCTTTGTCGACACGACGTCCTCGAATCGTTTTTCTGAATCGGTCTTACTGGCCAGATATCGAAGCCACCGGTCAACTGCTGACGGACCTCTGTGCAGGTCTCGCCGACGAGTTTGACGTTCACGTGGTTTGTGGTCAGCCGAATTTCCCTGAACACGATGTACGCTTCAATGCAAGCGGCATCGAAGTTCGCGAAGGGGTCACCATCCATCGGCTGGATCATCGACGGTTCGAAAAGAAGAACCCGTTCGGCCGAATCCTGGGGATGATTTCGTTCTACAAAGCGGTCGACCGATACCTCGAATCGACCGGTCTTGCCGCTGACGTGGTGATCAGTGAAACGGACCCCTTCATGTTGCCGATCGCAGGTGCCAAACACGCACGCCGAATCGGTTCGCGACACTGTGTTTACCTGCAAGACATCTATCCGGACGTTGCCGAAGCAATCGGCAAACTTCGCTTGCCAATGGCCGGCCGACTGATTCGCCAGCGGCTGCGAATCGCTTACCAAGACGCATCAAAAATCTTGGTGCTTGGCCAATGCATGAAAGACCGCTTGACCAACCCAGCGTGGAACATCGAACCGTCAAAAATCGAAATCATGCCAAACTGGGCTGACTGTTCGAAGTTGTTCCCGGTCGATCATTTCAACAATCACTTCCGCCTGCGGCACCAATTGCATGACCGTTTCGTCGTCATGCACTCTGGCAATATGGGACTGACCCAGCGATTGGAAGTCCTGATCGATGCGGCCGCTTCGCCGGAATGGCCACAGCGAGCAAAGCTATTGCTGGTCGGCAATGGTGCGTCACGCGATCGCCTTATCGAACATGCACAGCGACTTGGATTGAACGAGGACAGGGTGCAGTTCGTGTCCTACCAACCTCGCGAAAAGCTCTACGAAAGCTTGTCTGCTGCCGATGTCCACGTCGTTTCAATGCACGAACGCGTTGTAGGTTGTCTGTGCCCGAGCAAACTGTATGGCATCATGGCTGTGGGACGGCCCGTTATCGCGATCGCAGACCCCAAAACTGATCTCTTTCAGACGATCATCGACCGCAAGCTTGGCTGGTGTGTTCGCCCCGGCTCGCCAGAGTTAATTGCGAATGCCGTCGCGATCGCAGAGGGTGAATCGCGACGAGAAATCAAGCAGCGAACCAAACTGGGCGGCCGGCAAAAGACGGCTCGTCACATCGCATTGACGGAATTCGACCGGACCGTCATTGTGGAACGCTTCGCACGGATGTTGCATCACTTGATTGACCCGGCATCTGTCCCACGCCCCAAAATGCTGGCTCCGGTCGTGACCAATTTCCCGATCGGCGTTACGGTTCAATCGCCCAACGCCCCACTTGGTTGACATGAAAACCGCCCTGATCACTGGCATCACTGGTCAAGATGGATCCTATTTAACCGAGCTTTTGATTTCCAAAGGCTATTTGGTTCACGGAATTGTACGCCGCAGCAGTACCACCGCTCGCGCCCGTCTGGACCACCTGTTCCACCGCGAAGACATCTACAACAAACAACTGTTTTTGCACTACGCGGACCTAGCAGATACGACAACGATCCGACGTATCATGTTGAAATGCGTCCCCGACGAGGTTTATCACTTGGCCGGCCAAAGCCATGTCGGGGCGAGTTTCGAAATCCCCGAAACCACCTGTGAATTCACCGCGATGGGCACGCTTCGGTTGCTCGAAATCATTCGTGATCTTGAACGCAAGCCAAAGTTCTTGCACATCAGCAGTAGCGAAATCTTTGGGCGTCCCGATCAAGCCCCGCAAAACGAACAAACCCCGATGCGGCCCGTCACTCCCTATGGCATCGCCAAGGCGTTCGCGACGCAAATGGTGACGCTCTACCGCGAGTCGTTCGGATTGTTCGCCTGCAACGCGATTTGCTACAACCACGAATCACCCTTGCGTGGCGAATCGTTTGTCACCCGCAAAATCACTCGTGCCGCGGCAGCGATTTCACGCGGACTACAAGACTCCGTTTCGCTCGGCTCATTGGATGGCCGGCGTGACTGGGGATATGCCGCCGAATATGTTGAAGTGATGTGGCGAATGCTTCAGCACGAGCAAGCTGATGATTTCGTTGTGGCTACCGGTTCCGACTTTAGTGTCAAAGATTTTTTGTCGGCGTCGTTCCGCACCGTCGGTCTGGATTGGAAAAACCACGTGACACAAGACCCGCGCTACATGCGTCCGTCCGAAGGCACTCGGCTGGTCGGTGACCCGGGAAAAGCGGAACGCGTCTTGGGTTGGAAAGCGAAAACGACGCTGCCGAAATTGGCCGAACTAATGGTGCAAGCTGACCTCGAAAAACTCGACCGAGTGGCGGTCTAGCATCGACCGCGCTTCGCGATCGAAGCAATTCGCCGAACGGCCCGGATGTTTCGGCGACACGATCCCATGGATTGTCCTTCAAGACCTTCCGAAGACCGCACGCAAATCCTATGCACCTGCACAGGATGGGCATGTGCAATACTTTTGACGCTGACGCCGATCGCGACATCGCTCGATTTTGGCGGGGTGCTCCCCTGGACACAATACTTGGCGGCCTTCGTGCTTTCGATCGCGGTTGCGTTCCAGGTCTGTCAATGGCTGTCCGGTGCAGCCAATGGCCAGGACACTTCACCGCAACTCACCTCTACTTTGCCTGCGCTGCTGATCTTCGGATTGGCCGCGTTTGCGCTCCTAACAACGTTGCCACTGCCGGCGTCATTGGTCAGTTTACTGAGCCCGATGCGTGCCAGCATCGCAGAACGATGGCTGGCCCCTTTCGAAGAAACCTCATCGACCTGGATGTCGATTTCCATCGGCCCCACCGAAACACTTCATGCGGCCGCGTTGCTGCTCATCCTTGCTGCTGTCTGTTTTGTCGCTACGGATGTGTTCGCGTCACCACATCGTGCCATGCTATTGATGCTCGGAATCGGTCTGTATGGCACCGTGATCGCAATCGTTGGATCAGTACGAAACCATTTCCCTTCGTTCGCGATGTGGAGCTTTCAAGCTGGCGGCGAAGGAGCCCCCTTCGGCACGTTCCTCAACCGAAACAATGCGGCATTGGGCATGAACCTTGGCCTCGCAGCGGCCACGGGAATCCTATTTGAACGTCTCCACCAATTCGATTCACTCCGTCAACAAGGCCAACGCTTTCTTACCGCTTCAAAGGTGTTCTTGCTTTCGCCGACCACTATCTTCGCAGTTGTCGCCTTAGTGACTTGCGTTGCCGGTCTTGCCGGTTGCGGATCGCGTGGCGGACTGATCGCAATGATGGCTGCAGGATTGATCACGCCGATTGTGATGCGACGGTTTACACGAATGGCATACGTGATCGCGGCGGTTAGTTTGACTGGACTTGTTGCCGTACTTTTTTCGCCATCATCATTCCGGATCGACCTTCAAACCGTTCACGAACAACTTGCTACCGACGCCCGTTGGAGTCATTGGCCAGATGGATTTCGAGCCGCATGGCATTCGCTGCCACTCGGCAGCGGTTTCGGGACGTACGCGTATGCCTACCTTCCTTGGCAAGAATCGAGTCCTTGGCGTTGGTTTGTCCATGCAGAAAACTTGTGGCTGGAACTGCTCGTCGAAACATCGCTATTCGGCCTGTTTGCGATCGCAGTAATGTTTGGTCTGGTTCGTGTCGCAATTCGACGCCTTTGCAAATCTGAAAACTCAATTGATCATGCCTATGCGACTGGCGGCGTTTACTTGCTTATTAGCGTGGCGGTCAGTCAGTGCTTTGATTTCGGCTTGTTGGTCCCTTCGAATCTGCTGATCGCAGGACTTTTGGTAAGCGTTCTCTGGTCGCGTGCGAATCCTGGCATAGGCTCCGCTGACTCGGTGCGCAACCGTTCCAACCGTGGCGCGGTTGCTGTCACGGCAATCGTGTCGATGGTGACGCTTTTTGCGATTGTTCAATTGAACAGGGACTCCGTGGCTGACTCTGCCGCACGTGTGATCGAGCACCACTTGGAACACGATCCGTTTGCGCCGGATCGATTGTCAGAATTGTCCGATCTTTCCCAAACGTACCGGTCAACCGTCGAGCGGCATCCGACATCGCGATTGTTGAACGCATACACCAATCTTGAATTCGAACGCGGACGATTGACAGAGATGAAAGCGTTCGGTTCCGACGAACTGCCGGAACTCGGTCGCGAGTTGTTGTATGCCACGACAAGTAAGACCTGTCGACGCATCGCATGGCGCAATAGCCTGTCGCCTCGATCGTTAAATTCGCGTGGTGGTTTAGACGTGTCGCCGATTCCGACCGAAGCCGTTCCGACCGCCGCGATGGAATGTTACCACAGGGCACTTCGGTACAACCTGGCATCACTTCGTTCGCGTCCACTTTCGATTGAGCCGAGATTCAATTGGGTCGCCATGGAGTTTGTGCATCAGAATCCTTATCAAACGGACTTGGCACTGGAACAGTCAGCACAGCTATTCAAGAACTCGGCCAATGTCCAGCTGAATGTCGGGACGGCATTTGCGGACCACGCCGATTTCCGAAAGGCAACGAGAGCGTTTCGCCGGGCGGCGGATATTTCGCCCGATCGAACCAATGTCGTGCTTGGAAAAGCGAAACGGTACCCCGCAATTCCGCTCGAAAAATTGATTCCAACTCAACTCCCCACGCGTATGGTTTCCCAAAGCCAAGATGAAAATCAGGGCTAACGAAACCTACTTCCCCAGCCAAATTCATCATACCCAACACAAGAAGCCGTGAAGATACTTTCCGTAGTCGGCGCTCGCCCCAACTTCATGAAAATCGCCCCGATCATTCGAGCGATTTCAGCGGCCGATTCTGACGTCGAACAAGTCCTGGTACACACCGGACAGCATTTTGACGAAAAGATGTCCGACGTGTTTTTCCGTGAACTGGAGTTGCCAAAACCGGACGAGCACCTGGGCATTTCAGGTGGCTCACACGCGACCCAGACCGCGAACATCATGATCGAGTTCGAGCCGGTTCTGCTTCGGCACAAGCCGGACTGGTTGGTGGTCGTCGGCGACGTGAACTCAACCGTCGCATGTGCCTTGGTCGCGTCAAAACTGGGTGTCCCGATCGCACACGTCGAAGCAGGCCTGCGTTCACGTGATCGCGGCATGCCGGAAGAAATCAATCGTTTGGTAACGGACGCGATTGCTGATCTGTTACTGACACCGTCACCGGATGGCGACGAAAACTTGATCGCCGAAGGTGTGCCGCAGGAAAAAATCCGCTGCGTCGGCAACGTCATGATCGATTCGCTGATCCGCGCCTTGCCGAAGATCGAACAGAGCAACGCGCTCTCGACAATGGAACTCGAACCGGGCGGTTATGTTCTCGCGACACTGCACCGTCCGAGCAATGTGGACGAGCCAAACATGCTGGCCGAATTGATTGGCGCTCTCAATAAAATTTCCGAGACACTGCCGATCGTCTTCCCGGTTCACCCGCGAACCCGCGCACGCTTGAAAGACAACAACATCCAAGTCGCACCCGGGATCATGATGGTGGATCCGCTGGGATACTTTGATTTCATGTCATTGATGAAGTCCGCAAAAGTCGTCATGACCGACTCCGGCGGCGTTCAAGAAGAAACGACTTATCTGGGCGTCACCTGCTTGACCGTTCGCCCGAATACCGAACGCCCGATCACGATCGACGAAGGCACCAATCGCTTGGTTCAACCAGGCAAAGAATCGCTGCTCGCCGCTTGGGCTGAGATTCAAGCCAACCCGCCGAAACCGCGTTGTCCCGAGCTTTGGGACGGCAAAGCTGCCGAACGTATTGCCCAAGTCCTGTTAAACCGCTAGCGAACAATGCGTTTGCTCGTCAACACTCTGTCAATCGGATCGATGAGCGGCAGGCATGTCGTGTATGGTTTCTTGAGACCATACAGCGAAGCCATCCTGCCCGCTCATCAGATGATGATTTTGCACTACGAATCGGATTCACCTCCCGAGGAAATCCTTGCCCGTGGCGCGATTTCCATTCCGGTTTCCGATCGCTTGCGACATTGGGCTAAACGCAGTGTCTGGGAAGCGTTGTCGTTGCCGGACTTAATCCGTCGCCGAGCAGCCGATGTCGTGTTAACGGCTTCAGGGTCATGGATCCCACGCTGTCCCGTCCCGCAAGCGATCTTGTGCCAAAACCCATGGTGCTATCGGCCGAAAGCGCATCGCGGTTGGTCCGATCGACTCAAGGCCCAGTTGCAGCGACTCGGTTACGCCAAAGCCTATCGTTGTGCAGACTTGATGATCTATCTGTCCGATCACCTCCGCCAACTTTATGCGTCGGACCATCGGGAACCCAGTTCACGACGGCACGAAATTGCCTATGTCGGACTAAACCGAGACACCTTCGAAACGGCCCAGCAGTTTCGCGATCAACCACGAGACCCGTTGTCGATCCTGTCCGTTTCGGCAATGGCCAATTGGAAAGGCGCACACACGTTGGTCGATGCACTTGCGATTCTGCATGGTCGATCGATTCCGGCCCAACTTCGGCTGTGTGGCCCCTGGCCGGATTCAGTTTATGAAACGAAGGTACGACAACAAATTGACCGCTTGGGCCTTGGACCGTTTGTCGAAATCCTCGGCCGTGTCAGTGACGAGGAACTCCATCGCCAATATGCGGTCAATCAGGTTTACGCCTTGCCCAGCTACTGCGAATCGTTCGGAATCCCAGCCGCGGAAGCAATGGCCTTTGGAACCCCCATCGTCAGCACGACGTGTTGCGCCATTTCTGAAGTTTGCCAACCGGCCGGCCATTTCGGTCCGGTGAACGATCCCCAATGGACTGCGGACGCGCTCGCGAAACTGCTTACCGATCAACAACAGTGGCAACGATTTAGTGACGCTGCTCGGATCCGGGCAGCCGAGCTGACTTGGGAAAACTGCTACAAGCCCTTTCATCAGATCGAAGCACTCGCCGGGGCCTAGCGATCATCATGGCACTCGACATTTTGATCACCGGCATTTGTGGATTTGTTGGAAGCGAAATTGCGCTCGCATTGCGGCAACACTTCGCTTCGAATGACCTTCGCATTCGCGGTCTCGACAACTATTCGCGCCGCGGAAGCTGGCGAAACTGCGAACGACTGGAACACGCTGGAATCGAAGTGGTTCATGCCGATATTCGCTGCACCAGCGACGTCGAATCGATTGGCCCAGTCGATTGGGTCATTGATGCGGCAGCAAACCCCAGCGTCCTTGCCGGGATCGACTCGAAATCGGGCAGCCGGCAATTGCTGGAGTCGAATCTTGCCGGAACAGTCAACTTATTGGAACACTGCAAGAATCACAAAGCAGGCCTGATCCTGTTGAGCACCAGTCGTGTGTATTCGATTGATCCACTGACGAAGTTGCCAGTTGAAGTTGCAACGGACAAATTCCGTCCCAGCACGAATGACTTTCCCATTGGCGTATCAGATTCGGGCATTCAAGAGACATTTAGTACCGCGCCACCGGTTTCGTTGTATGGCGCGACGAAGCTTGCATCGGAACAACTTGCACTCGAATACGGCTACACGTTCGATTTTCCGGTTTGGATCAATCGCTGTGGAGTGATGGCAGGTGCAGGTCAATTCGGAAAGGCCGACCAAGGGATCTTTGCCTATTGGTTGCACAGCTGGAAAGAAGGTCGCTCGCTTCGCTACATCGGCTTTGACGGACAAGGCCATCAGGTACGCGACTGCTTGCACCCACGAGACTTGTCGCTGCTGTTGATTCGACAACTCGAAACGTCACCCGCAGACCAACCGCGTGTCGTCAACGTATCGGGCGGAATCGAATCGGCCCGATCATTGAAACAGCTTAGCGACTGGTGTGAGGAACGTTGGGGATCGAACGAAGTGTTAGCAGACACAACACCGCGACCGTTTGACTTGCCATGGGTAGTGCTTGACCACAGCCTAGCGACGCAGACTTGGGGTTGGAATCCGACCACCCCGGTTGAATCAATCATTGAGGAAATCGCTGTCTTTGCAGAAGCCAACCCAAACTGGATTTCCATTTCGCGATGAGCGGAGCAAGTATTTCGAGTCTTGATCATGCGACCGACATCGGTTCGTCGACGATGGTGACGGTGATCGAGCCGCCTTCGACGTGGAACGCGTTTGACGTCAAAGAGCTTTACCGATATCGGGACCTGTTCTGGCTACTGCTGTGGCGAGATATTTCGGCTCGGTTTCGTCAGAGTGTGATCGGATATGGCTGGGCGATTTTGCGTCCCGCACTAAGTGCCGCGATCTTCACGCTCGTATTCAGTGTGTTTGTCCGCATCGAAACGGAAGTGCCCTACCCGATCTTTGCTTTCGCGGGACTGATGCCTTGGCTGTACTTTTCAACATCGCTGACCGGAGTCACTCAAAGTGTCGTCGGCGGTTCGGCGTTGCTGACCAAGGTTTATTTCCCTCGTATCGTTTTACCGTTGGCGAAAATCGGGGTCGGGCTGGTTGAGTTCGCGCTCCAGTTCCTGATGCTGATCGTGATGATGGCTTGGTATCAGTACACGCCGGGGCTATCGGTGCTTGCGATACCACTCTTTGTCGGGATCACGGTGCTGACAGCACTCGGGTTTGGCATCTGGCTGACAGCATTGAATGTCAAATACCGCGATGTCGGAATGGCGGTACCGTTCTTGATCCAGATCTGGATGTATCTCTGCCCGATCGTCTATCCAATTTCGGTGGTTCCGGATGCGTACCGAACGATTTATGGATTGAATCCGATGGTGGGTGTCATCGAAGGTTTTCGTTGGAGCCTATTTGGAACGGTGTCGCCGGATTGGGGCATGATCGCCCTCTCATTTTGTTCAACAGCGTTGGTCCTGATCAGCGGATTGTTTTACTTCCGCCGAGTCGAATCCACTTTCGCAGACGTCATCTAAGACTGCTTCCCTGACATGACGACATCGATTCGAATCGATCAACTATCCAAACGTTACAAGTTGGGACTGACGCACGCGGGCAGCATTCGCGAGTTGGCCAATGCCGTGCTTGGACGACTGTTCAACAACGGAACGACATCACACCGCCAACACCGGTCGAGCGAACGAGCTGGCGATCAGACAGCTGACTCCGGCTATTTCTGGGCCCTACGTCAAATCAGTTTCGAAGTCGACCAAGGTGACGTGGTCGGAATCGTCGGCAAAAACGGCGCCGGAAAAAGCACGCTATTAAAACTACTCAGTCGCATCACCTACCCAACGTCCGGGCGAGCCGAATTGGTGGGGCGTGTTGCCAGCCTGCTCGAAGTCGGCACGGGCTTTCACCCGGAACTCACCGGTCGAGAAAACGTCTTCTTGAACGGAACCATTCTGGGAATGACCCGACACGAAATCCAGCGACAGCTTGATGACATCGTTGAGTTTGCGGGCGTCGCGAAGTTTCTTGATACTCCCGTGAAACGATACAGCAGTGGGATGAAAGTCCGCCTGGGCTTCGCAGTCGCCGCACACCTGAATCCAGAAATTTTGATTGTTGACGAAGTCTTGGCGGTAGGGGATGTCGAGTTTCAGCGCCGCTGCCTTGGAAAAATGCAAAGCGTTGCCGAATCGGGAAAGACGGTTTTGTTCGTCAGCCACAACCTCGCTTCTGTGCGTGCGTTGACCAATCGATGCGTTGTCCTTTCTCACGGACAAGTGGCATTCGATGGCGATACGGACGAAGCGGTGAACGTCTACATCCAAGAGAACCTCAGCGGAAACTCCGAGTCATCTTCGGTTGCAGACCTACCGCGATCGTTTTCAGGTCTCTGTCGCCAGCTGGAGTTTGTCGACTTGCAATTGGAGCAAACCGACGACATCGATGGTCAACCATTTCGTTTTACAGCCACGATTCGTGCCAATTCCCAATGCCGCGATTTCCTGCTTGGCATCACGGTTTTTGACGCCAACCAAAATCCTGTCGGAAGCACGTTTACGGAGACAGCCGAAGCACCGAGCAGCGGAAATTGTCGCGAGTATCACTTCGACGCATCATTCGATTTGGCTCCTGGACAGTACCACTGCGCGATATCAATCGCCGATGCGGCATCGCAAGGGAAACGCATCTACGACTCCGTTTCCGAAGTGATGCCGTTTCGAATCGAGCTGCCTGTCACGGACCTTCGTGGCTGGCATGCCGGATGGGGCCCCGTGCGTTTACCGCAACCACAGTTGCTGAACTGCGATCCGGTAACCCGATAAACCAGACAATGGGCATCCTTCGAGTCTACTTGGCGTTGTGTGTTCTAACGGCACACTCGTCCTCGTTGTTGCCCTGCCCAATGTTGAACGGACGCCAAGCCGTTCAGGTGTTCTACCTGATTTCCGGATTTTACATGCAGCTGATTCTGTCCCAAAGATACGACAAGACGTTTCAGTTTTATCGGTCCCGACTCATTCGCGTTGCGGTTCCTTACTTTGTCGTGTTGGCAATCGTCGTTGCGATCAGCTTCATCGTCGGTTGTCTGTCGGGCAACTACTTGAGTTTGACTCCCTATCAGACGATGCAAGCGAATAACGGTGCCTTAGGAGTTCTGTTCGCGGCGATCTCGAATGTGACATTGTTTGGCCAAGACATCGTGATGTTCCTAAAGCATGACTTGGGCGAACCACTTTGCTTGACACATTGCTTTCGAAATTCACCGACGCCACTCTATCGCTATTTGCTGATCCCGCAGTGCTGGACGATCGCAGTTGAGCTGACGTTTTACTGGTTCGCGCCCTGGCTTGCAAAACGCAAAACAGCTTTCCTGACCGCGATCGTCGTGTTGTCCCTGTTGGCAAGAATTACCGCCTATGAACTGTTTGGACTGAATCAAGATCCCTTCAACTATCGCTTCTTCCCTTTCGAGCTAGCGATTTTTGTCAGCGGCATGCTCAGTTTCCGATTGTACGAAACACTTAACCTTCGGTTGAACTGGTCGTTGGATACTGATTCTCGCAAAGGTGCCAAGCGTTCGATCCTTGCCGCGATCGCTGGCACGATTCTGCTAGGAACAGTCGCGGCCACGCTGACCAAAGGGCTTGGGTTGGTGATTGGGAAAGAGTACGCAGAATTGATCAGCTACGCCGGCTGGGCCTTGGTTGTGGTTGGACTGTTCCACTTGTTTCGAAGTAGTGAATGGGATCGAAAGATCGGCGAACTTTCGTACCCTATTTACTTGCTGCACTTTTTTGTCATTGAACTCGTCACCACTTTCGCATCCCAATTTGCGGGACAACCGGTTCACATCAGTTGGCTTGCTGCGTTCATCACCGTCGGCAGTTCAATCGCAATGTGTCGCTGGATTATCCAGCCGCTCGACCGGTTTCGACATCTCTTGTCGCAACCGCGATCGGCGGATCCGATGCAAGCTTGTTTGGCGTAGCTGGACTTTCGGTTCGAAAAAAGATGAGTCTCCCCATTAGCTGTTGCAACCTCTGCGGTTCGTCGGAGCGTTCAAAACTTGGACGCTGTTCGCTGCCAATTGAATTGCGATCGGATAAAACGTCCGTAGAAGTTCGCACTCTTGCCGAGTCGGTTCGCGATAGCGAGTTGTACGAGTGTCATCAATGCGGACTTCGATATCGCAAACCCCAGCTTGACGAACAGTCGCTAGGACAACTTTATCGCGAATTGCCAGCCCAGGCTTGGGACTACGTCGAAGCTGATATTCAATCCTGGAATGTCGCCGGCAAAGTGATTCGCAAACGTTTTGCGGGTCAATCCGAAATCAAGATTGTGGACATTGGTGCTTTTGATGGCCGATTTTTGTCGATGCTGCCCAAGAGCTGGAATAAAGCGGCCGTCGAGCCTTGCAACTCTGTTTTGGAATCCCTGAAACAGCGTGATATCCGCTGGATTTCCGACTTCCCTGAAAATATTCCTGACGCGGAATTCGGCCAGTTCGATGTGGCAACGATGTTTGATGTCTTTGAACACCTGCCCGATCCACAAACAACCATCCGTCAAATCGTCCGTCTACTTCGACCGGGCGGCATGTTCCTTTTTTCAACAGGCAATTCGAGTCATTGGAGTTGGAACCTGCTGGCCGGACAGCATTGGTATCTGCACACGATTCAACACCTCAGCTTTGCGAATCCACGCAGCATTCGCTGGCTAGCCGAAGCGGAAGGATTGAAATTGCAGGGCCGAATCAGGCACAGCCATCAACGGCGGACCTTGCGTCACAAGTTTCAGCACAGCTTGGAAACGCTGCATTGGCGTGGCCGAATGAGCCACGGTCCTCAGCGTCATCTTGCCGGATTGATTCAACGACTTCCTGGTCAACGTCGTTTGATGCATCGCGACCGAGCTCCGATGGCGGTGTCATTGAACGATCACATGTTGGTTTGCTTAGCAAAACCGACAGTCTCGAAGGAGACACCGAAACGATGAAACAGACTTGTTTGATCGCAGCTTCGGTTCCTGGAAGTCCGGGCGTCGACGGTGTATTTCTCCGCGACATGCTTGACGTCCCAGGGATCACCCCTGTTTCTTTGGCCGCGATGCAGTCCAATCAAAAATGGTTGCAGACACCGCTACGCCATGTCGATTCGACCATTGCCATCACTCCGCCGAACGAATGGTACACAACGGAACGACATAACGCGTTGACGTTGCCTCAACGCTATTGCCGACATCGGTTTCGTTTTGGCAAGCAGCTGCAGCAGCAACTTCAGCACATCAATACATTCATCCGTCAGCGTGATCCCGAACAACTTTGGGTGGTCCTGAACAGTATCGGAATGATTGACCTCGCATCGATGATTTCAGATAGTTTTCCGGGCACACTGATCACCCAGGTCTGGGACGACCCGATTCACCTTTGCAAACAACGGCAAATCGACCGTTTCAATCGAAGCCGAACCCTCAGCCGATTTCGACAGTTGCTTCAGCGATCAAGCCGAATCGGTGTCATTTGCGAAGAAGCCGCATCGAGCTACGAAGGCCAAACGAACGCGGCAATGCACATCGTACGTCACGGGCTTCCTGGAAAGTCGGTTGGACCACGATTGGAATCCGATCATCCCGGTGAGTTTCACATCGGATTCTCTGGTTCACTTTACGCGAAAGATGCGTGGCAGTCGCTCCATCGGGCACTTGATTCGATTGACTGGCAACTCGCTGGTCGCCAGGTGGTGCTGGTCGTCACCGGCAGCCAGGTCCAGTTTCGTTCCAAGAGTACAGCGAAGTGCTTGTTTTATGGTTGGCGAAACCAAGACGATTTGCAACGTTTGCTGGGAAGCTGTGATTGTTTGTATTTGCCACAACCGTTTTCGGCTGGTCAAGTTGAACTGGCAAAGCTTTCGTTCCCGACCAAGCTAAGCAGCTACGTGGCGACGGGACGACCAGTCTTTGTGCACTCGCCACAATACAGTTCAGTCAGTCGCTTTTGCGAGGAACATTCGATGGGAGTGGTCTGTCAATCACTCGCACCAGAATCCGTTGTCAGTCAACTTCAGTCGCTTGCCTGTGACAGTTCTTACTATCGCGATCAAGCCGAATCGAGCGCTCGCGTTGCCAATGAAGTCTTGTCGTACGACGCGTTTGCCTCTGGTGTCCGTGGAATGTTAGGTGTCTCGGAGGTTGTCTCATGAACCGCCCGCGTCTACTCGCATTCATGCGAACGTCTTCTCCGGTCGGAGGAGTCGCGACATGGTTGGATCATTTTGCCGAAGACTGCGACAAACATGGAATCCCACTGACTGTGGCCTTGGTTCGCGGACAAACGGAAAACGATCCGCAACGATTTCGTCGCTATCACCCGAACCTTCATTCGGTTGTTGTCGACGGTCGTGAACTCACTCGCGAGTCGCGGATTTTGGCTTGCCAGCGTGTCATCCGTCGAGTCAATCCGACCGCGGTTTTGCCACTGGGCGTGCTCGATGCAAACGCGGCAACGATTCGTGAAAAACGTCTTCGTGCGTTGTACCTGATTAGCTCAGCGCACGGAAACTTGCCACCGATGTTGGCGGACCTGACTGACCTTCGAACCGGGATCGATCATGTCGTTTGCGTTGGCGAAATGACGCGACGTTTTCTCACGCAATTCGCAGAGTTCGAATCACACCGAGTCTCACATGTCCCCAACGGTGCTCGACTGCCAATTGCGGCATGGAATCCTCCGCAACCCGACCTCCCGATACGTCTGGGCTACGTCGGTCGTTTGACCAAAGGCGATAAACGCGTCTTCGACATTGCAGAATTATGCCGAGTCCTGACCGAACGCCGTCTGCCGTTTCAGTTCACAATTGCTGGCAGCGGACCCGCCGAATCAGAACTCCGTTCGAAACTCATTCCTTATCAACACTGTATCACTTGGCTGGGCGCTCAATCGTCCGATCAGATCTACGGTGATGTGCTGCCCAACCTCGACTTGTTATTGCTATTTTCTTCGTCGGAAACGTTCGGCATTGTCTTGGCCGAAGCGATGATGAATGGCGTCGTACCGGTGACATCGCAATACGTCGGTTTTCACAGTGAAGGTTTGGTTGTCGATGGGGAGCACGGCCGATCGTTTTTGATTGGCGATGTTGACCAAGCGGCATGCATTATCGAAGAACTTTCGCTCAACGCTGCCGAACGCCATCGATTGGCAGACGCGGGCCGAAGACATGCCGAATCCGAATACACCTGGAATCGATGCATGACTGGTTGGCGACAGCTGATCGAAGATGTCCACCAGACCGCTCCTGTTGCACCGGCGTCAGAACTGTGCCAATCCATCAGACACGACAACGGAATTTTGGACCGAGCAGGTGTCTCGGTCGAATGGGCGGACCGCGCCCGTCGGCTTCGTCGCTGGCTTCGTCAATCCAAACACGTCGATGGCGTCGAATGGCCGCTGTTCAATCGCGACCATTGTCCACAGCGACTTGAGTCAATCTTGAACCAAACGCAACAAGTGGAGGCGGACGCGGCATGCCACGTTTGTTAATCGTCTCGCGTTGCAGCAACCCGCGTGGTGGCGCCGACCAAATCATCGCCGACCTTTGCCGGGAATTGCCGGACTATGGGTGGAATGTCAAGTTGGCTTTGACCCAAGGTTTAACGTTCAATCGCCCAGAGCTTTACAGCGAGATTCATCCCGAGTTGCCGATCATCAAAATTGATGGCACTTCAGGAATTCGTCAAACGCGCGTCGATGCGATTGCCAATACCATCGACCAGGAATCACCCGACATCGTTTTGGTGATGCGTGTCTTCGATGCATTGCCCGCTATCGTGCGATCGAAGACCAAGCCGCATCTCGCATTAGGAATTCGATCGTTCGAACCCGGATACCTAAGCGACGCTCGGCGCTACCGAAATGCGATCGACTGCTGCATCACGTCTGGCAAATTGATCGCCCGAACCTGTACCGACTGGGCCGGGTTCACTCCCGATTCCGTTCGCAGTATCGCTGGCGGTGTACGTGCACCGATTCGACGTCCAATCCGTTCACAACGACAAGAGGGACCGATCCGATTGCTATATGCCGGTCGGCTTGAAAACCAACAAAAGCGATGTGGTGACTTTATTCCTTTCATCGATTCGCTCGTTAAACGCGAGATCGATTTCCAAATGGAATTTGTCGGAACGGGACCGTTCGAAGAAGACCTCCGTCAAGCGTTCCAGGAGCAGACGGCAAAGGGGCAGATCAAATTCCATGGATGGGTAGACCGCGACCAACTCTATCAAGAATTCTACCCCAACGCAGACCTATTCGTTCACTTTGCCGCGTGGGAAGGTGTCACGATCGCACCTCGTGAAGCGATGGCGCATGGCGTCGTCCCTATCATTTCGCGATTCGACGGATTGGAAATCGAACAGCAGTTCTGTCATCAAACCAATGCATTGACTTTCCCAATCGGGGACACTGAATCGGCTGCAAATTGTGTTGCTGAACTGTCTGCCGATCTGGTTCGCCGTGTTCGACTTTCTGAAAACGCGGAACGGTCACAACAAGGCGAGTATTCGTTTCGGGGGGCCATGAAGGCGTGGGATCAGACGCTTCGCCAATGCCTCTCGCGTCCCAAACAGACGGGGCATGTCGAAATGATTCGCGATCGATTACCTGGTCGCCTCTCGCGTCTTGGAATCCCCGCCCACATTGAATCAGGGCTTCGAAAACTGTTTCATAAACCGATTCGCCACCAAAGTCCGGGCAGCGAATGGCCAACAAACAGTGGCTTGGTCACCGAGGTTGAAACACGTGAACTGCATCAGCTAGCGAGTGTGTTAGCGTGAGCGGAAGGTTGCAAAGTATCGACGTGCTTCGCGGAATCGCGATTCTCGGTGTGTTGGCAATTCATTGCCAACATGATGCCCCAGGTGGATTTCGCCAGAACATTTGGTTCCTGCCGAGTTTCTTGGCAGACTATGGCTACATGGGAGTGCACTTATTCGTTCTGCTTTCCGGATTTTGTATTCATCGGAAAGTTGCGATCGAAAAGGCAAACACGGGCGAATACAAACTGAATTGGCTTCAGTTTTGGAAACGACGTTTTTGGCGACTCTACCCACCGTACTTGGCTGCGATCGCGTTCAGTCTGTTCGTGGCGGCCGCCCGGGAAACGTACAGTTTCGACAATACGGCAGCGTTCTGGGATTTGTTTTTGCATCTCACGATGCTGCACAACCTTACCAACTTCGCGACCGAACTTTCAAACGGAGTGTTTTGGTCGCTCGGTATGGAAGAGCAGTTGTATCTTGCGTACTTCGCATTGATCGTGATGTTTCAGCGACTGCCGTTGCGACAGACATTTGCGATCGTCGTTTCAGTGACGTTGCTTTGGCGTTTCTTTGTCAGCTCATCGCCCGCCGTTCCTATCGGCAAAGTTGAGATTGGCTATTGGCATTTTTGGCCAACGATGTTTTGGCTTCACTGGATGCTTGGGGCAATCGCCGTTGACGCAAGCCTTGGGAACCGAACGCTGCCACGCTGGACTCACTCATTGCCGCTCGCAACTGTGACAATGCTGTTCGCGTTGTTTTTCAATTCGAACATGTTTCAATTGCTAGACAACACCGGCCACTCGTCATTGTTCGCGAATTTGCTTCCAATCGCATCGCGTCCCGCACTGCAACACGTCGGTGAGCTACTCGCGGCGATTTCTTTCTTCTGTTTAATGAATTGGATGTTAGATCGTGAAGCAACGAAATGGATGACAAACCCGGTTGCCAATCAACTGGCGAAGCTCGGAAGAATTTCTTATTCCGTCTATCTGGTCCACATCCCAATCTTGGGTTTCGTGTCGGGCTGTTGCGAATTTGAATCGACTGGTTTGCAGTGGATTGAGCGAACCGTCCTCCTTTGGGGTGTCTCGATACTTGGTGGCCTCGTTTTCCATCACGCGGTGGAAAAATGGTTCATCAACGGTGTCATGCCTCGCTACCGACGCCAAGCCCGCTTTGTAGCAGCGACGGAAGCTTGATGTTCCAAACGCTTCGAAGTATCTGTGCTGGCTTGCGACTCTTGCGACATCCCGAGTTGGTCGCTGACCTTGGACGCCGCCAATCGCAACTAGCAATTATTCGGCAATTGAAATTCCAATCACCGACCTGTCGCATTTCCAATGAAGTCGTGCTAACCGAACAAAGCCTCAGCGAACTGCGGCTTGGCGAAGCTGTTTCCATCGGTCATGGGTGTGTACTGACATTTGGCGACGAGCAAAACGGTATTGGCAAAATCACGGTCGGTTCGCAAACATGGATCGGCCCGTACAACAATCTACGCAGTGGCGGTGGAAGAATTGAGATTGGATGCGGATGCCTCATCAGCCAGTTTTGCACGCTTGTCGCAAGTCATCATGGCACCGATCGAGACACGCCGATTCGCGAACAAGCCCCCGCGATTGGAAAACGTGATATCCGATTAGGCGATGACGTGTGGCTGGGAGCTGGCGTAACGGTCACTGCCGGGTCGAGGATCGGCACTGGTGCGGTGATTGGCGCCGGATCGGTGGTAATCGGTGAGGTGCCCGAATACGAAATTTGGGCGGGCAGTCCAGCACGCAAAATTGGCGAACGTAAATCGTCAAACCCTTCCGGAGTAGCTGGAAATTGAATTCGTTCCATCTTTCACCCTCCTTGCTCCGTCAGCAACTTGGCTGTTGGCTGCACGAGCGATGGAAAGCAGAATTCGTGCTGCGAATGCCACGACTAGCCCGACAGATTGGCTGGTCATGGATGGACCTCTGCAACCGAGACGAATCGCTATCGATCTCAACGGATGGAGAAACTCGCATCTGCGACTGGAGTGATTCTTCTCAACTGACGCTCGCCAAGGTGTTTCCAAGCGTTGCCAACCGGCTGTTCAAATATTGCCAATCGCAACATCCCATTTTGCTGGTTGACCGCAACCGACTCGAAAACACTCAACATCCAGATGCATCAATTTTGATCGCGATCGGAGGCCGCACGCGATTGCCATTGCTGCACCTGACCCTGATGTCGCTAATCGGACAAACAGGCGTCTCGATCGAAATCATTGTCTGTGAAATCGGTCCCCGTGCTGAACTCGAACATCAACTCCCCACCGGCATCCGATACCTGCATGTTCCAATGGACAACGCGAACGGATTCAACAAAAGCATCGCGTTGAACCGTGCCGCCGAACTTGCCACCGGTGAAGTGCTTTTGGTCCACGATGGTGACTATGTAGTGCCAGCAGATTTCGTGCGAACAACACTCACCCAGATTGGGTCGGCAGATGGTATTCGGCCCTGTCGTTTCATTTTCCATCTGGATCGCGTCACCACACAGCGAGTGCTTGAGCAACATCGTTTGCCCGAAGTGGTTGGGATCGAAAAAATCGTTCAGAACAATCCAACGCCCATGGCTGTCAAACGTGATGCATACCAGCGAATTGGTGGTCACGACGAAGACTATTTTGGTTGGGGCGGAGAGGACACGGAATTCATTTCGCGACTTCGGACCAGTTCGATGATCGAAGGCGGCACCACATTCGCTCTTCATCTTTGGCATCCGGCGGCCCCCAAAAAAGCATCGGGCGACCGGAATCGCAGCATGCACGACCAGAAAATGCGGATCCCTGAATCACAACGCATTCACCGTTTGCGAAGGAAAATTCATGGATGCCACGTCGCATCGTCGACCACAGGTTCATGACGGTAGCCGGACGCGGAATCGAAAGATGGGTATCAAACTGACAGTTGGAAAGCTTCGTGACGCTTGGATGGAATATTCCAAACAGAGTCGCGTGATCAGTCAGTTCCCGGGCGGTAAACCGATCTTTATCGGCGGAACTCATCGCAGCGGTACGACGTGGTTTGCGAAGATGCTTGCCGAACCGGGGCTCTGGTACATCCACGAGCCATACAACCCGAACAAAGGGTTCTGGCACGAAGAGTTCTCGTACACATCGATCAACGAACGCAGCTCCGAGATTGATCGCTACATGACGGGCCTGCTCCGCGGTCGCTACCGAAGCACGTCTTTGAACGCGAACACTGATCATGCACTTATGCCGCTCCGATTGTTGCGGCCAACGATCCGTCGGGTAATGGTCAAAGATCCTTTGGCGTGCCTGCTCTCAGGTTACTTCACCAAACACTTCGACTTTCGAACGATCGTCTTGTTTCGCCATCCGGCGGGTTTTGTTTCAAGCGTTCTACGACTGGGATGGCCGATCGGAAAATTCATTCGTTCGTTCTTGAATCGATCAGACCTTTTGGATGACCATCTCGCTCCTTTTCGATCGTTGATGGTGAAACACCAGGATGGACAGGACGCTGCGGCAGCGACCGTCCTGCACGGTCTACTGAATACCGTGATGTGGAATCAGGTTCGGCAAAACAGCGCAATCACCTGGTATCAGTTCGAAGACTTGTGCCGGCAACCGATCGAAAGCTTTCGCGAAATCCACGCCACTCTGGGTTTACCCTACGACGACTCGACGCTTCAACGTCACGAATCGCTGTGCTTTCAAGGACCGAGTCGGCCTGACGCTTATCACACACATGCGGTCGCTCGCAGAAGCTCGGCGATGGCAGATAGCTGGAAACAGCAACTGAGCTCGGATCAACAACGAATGATCCGAAACGTTTGGGATGAATTCGAAATCCCTCTTTATCACGATGCGATGGAATGGACCTGTCGCCCACCAAAACTGGAGACGTCCGTTGTTTGATCTAGCTCCCCCGATTCCAACCGTTCGCATTGATTGCTACGGGATCAAGATCCCGCAAGCATCGTTGACCATCGATCTTGATGGCACTCACTATCAGTTTTGTCTCGGAAACGCGGGGCGCACGAACGAGTCGTTTCATGCGGGCCTTTTTGTCAACCAATCGGCATACAACGATGCCGCGCTGCGGTACCCGCAAAACAGACGATTCGCGGCGTTGATCGAAAGTCCGATCAACCCTTGCTTTGACGACTTGGATCTTTTGGCAAAGCGATTCGATACCGTCTTTACCCATCAAAGCGACTTGGTGTTGTCCAACCCGGTATTCCAACCGTTGTTGTTTGGCACCAACTGGATTGGCGTCCATTCTGACCAAGACTCGCTTGATGTCTTGAATGACCACCCTGACAAAACCAAACAAATCTCGTTTATCGGTAGCATTCAGCACGACGATATCGGGGCATACCAATTCCGACGAGAAATCGCGAACCGTTGTTTGGAGAACGCTGATATCGACTGCTTTGGAAAAGGCATCCGGCCGATTCCAACCAAAAACGTTGCACTTCGTTCGTACCGATACTCGATCGCGATGGAAAACGCAGTCGCCGATCTGTACTTTTCCGAGAAGTTGATCGATTGTTTGCTCTCTGAAACCGTACCGATCTACTACGGTTGCCCAAGTATCGACACGCTTTTTGATCGACGCGGGATGCTGTGCTTTGATTCGCAAGATTCGCTTTCCGACTGTTTGGAACGAGCGACCGAAGCGAACTACGAAGCGATGCGTCCCTACATTCTTGCGAATAAACGAAAAGCAATCGAACAGCGTTGGCATTCGCACCACGGCTTGCTTCACCGTCTCGCTTCTGTCCTACCTGAAAACCTTCGCGACATGCCTGCGTTGGAGATGCCAGCGTTCGTCAAAAGCCGATCGACGCTTGCAAGGTTGTCCGCCGTCGTGCGTCGTGAAATCCGCCACAATCCGATTTCGAAACAGATTCAACGTCGAACCGCATCATGACGACTCACGTTCCGTCATCAGCGTCAGCACCATTTACGCCGACATTCGCGCCTTCATACGTTGATCAGGCACGTCCGGAGTCGGTTGGCTTTCGATACGTCTTCTGCGTCGGAATGCGGCGTGGCGGATCAACGCTGCAATCTCAGCTCGTCGCCGCAATATTAGGCGATCAACCTGTTCATTTGGTGTCCCCCGAATCGATCCATTCCTTTCTGGCCCAACAATCCGATCACGCCAAACCAGCGATTGCCAAGCTGCATCGCTACTGTCCAGAGATCGCCGAACTTGCCCGAACCGGTCAAGCCAAAATCGTTTACGTGTATCGCGATGTTCGGGACGTCGTTGCATCAATCGTTCGCAAATATGACCTGCCCGCGTTTGCATTTGTCCATGGCGGGTTGCAGCAATTACTTGCTGAGTACAACGATTGGATATCCGTCCCAGGAATCCACGTCGCCCGCTATGAATCGATGATCAGCAACCTTGCCGGTGAAGCCCATCGACTGGCAAACTACCTTGGATGCCCGATCAGTCCACGCCAAGCGAAACGTCTTGAGCAGCGTTTCAGCGTTGAGAACCAACGCCGTTCAATCGCCAATGCGACAAACCAATGCGGTAGTGGCGGTAATACCTACGACAAGATCACACTGCTGCATCCCAACCATATCCAAACCGGTGGGACAGGCAACTATGCCAACGAATTGCCCCGCAATGTGATCGCGGCTTTGGAATGGCAATCACGGTCATGGCTTCACGACCATCAATACTCGCTTTCATGCAGCCGAAGTTACCAGTGGATCGCGCACATGCGATTCCAACTTCGTTCACGTCTACACCACATGTTGCGCGGGCGAGGCACATCGTCAACGTGAACGCCGTTTTAGAGAATCGAACCCGCCCGGCGTGCCCTCCCACAACGCCGATCGTGGGGCTGGTGTCGACCATTATCCCGGTCTTCAATCGCGCAGTGATGATCGTTGATAGTGTCGCGAGTGTGCTGGCACAAACCTATCGACCGATCGAAATCATCCTTGTCGATGACGGTAGCGATGATGAAACACCAGAAGTGTTGGCAAAACTTCAACGCGACTTTCCTGACGAGGTACGGGTTGTCACTCAACCCAATGCAGGACCCGGTGCAGCTCGCAATGCGGGGCTCGCGATCGCACGTGGTGAATTCATTCAGTACCTCGATAGCGATGATCGCCTGCACCCGGACAAATTTTCGGTTCAGGTGCGTCAACTTCGATCGGATCCGGCAGCGGGTGTTTGTTACTGTGTCACAAATCGCATGGATCCGACGACAGGTAAAATGACGGCCTGGGCAGAAACTGACAAAGTCATCGACCAACTTTTTCCAGCGTTCCTACCGAAGCGCGGATGGGCGACGTTGACGCCGCTATGGCGGAAAACCGTGTGTGACGCGATCGGTCCCTGGAAACCGCTGCGGATGATGGAAGATTGGGAACACGATCTGCGCGCGGGACTGTTGGGCGTGCGCCCCGTCGCTGTCGATCAGACGTTGTGCACAGTAATCGATCATGACCAACCGCGTGCCAGTGGAATGGTCGCAGGTATGACGAGCGATCGAGTCAACAGTTTGTTTCAAGCGCACCGATCCGTTTGGTACGAGATGAAGCGAATCTCGAAAACCGATTGGGATTATGTCGCGAACTTTAGTCGAACGATGTTCTGGATCGCGAGGCTTTGCGGCGAACGTGGACTTGTAAGCGAAGCCGAAGCGGCGTTGGATTTGACCGACGAGATGACGAAGCTCAATTCGCAACCGTCAGCGACTCATCTGTTTCGCAGAATTAAGCGATGGTTGGGATGGAAAGGTGCCGTTAAAACGGTCCAAGCGATTCACCAAATGCGAAAGGTGGCGAATCGATGAGCGCTGCAGAATCTGAATTGCGACCGTTGGTTTCTGTCGTGATGAGCTGCTTTAACGACGTCGCACACGTTACCGATGCGATTCGCTCGATCCAGGCACAGACGCTTTCCCAATGGGAGATGATCGTCATCGACGACGGATCGTACGACGGAACGGAACGGATCCTCGAAACGCTTGCGGAACAAGATTCGCGATTGAGGGTAATCCATCAACCCAACACCGGTTTGACGCGTGCATTGCGAAGCGCATGCGATGTCGCGCTCGCGCCGCTGATTGCACGTCAAGATTCCGATGACGTTTCTGCACCGACGCGTCTTCAACGACAATTTGAACTGTTTCAAAGCTGCCAAAGCATCGGATTTGTTTCTTGCGAGGCTCGCTACTTGGGCCCCGGAGGTGAGCACCTAACGGTGGTGACGCGACCGTCAGATCCAGACGAGGCAACGTCGAGGCTACTGAACGAAAAGCTTGGTCCTCCTGCCCACGGAACGATGATGTTCCGCAAATCCGTCTATCAATCCGTAGGCGGTTATCGCGATGCGTTTTACTACGCACAAGACACTGACCTTTGGTTGCGGATGGCAGAGGTTTCAAAGATTGCCTATGTCAACGAAACACTCTACGACTTTCGGTTTTGGCCAGGCAGTTTGACTGGGTCGGGGCGAAACGTTCAAGCGAAATTCGGAGTCTTTGGCCAACGTTGCCGGGCGGCAAGAGTCGCCGGCCAAGATGAAACGCCGATTTTGGAAGAAGCCGAACGCCTTTCGCAACAAGTTCGTGCGTCGCGGGCTCGCAACAACACGATCGAAGCGCCGGTACGGGATAATCAGTCAAAGCTGAATTATCTGGTCGGATCACAACTGGTCAAGAATCGCGACATCCGTGGCCGAAGGTACCTGCAACGTGTGATCCATCACAATCCACTTCATGCGAAAGCATGGGTTCGTCTGGCACAATCTTGGCTGCAGCTGGACGCGAGTTCCGCTGTCACCACGTCAGTGCCACGAATGCAATGAACGCCCCCTACGATCAAGCAGCACGAAACGCGACACCTTTACCAGAAGGCCCGTTGCGGATCTTAACTGTCGCGAACGTTCCTTCCAATCCGAACAGCGGCGCCGCAGGTACTGTCTTTCACACCAACCGTGCATTCCGTGAACTTGGACATCATGTCGAAGAGATCTGGAGCGATCGACTTGGGCCACGAAGAATCAATCACGGCAACCTGCACTCGCTGCTCGAGCAACCACGGGCCTATCGCCGTGAGATTCTGAAAGCGACCCGGAATCAACCTTTCGATGCGGTCCTGATCAGCCAGCCGCAAGGATACCTCGCGGCCAAGGCACTCAAACATTCCGGTTTTGAAGGCGTCGTGATCAACCGCAGCCATGGGTTAGAACTTCGAGTCGACGAGGTGCTTCCACACTGGCGACGTCGAATGGGTTTTTCCAGTTCTCGCCATCCCGTCTTGACCGGTATGCTGCGACCGCTGTTGCAACGTCAATGGGCCGAAACGCTGAAATGGTTCGACGGGATTGTCTTGCCGTGCGTTGATGACCGCGAATTCTTGGTATCGCGTACCCGTTGTGATCCGAGTCAATTGGCGACCATTCATCACGGCGTTCCAGAGTCGTTCTTAACAGAACCGGTCTTGCCGATGACGGCGAACCGTCGAAACCGAATGCTGTTCATCGGACAGCACTCGTTTATTAAAGGTCCCGATTTGTTGGTCGAGATCGTTAATCAAACACTAGCCGCTTCACCCAACATGGAAATGACTTGGGTGACGTCCAAAGAAGACCACCAATGGATTCGGGAACGCCTTGCTCCTGAAATTGCCGATCGCGTGACTTTGCAGGGCTGGGTGTTGCAAGTCGAGCTTCTGCCACTACTCGATTCACACGGTATTTTTGTCTTTCCATCATTCTTCGAAGGCGCGGGAAAGGCCTGTGCCGAGGCTCTGGCCCGCGGCATGCTTGTTGTCGCATCGGAAACCGGTGGAATGCGTGATCACCTTCGTGAAGTGATGCCCGATGGATTGTGCCAAGTTGGTGATACGGAAGCCTTCATCAAGCGAATCTTGGCGTTTGCGAATAGCGATGCGATCAATGTCAACCGACTAGCAACTTCGGCTGCTTATTGTCAGAAATTGACTTGGGCGAATTGTGCACAGCAGTTGGTTGCTTTTTTTCGTCAGCAAAAAGCCGCAAACCGGAATTTCCGTTCGAGACACCGAACTGATCGCAGGCGCTCGCCGTGACATCGATCGTGATTCCCACCTACGGTCGTGACCAAGTTCTGATCGATACGGTCCAGGCTCTTCTTGATCTGCGATATCCGGCCAAAGAGATTCTGGTCGTCGATCAGACCCCCGAACACGATGAAGTGGCCCACCGACAACTGTCTTGCTGGAACGATGCGAACTGCATTCGATGGATCCGAAGGGAAACACCGTCGATCACCGCGGCAATGAATGCCGGCTTGCAACAAGCAAACTCGGACTTGGTACTGTTCCTTGACGATGACATCCGGCCAAGGTCGGAGTTGGTTCGTGTTCACAGCGACGCCCACACACAATGTCCCAATCTGTGGGCGACGGTTGGGCAAGTCATCCAGCCCTGGCAGCAACCCGAAGACATCGCGGCACCTCGAGAACTATCCGGACTTCGGATCGACGACGATTTTCCGTTCCATTCGACACGTGAAATGCCGGTCCGTAATGTGATGGCGGGAAACCTCTGCGTGAACCGCAACAGAGCGATCTCGATTGGCGGATTTGACGAACAATTTGTCGGTTCCGCATTTCGATTTGAAACTGAATTTGCCAGGCGTGTCAGCATCGCCGGAGGCGAAATGCGATTTCTTGGAAGCGCCGGTATCGACCACTTGCGAGTCGATCGCGGCGGCACGCGCAGCCACGGCAACCACCTGACCAGCGCAGACCCTCGCCACGGGATCGGCGATCATTACTTTGCGCTGTTGCATGCGCCATCTAAGAGCACGGCGCATCTTTACTGCGCCCGACGTATCGCACGCGAAGTTCGTACAAGGTTCCACATGACCCACCCTTGGTGGGTTCCCGTCAAGGTCATTGGAGAGTGCCGCGCTTTCTTTGCGGCCAAGCGACTGATACGACAGCGACAAACGTAGCAACGGAGCTGATGCGAGTTTGTTTTCCTAAAGTTACCTTCGATCAAGAAAACGAATGGCCGAAGAGAGGAAAAGCCGCGCCGGATACCAAGCGTAAAAACACTCATCGCGATGCGTTCGAAAGATGAAACTCGCCTTTGTCACTAGCCATCCGATTCAGTATCAAGTTCCGATCTTTCGGTTGTTGGCCAATCGTTCCGAGATTGACTTCACCGCGTTGTTCGCGATGGTGCCCGGTGCGAAGACACAGGGTGATGGTTTCGGTGTCGAGTTCCAGTGGGATGTTCCTCTACTGGATGGCTACCGTTTCGAAGTTCTCGACAATATTGCCAAGTCTCCGAGTGTGACGCGTTTCTCCGGTTGTGACACGCCTTTGGTCGGCGAGACGCTGCGGAAATTGAAAGCGGATGTCGTCGTGGTCAACGGCTGGGTTGTCAAAACGTGTCTTCAAACGTTGAAAAGCTGTCGGCAGATTGAGATTCCCTGCCTCGTCCGAGGAGAAGCCAACCGATTGCGTCCACGCCCATGGTGGAAACGTGCCTTGCAGCGTCAATTGGTACGCCGCTTCAACGGATTCTTACCAATCGGCGGTGAGAATCGACGGTTTTACAAAAGCTATGGGATCTCCGAAGAAGCAATGTTTGACGCCCGCTACTGCGTCGACAACGACCGCTTTGCGGCGAACGCCGCCTCAATACGCACCGAGCGTGAATCGTTGCGACAGCGATGGTCGATCCCTACCGAATCGACTTGCTTTCTGTACTGTGGAAAGTTCGAACAAAAGAAGCATCCGATGGAGCTGCTTCACGCGTTTCGCCAAGCTGCATCGCGACAGACACCGAATGCTCCGATGCATCTGCTAATGGTTGGTGACGGCGAATTACGAAAGGATTGCCAGCAGTATGCGCAGTCGCACCAGTTGCCAGTCAGTTTTACTGGTTTCCTGAACCAATCCGAAATCGTCGCATCGTATGTTGCAAGCGATTGTTTGGTGTTGCCATCCGATCACGGTGAAACTTGGGGATTGGTGGTCAACGAGGCGATGGCATGCGGATTGCCCGCGATCGTCAGTGATCAGGTCGGTTGCCACAGCGACTTGATTCGACAAGGTGAAACCGGATTCGTATTTCCCTTTGCGGATTGGAACGCGCTGTCCGAATCATTTTGCCATGCCAGTTCGGCAAAGGTTGATTTGGCACAATTGGGGCATCAGGCATTCCAACTGATCCAAGACTACTCGCCTCGTGCCGCGGCCGAAGGAATCGTTGACGCTGCCCGTTGGGCACGTCGATAGGTGACCACACAGATGCGCGTCTGTTTGGTTGATACCGCTCTGCCAGATTCTGTTGGCAGCATGCGACACTATGCGGACATGGTCGAACGAGCATTGCTCGAGCGCGAAGACATCGTCGTCTCGCGAGTTTGTGTAGCAGATGATGTTTCGCAGATCCCGCCGATCCTTCGTACGGCAAAACATCATTCACAGACGGTCCGACATGCCAAACGTTTGTCGCGGGAGTGCGATGCTGATTTGGTGCATATCCTTGACGGTAGCCACGGCTATCTCGCCAAACACTTTGCCAAGCAAGCGGTCGTGGTTACCGTGCACGACATGATTCCGCTGCTTCAATCAAAGAAGCATTTCGCTGTGCCGCGTCCGAACATGATTTCTCGGTTGATCGTCCGACAAGCCGCAACTGGGCTGTCCCACGCCGACCACTTAATCTTCTGTAGCGAATCAACTCGCAGCGATTTCCATCAGCACGTTGGAAAATCAAAGGCTTCTGATTCGGTTGTTTACCCGCCGCTCGAATCCTGCGGGCGGAGGATTAAAAACCGCGATCACGCCGAACAAAGAATCTGCCCAGCCGAAACGCCCTTCATCTTTCACATCGGAAACAACGGTTTCTATAAAAACCGCGTCGGTGTGCTACGGGTGTTCGCGATGCTTTCCGACAGGTTCCCACACAAGTTACTAATGGCAGGACCGGAACCAACCGCAGAGTTGGTTTTATTGGCAAAGCAGTTGGGAATCGATAAACAGGTTCAATTCGTCATCAATCCGACAAACGAAGAAGTCTTTGCCTATTACTCTCACGCAGCAGCATTCATTTTCCCGAGCATTTACGAAGGATTCGGTTGGCCGCCCATCGAAGCGATGGCATGCGGTTGTCCGGTGATCTGCAGTGACGGCGGATCATTGGCCGAGGTCGTTGGGGATGCGGCATACGTCGTCCCGCCAAAAGAGGAACACTTAATGGCGGACGCGTTGGCTACGATTCTTTCCGACGATTTAAAGAGACAGGAATTCATCGACAGGGGGTATCGTCGCGCCGCGGAGTTCACATTGGAACGCTTCGCGGACCAATTGGATAATGCTTACATGGAGGCGAGTCGAAATCGAAATGGCATAGCCTGGCGGCGTGCCAGTATTGCGGGCAACAGTTCACCATGATCACGATTGCATACCTTGGATGCTTGGGCATTGCATGTTTGGTTGCTCTCACCGATTGGCGCAAAGCGATCTATTGGGCGATCGCTCTGGATTTTTTGCGTGATCCGGTCCGCAAGATGACGCCGGACGAACCCGTTCTCATCACAGTCAGTGTACTCGGGTTATGGGCGGTGATCACATTGGCTGCATGGTCTCGTTCAAGGCGTCAAATCGAACAAGCCTTAAAAGAACATGCCAAGATTCTCTATGCGTTTCGGCTATTGATTATCGCAATCATCCCTGGCTGCGTTTTATCGCTCGTGTTGTACCAGGGCGGCTACAAAATGGTGGCCTTGGGAACGGTGTCGTACCTGGCTCCATTTGCCGGAATCGTTCTCGGATACCTGATCTCGCTACGGCCTAAAGAGCTAGGGCGAATCTTTCAGTTCTATTGTCTTGTCAATGGGATCGCATTGATCAGCGTGGTCGCAGAATACTGTGCGACCGACTGGCCGGGTCTTGGCGGGATGCGAGGGATGAACTGGATCCGGTACAGCGGCGGCGAGATAGTGCAACTGATCGCCGGTTGGTATCGCAGCCCGGACATCATGGGTCTGCACGCAGCTCAAGTCGTGATGTTCTCTCTGACGCTTGCCCTTCAACAACCGAAGCGTCAATCGCCATTTTGGCTGCTACTCTCGGGCTTTGGCTGCCTCTGCCTGTTGCTGTCGGGGCGTCGCAAGATGCTGGGGATGCCGCTGGTGTTTGTCGCAACATTGGGCCTACTTTGTTACGGACGAAAAATTTTGCGATTCCAGCGCGTGATCATGCCAGTAGTGATGGCCAGCCTTTTGCTTGGCGGGATCTTTATGGTCGCGACCGAAAAATACGTGAGCACCGAATACACGAATTTCGCCGGCACGATGTTTACACAAGGTGCCGAACGGTACCAAGAATTGGTGGGCGGTTCGGTCCACCATACGATTTCGCAATCCGGCGTTGTCGGATCCGGGATCGGCACTGCGACTCAAGGTGCGTATCACTTGATTGACCAGAAAGGGCTGCGTAGCTGGCAGGAAGACGGCGTCAGCCGAGTCTTCCGAGAGCTTGGAATCTTCGGCGTGATCTTTATCTTTCTGGCCGGTGTTAGCTTGATCCGCGGAATGGGCGGTGCAATTGCCGTCGTCCCACGAACATGGCACGGGGCGGTGACCCAGCTTGCCATGATTGCAATCGTTGTCGCCAACTTGGCGTCGTTTACCGTGTCGCACCAGCAATATAGCGGTGACCCTTCGTCGGGGCTTTTGGTTCTGATTTTGTTGGGTATGACGCTCGGTGTCGCATCCTTGGCACGAGTCAACTTTGGGACACAGCGACGAAGCTTCTCAACCGAGTTGCACCCCGAACGCGACTACACGATGCCTTGGGGAGCGATGCCAACTTGACCGAGTGCGGTGACCGAAAATCGACGGCATGCGACGGGATCGCTGATAATCGCCGGTCTCGCAAGTGGACTCGATTGGAACTGCTGGGGCGGATGCTCTGGGCGTTGGCCGGACCACTGTTCCGCTATTCACCACGTCCCTGCTGGGGGTGGAGACGCTTTCTGCTGCGGCGATTTGGTGCCCAGATTGGACACGAAGCTCGTATCGATCCATCGGCGAGAATCTTTATTCCGTGGAATCTCGCGATTGGTGATTGGTCGTCGCTCGGCTTCGACTGTTTGATTTATAACCTGGGGCCGATGACGATCGGCGATCGGGTGACAGTCTCGCAGCGTTCGCATTTATGTGGCGGAACGCACGACTATTCCGATGGGGCGCTACCGCTGATTAAATCGCCCATCACGGTTCAAGACGACGCCTGGGTTTGTGCCGACTCGTTCATTGGCCCAGGGGTTACCATCGCAACGGGTTGCATCGTTGCGGCAAGGGCGGTAGTGATTCGATCAACCGATGCATGGTCGATCGTTGGTGGACATCCCGCCAAGAAGATTAAACCGCGTGAACCCTTGGTTCGTCCACCGCTTGGTTCGTTGGCGGATTTGTAGGAAGCAGTGCTTTGTGTCGATCGACACAGCTTTCGGCGAGCATTGATTGTGCCAGCTCCCACTTTTTTGTCACGATCATCTGTTCATAGCAGGCCATCATGCGGCAAAACTGCAGCCCTGCTGCGCCGTCGAGAAAGCCCCGCTTGAAGAGATACTGGTAGCAGAATCGAAACGCCGCGCGACAAGGCAAACGTCGCGAAAAGGCACGTAGTGCAGCCCGACGCTGGCTCGGGTCACGAGCTACCAGTGCTCTAAAATCTAGGTTTGCCGCTTCTTGGCACTCTTGCCAGGCCTCTCGCTGTGCGTAGCGAATGTGCCGGTCCCACCAATGTTGGATCCCGCGGCTGAACGGCTGGTGGACAAACGGCTCGACAATCGTTTGGACTCTACCGTCAACCGAAGGTACAGGGACTTCACCGTGTCCGGAATCTTCGAATCTTGCGCGTCCGTTTCGGACGAGTCGCATGATCCAAACAGGATACCCATCGCTGTAGCGCAGCCAACGGCCGGACAACATCGTCTTGCGGCACATTTTGAATGCGGCCGTGTCGTCGTTCACGCTATTGAGAGCGTTCTCGATCGCTTCGGTGAAAGCGGGCGTGCACGCCTCGTCAGCATCCAACATCAGCACCCATTCATTGCGCAAACGCGCGTGCTTCAATGCCCAATTGCGCTGACCGGCGAAGGTGTCGAATCGATGGGTGATGACACGTGCGCCCGCTCTCTCTGCAATTGAAGGCGTATGGTCGCTGGAATAATCATCGACCACCACCACTTCGTCCGCCCAACTTAGCGAATCGAGACAACTCTGAATGATATGGGCCTCGTCTTTGGCAATGACAACCACGGAGACGGAGGTGAGGTGGGACATGGCTGATCACAAAGTCTGAACCGATTGATCGATTGTCGCGGCAACAGTTCTATTTCAGTCGCCACACGGAGTACGTCATCGATCGACGAGCACTTCGGTCCGAAATTCCTTGTATACCGATTGGCAACGATGTCGGTTCACCCTCGAACAGAACCCATGCGATTGACCTATCTGGCAACCGACCCGTCGCTTGTTGTCTGGGTATGATGGTGTCGAACGTGGCACCAGTCCACTCACGTTCTTGGCTTCGATCAACACCTCGTTATCTTGAGCGGCATTACCACCTATGCCTTCCGACGAACGGTTTTGCGTCCTTCGCGAATTCGGTGATCAATGGTCGGCCGTCAGCGTACAAAGTCTGCTTGCCGGTGCAGAAATCCGTTCGCACCTCACCGGCACTGATCCCGGTACTGCCCTTAGCATGGGAGGCGCGCCGACCGACAGTCTTGTGCGAATTCAAGTCGCCGCAAAAGACTTCGATCGAGCCGACGAACTGCTCCGTCAACATGAGCAGGAACTGCTCGCAAAGGAACCTTGGCTATGTGCACGCTGTGACGAGCCCAATGAAGCAACTTTCGAATACTGCTGGAATTGCCAAGCGTCACGCTCCGATATCCCTGTCCCCAAAAGTAGTAGCAGCGTTTCTTCAGCATTCGCCTCCGCCAAGGTGCCCAACGAACCCTACTCGATCCCACTGACGAATCACAGTCGCAAGCGGCTTTCGTTAAATCCTTATGAAGCGGCTGAAGTTGTCGAGTCAATTCCCAACCGCGACTTTACAATCGACCACGAAGCCACAACCGAAGCTTACGAGGCCGCATTGCGTCGTGCACTTTTGGCATCCATTTGTACGATCGTATTGCTGACACCGATTAGCTGCTTGCTTCCGTTGTACCTACTCGCCAATTTGCCGCCGTGTCCGAACGGTGTTCCAAGGCGAAAACTCAAACTTGCGTTTATCTGGTTCAGCACCTTGCTAGGGTTCTTGTCGGGGAGCTTTGTCAGTATTTGGATGCTGGGAGCGTTGTGACCGTGGATACCGATCGAGTTTGACCGGATATAATGCCACAGATGGATTCCCGCCTCTCCCCACACCAATCCTCCCCAATACCGATGAAAACCACAGCCACTCTGATCGCCTTGTTTTGCATGGCGCTGTCAATGTCTACCGCACATGCCGAGAACACGTTGCGGGTGATGAGTTTCAACCTTCGCTATGGCAAAGCAAACGACGGAGAAAATCATTGGGACAAACGCAAGCCGTTTGTCGCGACAGTGATCAACGACTTCTCGCCGGACCTGATGGGTACACAAGAGACGCTCGACTTCCAAAAAGACTTTGTACTCGAACAAACCTCAGGCTATCAGTATTTCGGTCGGTCTCGGATGAACACGCCCAACGAACACTGCGGGATTTTTTATAAGTCCGACCGCTTCGTGCAATTGGCAGGCGGGCATTTTTGGTTGAGCGAATCACCCGAAGTCCCTGAATCAAAAAGTTGGGATTCGTCGCTTCCACGTATGGCAACTTGGGTGCTACTCCAAGACAAACAGGGATCGGATCGACCAATCCTGTTTGTGAACACGCACTTTGACCATCGTGGCAAACAAGCTCGCTTGGAATCCGGCCGATTGCTGTCCGAACGGATTGGACGATTGGCAAAAACCGCAAACGATCCGTTGATCATCGTCACTGGCGATTTCAATTGCGATGCAGGTAGCGAGCCATACCAAGCACTCGTCGATAATGAATCGCTGAAAGATACCTACCGCGAAGTCCACGTTACCGAGCGCAGCGACGAAGGCACCTTCAACTCTTGGGTCGGAAAATCAGAAGGTGCACGGATTGATTGGATTGCGGTCTCGAAAGATGCCACCGTGAAAGACGCCGAAGTTGTGCGGACATCCTTTGACGGTCACTTTCCATCGGATCACTATCCGATCACCGCCACGATCGCACAGTAACGCATTGTACAGGCAGATGACGGACGCGTGACCACGTCCGTCAAATTGGTTATCGGTATTGCTGCGAAGCGACAACGAACTCGTATTGGTCGCTGCTCGTTTGGCATTGGAATACGGTTTTCTGGATGCTCTGCGGAAACGACTTCAGATTCGTTTCGCAATGCTCGCGTTCGAGATCAGCAAGCAAGACTTCGAGTTCTGGCGGGACAAATCGAACAACGTGGCGTCCCTCAGTTGAGATTTCTGCTTTGGCGAGAAGCTGGCGATCAAAACCAGAAAAGATCGTTTGCTTGGCCCAAGAAAAGTAAAGCCGTTTCTCGGTTTTGGGCTGAGCGTTGACGGTGCGTTTTGGCTGCTTGGACAGCGAAGAAGCTGATTCGATGTGGTTTTGACCACCGCCGAACACTCCTAGTTCGATTCCGAAATAGTCCAATTGGGCCGCGTAATCATCTTTGTCCTGACTTTCAAATCGCAGCTCCCACCGCTGCCATCTAGGCACAATGTCATCGTCACCTTCGCCGGGCCCGATACCCCGCAATGTGCTTCCGTCCTTTCCATCGGGGCGACCGCGTTTCGATAAGTTTTGCCCCATCGCCTGCGACTTTGGCAATTCCGCAGCGATACTGGACACCAACACCAGTGCCTCGGTGAAACTTGGATCCTGTAGGTCGCTAACTTCCGTCTCGGACGGCAATTCGAAGCCTTGATCGACTCCTAGTGCCGCGTGACTTGTTTCCATCCGTTCTATTTGGCTGACGGCGTGAATTCGCTGACCTTCACGGGAACACAACCAAAGGACGAACAGTGTCATCACGCCAATCGCTAGTAAGAGCAACCAAGTGGTCAGCCAAGATGAAATCGAATCGAATCTGCTGACCCGCATCGTCGATGGAGCGGATAGATTCGGATCGGCTTTCGAGCTAAACGGGACTGCACACACCATCTCACCTCGGTGATCATGTTGTCGATGTTTCCATCAACGAGGGCGATTACTCTGGTAGTTGGCGAACATGTAATCCAGACCGCATCTCTCAGATGTGAACTATTGTGTGACCTGGTGATACTTCGCGAGATTTCCGAGAGCTTCGTCCAAAGTCACGATGCGTGCGTAGCGATCACGCAGCGTTGCCAAGGAGGCCTCGTGGAGTTCCTTAGTCACGGTCGCACAGCAGTCCTCGACCACGGTCACCAGATAGCCAAGGTCACACGCATCGCGAACAGTCGTTTCGACACATTCGTTGGTATAGACGCCGACGACATAGAGCGCTTCGATACCAATATTCTTCAGCACATAGTGCAAGTTGGTTGATGAGAACACACCGCTGGCAGTCTTGTTGATAACGATTTCATCGTATTCGTCTTTCGGGCCAACGGACTCGATGAAGTCCGCATCGCGTGTGCCAGGTGCTGCCAACAGCCCCAATCGTCGATGGCCTTTGCTGCGGTCACGGCCATCGCGTGTCAAAGACTGGATACGGGTGTGGATGACTTCTAATTGGTGCTCGCGAAACGCATTCTGAATTCGCTGCACACCTGGCAAGACCAGTTGATCAAGACGATTGAAGTAGTACTCTTGTGCTTCGGGTGAAACGCCGTGCGAAGTCGCATCGCGGAAGACGCCATGTCCTCGTGCCGCATCAAGGTATTGCAAATCAATGCAGAGCAACGCCACGTTGCCTTTTTTAAGAAACGTCTGCTGAGCGGGATTTTCGACGAAGGCTTCGTGATAGACATCGCGAAGCGGATCGAGGTGTTCAAAATCGGATTGGCCGAGGTTCATCGCTGTCACTTTCAAAAGGAATCAATCTCTCACTGCGTTTCCAGTCCTGGCGTCTAGTCTGCCATCGACAGAATCGCATGTAGCATCAAGTTAGCGCCGGCTTCGATGTCGGACCAGGCCGTCCATTCGGCGGGCGAGTGGCTTTGACCTTTTTTGCTGGGGACAAAGACCATTCCGACGGGCACAATCCGTCCCATGATCTGCGCGTCATGTGCGGCACCGCTGGGCATCTTAAGATACGATAGCCCCAAATGATTCGCCTGCTCGATGACTCGATTGACAATAAGATCGCTGCATTTGACGGGCTGTAGGTAACTCATCTGTTCAAAATCGAACATTAAGTTTCGTCGTCTTGCGATCGCCGACAGGGCCTTTCGAAGTGCGGCGGCAAGTTCGTCGAGCACCACTTCGCTCGTATCGCGGACATCCAAAGAGAATTCGACCAATCCGGGAACCGTGTTCGCTGCCCCCGGCATAATCTGAGCTTTTCCGATCGTCGCTCGACTGCGATCGCTGCCGTTTTCTTCGAGAATCCTGGGCAGTTCGTTCGCGAATTCCGCCAATCCCATGAACGCATCATTGCGCATGTCCATTGGAGTCGTTCCCGCGTGGTTGGCTTCGCCGCGCAGACGGACGGCCCATGTGAAAAGCCCAGTGATTTCGTCGACGATCCCAACGGGCTTTTTCAATCGGTCGAGTACAGGACCTTGTTCGATATGCAATTCCAGGTAGCCGGCAATGGATTCCGGATCGCGTGCCGCATCCAGCGCATAACGTGCGTCGTAACCGTGCCGTTTTAGTTCGTCCGATAGCAGAATCCCGTTCAGGTCTTTCATTGTGGCGACGGCACCAGGATTCATTTGCCCGGCGACGGATTGCGAACCAAACATTCCACCGAAGCGGCCCTCTTCGTCGCTGAACGCAATCAGTTCGACATCGCGTCCGGGCCGAATGCCTTGCTCTTTCATGCATCGTAAGCATTCCAATCCAACAACGACCCCCAGAGTGCCATCGAGAGCACCGGCACAAGGAACGGTATCGATATGCGACCCGACCATAATGCGTGGCTTGTCGTTTCCGGATTCAAGCACTGCCGAGATGTTGAGCGCACCATCGAGCTGCGGAGTCAATCCGGCGGCTTTGATACGGTCTTGCAGCCACTGTTTGCCTTGCATATCGGCATCAGTAAACGCCATTCGATAGATCCCTTTGTCAGCGGGATCACGACCGAGTTCGGCGAGTTCGAGAATGTCCGTCTTGATGCGTTCCAGTTGGACACGAAGCTGCTTTGTTGCGGCAATGCTCATCAATCCACTACAGGCAGAGGAAGCCCTTCGACATATTGGCCGTGCAGCAAATGCAATTGAAGGGCATGGTTCATCACGATGTCATTTCGTCGAGCGATTGTGCCGTCCGTTTCCTGCCAAGCGTCGTCGATAAACTGGTTCAGTTTTTTAGCATCGAAAATGCCAAGGTCGGAAACACGCTGTGGCGTCATCCAATGATCAATCATTTCTTGGATCGCTTGACGTTTGACCGGATCGGTATGGGCGGGCGGCGCCATGAAAGCGAACTTTTTGCGTTCGTAAAGTTCGCGTGGCAACACGTTGACCATCGCTTCGCGTAGCACCCATTTTTCGACGCCGTCGCGAATACGAACTTCAGGCGGAATGTTGACGGCATACTCGGCGACATGGTGATCCAAGAACGCCGGGCGTGCTTCCATGCTATTGGCCATGTCCATCCTGTCCCCACCCCAGGTCAAGATTTGGCCTTCGAGCATCGTTTTGCTCCAAGTGTACTGCGAAATATCCAATCGATGCCGCCCACGTACCTGGGCTGGATCAATTGCCTTGGCGACTTCTCCGACCGGATCATACTCGGCAAGCATGTCTTGCAACGATGACGATAGCAGTGGGCGAACACGCTGGAGAGTCAACATCCAAGGCTGAATCCAGGACGGCGTAAATCCACACAGATCCATCCAGTCGGGATGCTGCAGGTCTTCTTCAGCCAAAATCGCACCCGCGAAAATGCCACCCTCGTCGTCCCGCCCTAACCAATCGCGTTTAAAGAACGGGTATCCGCCAAACAACTCATCGGAGCCTTCGCCGGTCACGACCGCTTTGTAGTTGCACGCCCGCACGCGACGACTCATGTGCCATTTGGCAACCGCAAGTGTGTTGTAAAACGTTCGCTCGGCATGCCAAGTCGCACGTTCGAATGCGGGCCCGTACAACTCTTTTTCGGTGAGTCGCAACAGTTCCTGTTCCGCACCGGTACGTTCGGCCATCAACTTGGCGATATTCGATTCGTCGTAAGCATCACTATCAAAAGCGATCGTGAACGCCTTGACCGGTGACTGCTGGAGTGTCGTTGCGAGCCCAAGGATCGAACAACTGTCGATGCCGCCGGAAAGGTAGCATCCCACTGGGACGTCAGCTTCCAAGCGAGTCGCGACGGCATCAATCAAACGTTCTTTGACACCAGCAACATACTCATCTGGATTCGGGTTTGGATCGTGACTGGTTGGAAATTCGAGGTCCCACCAACGCGTTTGCTTGGCAACCAACCGGTCGCCATCACGTTGCACGATCAGCATGTGCCCTGGAAGCACTGCCTTCACGCCTTCGAATGCCGTGGTCCCGGGCACCATGACTTGCATCATTTGGTGCAGAGCGACCTTGGGGCAGAGTTTCGGATCGATGTCGGGGTGCTTGAGAATCGATTTGACTTCCGATCCCCATGAAAATCCGTTGTCATTGATCGCGTAGTACAGCGGCTTGATGCCGAAGCGGTCACGTACCAGGATCAATCGTTGTTCACGATGGTCATACAACACGATCGCGAATTCGCCACGCAGTCGATCGACGAATGACAATCCGTGTTTCAAGTACAGCGGCAACGCGACGGCGCTGTCGCTTTTCCCTTGGCAATCGAGTGACTCGCATGCCAATTCAGTACGCAGCCGTTTGTAGCCATACAATTCGCCATTGACGGTGATCGCGTAGTCGCCGTCGGCAGATTCGATCGGTTGGTGTCCATGATCGAGTCCGACGATCGACAGACGCGTGTGTCCAAGCGCCAACCCTTGTTCGACAAACAGCCTGCTCCCGCGTTCGTCGGGTCCACGGTGATCGAGGACATCGAGCATCCCATCGAGGACAAACCGCATCTCGCGTTCGTTCGTTCGGGACGGATTCCAAAAACCGGTAATTCCACACATAAAACTGAATCTTGAGAATGAATCTAGATACCGCTGACGCGATCAAGTCGGTCAAGCACAGCGGTCAAAAGGGCCTGACGCACAAACACGGCGCCGGCCGCCTGGGCAAAGTAAAGGTTGTGACAAGTGTCGTCCAAATCGGTCGACAGCTCTTCGTTCCGAGCAAGCGGATGCATCACCACCGCATTCGGTTTCAGCCTGCTGTTGCAATCGATGCGATAGCGGCTACCGAGATTCCGATAGCTATCGCCTAGAAAGGCAATCGAATTAACATACGCAACGTCCAGTTCTGGGATTACTTCGCGGACGTCGTTCGTGATTTCTAATTCGATAGGCGACTGCTCGATCGGCTCAGTCAAATCCAAACCGACGGGATCCGCCATTTCAGAAATCAGCGTGATCTTTCGCACCGATCCGGTGAACATCAGCGAGATCCGCAAGAAGCTTTTCACAGCGCGCATCGAACCAGGAGTTCCGATGATCCCAAGGTGAATCCGCTTCTCTTCGGGGCAGTCCTGACGGACCAATTCCGGACGCCATTTCAGCAGTGCATACCAATCGATCAATGCTTGCGTCGGATGATGCCCGCTTCCATTGCCGGCGTTAATCAACGGACGTTGCAGATTCTTTCGAATTTCATCAACGCTATCCGTGTCGGGATGCCTCATGATCACGACATCGCCATAGGTATTGAACATCTCGCCGATGTCCGCCAGCGATTCGCCCTTTGCAATCCCAGTGACCTGTCCGTCTGGGACGGACAAAACCTTTCCGTCGAGTCGCAAGACAGCGCTTTCGAATGAAAGTCGTGTTCGCGTACTCGCTTCAAAGAAAGCCGTGATCGCGATCTTTCCGTCAAGCGGCTTATCGAGTTCGACGTTTCGAGACTCCAACAACGCGGCCAACTGCGAAAGCGCAACGACGGTGCGGCGATCGAACTGACGGGGATTGAGTATCGATTGGCCGGCGAGGGCTTCGAGTGCTTCACGGTCGATCTGCTGATTGCAAAAATCGAGCAGGTCTGAAGGTTTGACCGTGAGCCCTTTTGAGTTGCTCGCGTGGCTGGCAAGCGAACCTTTCGCCGTAGGGCTGTTAGCCGAGGATCGGTTTGAATGTGGAGCAGAAGTCATTGAGTCGGTCTCACCAAATCCGTTTTTCTTTCATGTCAGAGATCAAAAACACCATCAATCCAACCGCGCCTGCGATGCAGAGCGCGATGCCGCCTATCACAATCAACTTCAAAAACCAAACTGAGAAAATCATTGTTCGTCTACCGCCCCTTCATCCGCACTGTCAGAACTCGTTACGGGCCCGGCCAACGAATCGAAATCGAACTCGTCAGGCCAAATCATAGAAGCCGCGACAAACACCATTCCGCTCGTTGCCGCCCCAATCAACGACGCGGTGAACCAACCGATCGCGTAGTAAGCGATCAATCCGGCAGCGCTGCCGATGATCATTGAGGCACACGCAGCAACAGGACTCGCCTTGCGGAAATACAAGCCGCCAACAATTGGCCAAAGACAGCTTCCGACCATTGGGCCGGCGAAAAAGAGCACGGTCGCCAAAGTCCCATAGTTCGGAATCGCCAACCCCCAGGCTAGCGCACCTAGTCCGATGACGGCAACGGACGACCAACGTCGCTTCGTCTGGTCGCTAACCGCACCAGCACAAAGAGGTTCTGCCATATCGTTGACAATCAGGTCACCAGTCGCTGCGAGCAAACTGTCGATACTCGACGCAAGCGAACAAAAGACCACGATGAAAACCATCAATGCGCCGCCAGATCCCAACAGCGTTGCGGCAACGAGTGGGCCGACCGTGTCTGGTTGACTGATTCCGATACCGAGCGCAGGAGCGGCGAGCCCGAGAAAGCCCGCGACCACTGGAACGGGAAGCCAAATCAGGCCGCCTAGTGCGTACGCTTTGGGGCCAACGCCTTCTCGCATCGCGAACGCTCGGCTCCACCAAACGTTGCTATGAAAGATCTCGCCGAACGCGAATAACATGTTGTTGAACAATGCCATCAGGGCAGCCGGGAAAAAGACGTCCAGCAACATCGGACGCTCTTCCTGCAGCGTGTGGTGCACTTCGCCCAGACTGACCTGCGTGAGCACGGCAATCGCGACCACGACCAGTCCGACCAAAATGATCAGGCTTTGAATGAAATCCGTGCCGATCACCGCGTACATACCGCCAAACAGCGTGTACATGACACACACACCAAGCACCACCGTCATGCCGACTTCATAGGGAATTCCCGACAGGACGTGCAACAACTTTCCGCCAGCCATCGTCATCGAGACCAGCCAGGTGATGGCATAGAACAGCGAAATGATCAGGAACGGAACAGATCCCAGCTTGCCATAACGCTGACGCACAAACTCGACCGCCGTGTAACCGTTCGGCATGAGCTTGCGGATTCGCCCGCTCATCGGCGCAAAAGCGAACAGCCCGAAACTAGCCGTGCAATAGGCGAGTGCTCCCCAAACCCCAAGTTGCAATGCAAACTGCGGTGCCAACATTGTTGTGTTGGACGTAATCCATGTTGCCACTGCGGTCGCAGTGGCGAGGGCGAGGCCGACATTTCGCCCGGCGACGGAGAACCCATCAAAAGACTTTGCCTTGCGGCCCCACCATAACCCGAGACCGATCCAAAGCACACTAAAGACGGCTAGCAAAACGTAGCCCGCCTCGGCACTCAAGATCGTCCCATCCGATCCTGCTGCCATGATCACGGATGCACCTCTTTGGTGACTATCCCACGCTGTCCCGCCACGATCACACCAACAACGCTCAGCATGACAAACAAGCCAACGAGCAACAAAGGTACCACGTAACGATAGGGCCAGTGAGACACTTCGACTTCAAGTTCTTTTGGCGTAATAGCAATCGGTTCGCCAGTTCCGGACAAAGCTCGCACGCGGTAGTGGTAGATACCGTCGGGCAACCCGGAAATGAAAGCTTGTGAAAAAACGCCCGAGTGCAGGACACTTCCATTGCGATCGATCACTTCGTATCGCGCCGCATCCGGCACGTCAGCCCAAGTGATCGACACATAACCTTCGCGAACCCTTGACGGGATATCCTCACCAAAAGCGATCGCCTGCAATTCGCCGCCGCTGGCTTCATCCGAAAAGCCAACGTCGTCCGAACCGGACGATCCATCGATCGACGTTTGGATGGCAGGAGCGTCTGCGAATCCAATCGTAGTTGTCATCAACAGAAACAGCCCGAGCCAACCGGGGCGTGACGCGGTCGCACGCAAGACGAAACGTATCGGCGGCGTTGACCGCCGAAGTCTCATGGGCGTCATTTTTGATCTACCAAGTGATTCAGCGTGACAGTTCGTCGATTGCGTTGGAATGAGGACGGAGCAGATACCGCTTTAGCGGCGTCGAACTCGTTTTTGCCAGTAGTCAACGCCCATTTCGTTCATGGGGGAGCCGTCGAGACAGACAATGATTTTTTCTGTCCCACGCTCGACCGACTTCAATTGCTTTGCCGCCGCTTCACCGCTAATCGCGTCGATTGGAACGGTCGACAGCACACTGCCTGCGTCACCGACTTGTTGAACGTCGTAAGTCTTCATCTCGGTGAATTCCGTCATGAGTCTTCCTCAATACGTGTTCAGAATGTCCGGCACGACAACGTTTGCGCACCGCTGATTGCTGCACACCACGATTCGCCAGGTGGGCCCCGCAGAACTACATCCGAGCAGTTTTAGCAGGCGTCGACCGGTAGAAAGTCCGCCAGGGAGACAGGACATGACGTCCTCCCTCGATGCAATCCAGTAACCTTCGCCGAACGCGACACGATCTCCGAGACCAACGCAAACAGCGAGAAATGGTGCAAAGTCGCGGTCCCTCAAGAGGCACGACAAAAAATCCGTGTCGTGCGAACGACAAGCGCTTTGCGAAAAATGATGTGCCGTTAATAATACGTGCTAGAGAAATAATTGCAATAGCAAACATCCTGCGATTACCTCTCCTTGGTGACAGGGCATCCCCAACTTCTTTCGCAATCACAGCGTTTTGAGCCTGGTTTACTCTCCAGTGTGATCGCGCAAGAGCACTCGATCGGATGCCCCACGCTGACTAAACTTCGCCACAGCTAGAGTGTCGCTGGCGGATTACGATTTGAAGCCGCTGGATGACCACCAGCTAGCAAACGGTACAGAGAATGACTGGGTTAGTGACGACAGGTCCTGTGAGCAAAGACGAACCGATCGGATTTCAGATCCTCCGCGCCATTCGGCGAATCATTCGCAAAACTTCAGAGCACTCCCGGCACGTTGGTCGTCAGGCCGGAGTGAGTGTCCCACAGATGCTGTGTTTGCGAGCGATTGCCGAAGCGGATCCGGGACAAGAGATAACCGTTGCGAGTGTTGCCGAAACCGTGCAGCTTTCGGCACCAACCGTCTCGCGAATTTTGGACCGGCTTGAGAAGGGCGGGTACCTGAAACGTGAACGCTCGAGTGTCGACCGACGTAAGGTTTTTGTCGCATTGACCGAGCAAGGGATACACCGTCTCGAAAGTTTGCCTCAACCGTTGCACGAACAATTCCTCGCGCGTCTGGAATCGCTCGAGGAAAACGAACGGATCGAACTGCGCCGGGCCCTCGAGCGAATCGTCGAGTTAATGGATGCTTGTGATATCGATGCCGCGCCGGTACTGACGCCAGAATTAGAAGTTGGCATTGTCGCCGAGAACAACTGATTCTCTCTGCTTGTAGCATTTACTCCATTCGCGAAAACGACACACCAAAACGTAGGTGAATGGAGTACATCGTTTGGTGACCGCAAGGCCAACGGAGGCATCTTGTGAAGGCTAACCCTCAACTGCCTTCGATCTGATACGGCCACCACTGACGGCCGACCCTCAATCAAACAGTCAAGAAGATTGCGTGATTGCGAATGGTTTCACCCCGGAAAACAAGGGTTTGCCTGCGGTCGTCAATCAATTTTCCCTAACGGTGTCTGTTTACCGTCGTTTCGCTCACGCGCAACTTTCGACGTTCTAGATTTCCAACGTTGTCACGAAGTGGGAACACCTCCTCTGGTGAAGCGTCGCTCTCTGCGGAGCTCGACGTACATCCAATGGACCGTTCGCAAGGGTTGTTCGCATTCGTAGCGTCTGCCTTCACTCTGCGGATCAGTTTCACTTCATTGATCCTGCAAAGTTTGCCGGCGACGCTCGACAATCCTTAGTGAGTCGTCGTGCGGAGTCCAAACGTGGCAGGCTACATCTAACGTTTAAGTAGGAATCGGGGGCATGGAAACGATCAACATCCCGTTGGTGGGTTCAATCGGAGTCGCACAAGCTGAACAACTTCACGCATCAATTCGCGAAGCGTTGCAATCGGGTGACAAGTTACAGCTTGACTTCACAGAAGCTCGCGATGTCGACGCCTCGATTCTTCAGTTATTGATCGCGGCTCAAGCGGCCTGCGAAGAGAGTGACAAGTCGATTGAATGGATCGGCGTGTCAGAGCAACTGGCGAATTCTTTAAAGCGAGCCGGCGCGGAAGAACTGCTTCCGGCTGAAGCGTTTGCCGGGGCCACAGAGTCAGAAGCGTAGATCGATGGCGTTACACAGATTGCAACATGAGTTGAACCTGGAGTTCGCCGGGGGAATTTCGCGATGACCGATTCAGCAAAAAGTATTGGGCAACAGGTATGGGGCGGATTGCGGAGCCTTGGCAAACGCTTGCGTCCTGGCGGATTGTCAACAGAGGTGTCGGCGTGCCTGCCGGTGTTAGAAGTTCTCCAAGCGCAGATTAAAGACGCGGTCGAGAAGGGGAACACAGCCACGGACAATTTGAGCAGTTCGTTTGGCGACATGGCACAACGTGCTAGAGAAGTAGTACGCATGGCAACGGACTCGCGGCGTGGCGAGTCAACTGCTGGGGTGGAACAGGTTCGTGAGGTGGTTTCAGAGTTGTTGACCCAGGTTCGTCAGACGAGCCTTTCGACTCAGGAAACGGCAAGCATGTTGGCGGACATCGAACGCGATGTGCAAGACGTCGAATCCTGCATGGTCAAGATCGAAGACATCGCCAATCGTTCTCGCATGGTCTCGCTAAACGGCCAGATCGAAGCCGCCCGTGCTGGCGACTTTGGTGACGGCTTTGCTGTCGTGGCATCGGAAACGGGCGACCTCGCCCAAAACGTATCCGAAGCCAGCAAGCGAATTCGGGAAGTCGTCGATCGCCTTGCCAGTTCACTTAGGGCGACTTACGAAAAAACGCAGAGCTTGGTCACTGTCGAACAACAGGCGACCGCGTCCTGCGAACAGCGTGTCGAGGAGATGCTTTCCAGCCTGGCTCAATACCAAATGGAACTGGAAAACAATCTCGAATCGACAAAGACATCAAGCGACGAATTGGCGGGAGCCATTTCGATGTCGGTGATGACGTTGCAGTTCCAAGACGCGGTCAGTCAACGGATGCACCATGTCACCGCAACGATCAACGACATACGAGAAACGTTCGGATCAATCGTTGGCGACCAGCCGCGCGGCCTTGCCAAGAAGCGATCACAACAATGGCTGGACAAACTTTCCGCTTCGTACTGTATCGACGATGAACGCCGCGTTTTCAGTGGTGACTCGGAACCCCAAGAATCCTCTAACGAATCCAACATTGAGTTGTTTTAACCGGAGCTCTAGAAGAAATGGCTAACACTGCGCTAGTGGTCGATGACTCCACATCGATGCGTCAAATGGTGTCCTTCACTCTAAGGGACTCTGGTTTCGACGTTATTGAAGCGGGTAACGGAGAAGAGGCGTTGAAGAACGTCGCCGGAAAGGACGTCAAGGTTGTCGTCACCGACTTGAACATGCCGGTGATGGACGGGATGACGCTGATCCGCAGGCTCCGTGCTGACGCGAAGTACAAATTCACGCCCATCTTGATGCTGACCACCGAATCACAAGATTCAAAGAAGCAAGAGGGGCGAGCTGCCGGGGCGACTGGCTGGATTGTCAAACCGTTCAATCCCGAACAGCTCATGCAAGTAATTAACAAGGTCGTACGCTAACTCGAACTGACAGAGAAAACCCATGAAGGTCGACATGCGTCAGTTCCTGGAGTCGTTTTTCGATGAAGCTTGCGAGCACATCGAAAATATGGAAGCTGCCCTACTGCAGCTCGAAAGTACGCCCGACGACACGGAACTGCTCAATACAATTTTTCGTGCCGCACACTCGATCAAAGGTGCGAGCTCGACATTCGGTGTTCACGGCGTGGGCCAATTTACCCACGTGCTCGAAAGCCTGTTGGATCGGATGCGCGAAGGCGAAATCCAAGTCACCAGCGATACCACCGAAGTACTCCTCGCGTCGGTCGACGTCCTCAGCGGACTGCTATCGGCAGCACGCGATGGGACCCCCGAACCAACGAACACCGCCGAAGTGGTCGCCCGCTTGGAAGAGATCAATGGCGGCGCAGGCGGGCCGGCACCGGAGGCATCCGATGCACAAGCGACTGACACGACCGAATCCGGCCCTGCCGAATACGACGTCCTGTTTCGACCTTCCAGCCACTTTTTCCACCTCGGTCTTGATCCGCTGTTGTTGCTTCGCGACCTGGAAGAATGCGGCACCGTTAGCGAACTGAAACTCGACACATCGCAACTGCCAGCGATCACCGAGATGGACCCCGAGTCATCGTACTTGGCATGGACCCTGCGTTTGCAATCTGATTGCGACGAAAGCGAACTCCGTGACGTGTTCATGTTCGTCGACGACGAAACCACTGTCGAATTCAACCAGTCTGAACCGGAAGAACCGGCCGAAGTCGCTGAATGCAATTCCGAAGTCGACGACGAAGCGTCCGACGAAGCGGCGCCGCCGACCGCTGCCAAATCAGCCGCCAAGGACGCAAAAAACGCATCTGCGAAGGCCGCCCCGCCCGCTCACCGTGAATCGGTGCGCGTCAACGGCGAACGGCTCGACAGCATGATCAACCAGATCGGCGAGCTCGTCATCGGCATTTCGATGGTCGAACAGGAATGGGCCGGAATGAACGGCGGGACCGATTCGCCTGCCATCGTCCAACTGAGCAAAATCGTTCGCGACCTTCAAGAACAGAGCTTGTCGCTACGGATGGTTCCGGTCGCGGCAACGTTCCAAAAAATGGCTCGAATCGTTCGCGACTTGAGCAGCCGACTGGGCAAGAAAATCAACTTCGAAGTCTCGGGTGAAGAAACCGAGCTCGACAAAACGGTGGTGGACCAGATCGGTGACCCGCTGATCCACATGATCCGCAACTCAGTCGACCATGGGATCGAGTCCCCCGAAACTCGCATCGCGGCGGGTAAACCGGCCGAAGGTGAGATCTCGGTTCGAGCGTTCCACCAGGGCGGAAACATTTTCATCGAACTGAAGGACGATGGAAAGGGAATGGACCTTGACCGGATTCGCCAGAAGGCGATCGACCGAGGCATCGTCCACCCCGACGAAAAACTATCTCAACAAGAGATTTGCGAACTGGTGTTTCATGCCGGATTGTCGACGGCCGAAAAGGTTACCGACGTTTCAGGTCGCGGCGTCGGCATGGACGTCGTTCGTAGAAACATTGAATCGCTCAAAGGAAGCGTCACGCTAAATTCCAAACCCGGTAAAGGCACCGTCGTGACGGTCCGTTTGCCGCTGACATTGGCCATCCTCGATGGCCTGTTGATCAGCTTGGGATCGGAAGTTTACGTGATTCCTCTGTTGTCCGTCGTCGAATCGTTCCGCCCCAAGCGGAGCGAAGTCAAACGATTGGCTAACAACATGGATGTGGTTCAAGTGCGTGGCGAAGTCGTACCGATTTTGCATCTCCACTCGGTCTTGAATCTCAGCGATGCCCAGACTGATCCTTGTCAGGGTTTGCTCGTGATCGTCGAAGACCACGATATGAAGTTCGCGCTGTTGGTGGACGACCTGATCGGACAGCAACAAGCCGTTATCAAAAACCTCGAAGCAAACTTCCGCAAAGTCAACGGTATTGCCGGGGCAACCATTTTGGGAGACGGGCGTGTGGCCCTGATCCTTGACATCGTCAGTCTGAAGTCTTTGGCGGGCTAGTGCGGCTCGCGTTCCATCCCGCCAAACCAGTTCGACCACGTGTCATACCTGGGCTTTCTAGATAGGTAAATCGATGACAATCACCCAAGAACTAGAATCAATCTCTGAAGCGCTCAAAGTCGCCGAGAACACCGACATCAGCGACATCGCTCAGGTGACGGAATTGTCGACCGACGGAAATCAGTTCCTGACGTTCACGCTACAGGACGAAGAATTCGGGATCGAAATTCTTCGTGTCCAAGAAATCAAAGGGCTTTCGCGTATCACTCCGATTCCGAACATGCCTTATTACATCCGCGGCGTGATGAATCTCCGCGGAACGGTTGTCCCCATCATTGACCTGCGTGCCAAATTCGCAATGCCAAAGGTCGATTACAACCAGTTCACTGTCATCATCGTCGTCACCATCGGTGACAAAGTGATCGGACTGGTCGTTGACGCCGTTAGCGACGTGCTGAACGTCGCCGAAGAAAACATCGAATCGGCCCCCGATCTTGGTGGCCAAGCCGACACTGCGTTCATGACAGGCATCGCCAAAAGCGGCGAGCGTCTGATCACCTTACTAAACATGGACGACTTAATCGGGGCGGAAACCGTTTCGATGTAACGAGCCGGACACACCGTTCGACTCCTGGGCGACCACCGGATCGCATCGCCATCCGGACTTCGGTCGTCGTTCCTTCGCGGATCACCTCCGCTAACTCCTAGATTTTAACCACACCATTCAAACGAGGGGGCACCACGAATGGCCACCACTAAACCGACGAACCAAAAGACCGCACGCCGCACCGAATCACGTAAACCGACGCGTCGGGCACCAGAACCCGAACCCGTCGAAATCGACGAACAAGACAGCTTTGATCACGACACCATCGATCAGATCGAAGAACTGATGTCCGTGGTGGATCGCGCAGTCGAAGGCGATTACTCGGAAGAAATTACAGTCACCGGCGACGATGCGGTCGGACACCTAGCCGACGGTCTGCGTACCGTCCTGGCCGACATTTCCGCAACGAAGTCACAGCTCGTCGATTCCCAAGGTCAGCTGGACGCGATCAACCGATCGCAAGCGACCATCGAGTTCAAGCTCGATGGGACGATCATCACCGCCAACGACAACTTCCTCAACGCACTTGGCTATCGACTCGACGAAGTGAAAGGCGGCCACCACCGCATGTTCGTCGATGACAAGTACGCCAGTTCGCCTGAGTACCGTCAGTTCTGGTCGGACCTGGCCAACGGAAAATTCCAGTCGAGCGACTTCGAACGATTCCGCAAAGACGGCACGTCGATCTGGATCCAGGCGACGTACAACCCTGTCTTCGACGCCGAAGGCAAGCCGTACAAGGTCGTCAAATTCGCAACCGACATCACCGAAGCGAAACAGAAAGCGGCCGATCACGAAGGTCAAATCAACGCGATCAGCAAGTCACAAGCGGTGATCGAATTCGAATTGGACGGCACCATCCGTACTGCCAACGAGAACTTCCTGAAAGTTGTCGGCTATTCACTCGACGAGATCCAGGGCAAACATCACCGGATCTTCGTCAATCCTGAGCATGCCAACTCGGCCGAATACCGAAACTTTTGGTCCGACCTGGCGTCTGGCCGATTCCAATCAGGCGAGTTTTTGCGTTACGACCGCAATGGAAAGCAAGTCTGGATCCAAGCATCGTACAACCCGATTCTCGGCCCCAACGGAAAGCCGTACAAGGTCGTCAAGTACGCTTCGGATATCACCGAAGCCAAGAAATTGCTGGAACAAGTTGCCGAAGCCGAAAAGGAAGCGACTCGCCAAACCGAACGCGCTCACAAGGCGGTCGACGAAATCCTCGATGCGGTAAGAAGTGCCCAAGACGGCGACTTCAGCAAAGTCATCACCACCACCGGCGAAGACGCAATCGGGGGCCTCGCCGACGGCATGCGTGATTTCATCGCACAGAAAGAAATCACCGACAAGGAAATGGCTCGCATCGAGTCGATGATGGAGCAAACACCGATCAACGTGATGTTTGCGGACACGGACTACATCATCAAGTACATGAACCCCGCGTCCACCAGCACGCTGCGTCGACTGCAGGAATTCCTGCCTTGTCGTGCAGACGAAATGATTGGTCAGTGCATCGATATCTTCCACAAGAATCCCTCGCACCAACGTCGCATGTTGGCCGACCCAAGCAACCTGCCGGTCAAAGCAGATATCAAAGTCGGCCCGGAAACGCTTTCCTTGCTGGTTAGCCCGATTTACGACGCGAACCGTCAATACCTCGGTGCGATGGTTACTTGGGAAGTCATCACCGAGCGATTGGCGATGGAGCAGCAGATCAAAGACAAGATGGAAGAAGACCGCGTGCGTTCGGAAGAAACGCAGCGTAAGGTCGAAGTCGTCTTGAACATCGTCAACTCGGTTGCCGACGGTTGCTTCGACGTCACCTTCCCCGACCTCGGACAAGACGGCATCGGCAAAGTCGCCGGTGCACTTGAGAAAGCGGTCCTGTCGGTCCGCGACGCTCTCGTTGAAGTCCGCGAAGTTTCCTCGACCGTCGCGACGGCATCGACGCAGATGTCCAGTGCGGCCGAAGAGATCTCACGTGGTGCCCAACAACAAGCCGCACGCTTGGAAGAGACGGCATCGAGTCTGGAAGAAATCACGACCACCGTCAAACAGAACAGCGACAACGCTCAAGAGGCTCGGGCACTTGCCAACGGGTCACGCGACGTCGCTTCCGAAGGCGGTAAAGTCGTCGGTGACGCGGTCCAAGCGATGCGTGAAATCAACCAATCGTCGAAGAAGATCTCGGACATCATCACGACGATCGATGAAATCGCATTCCAAACCAACTTGCTGGCTCTCAACGCAGCCGTCGAAGCCGCACGTGCCGGTGAGCAAGGTCGTGGATTCGCGGTGGTCGCATCCGAAGTTCGCAACTTGGCACAACGCAGTGCCTCGTCGGCCAAAGAGATCAAGAGCTTGATTCAAGATTCGGCCAGCAAGGTCGAGAAAGGAACCGAGTTGGTCAACAAGTCCGGCGAAACGCTTGGCGAAATCGTCGACTCGGTCAAACGTGTGACCGACATCGTCGCCGAGATCGCGGCCGCGTCGCAAGAACAGTTGACCGGTATCGAACAAGTTACCAAAGCGGTCACACAGATTGACCAACTGACCCAAGCCAACGCCAGCCAGACTGAAGAAATGGCCGGCACCTCGGGATCGGTTCTCAATCACGCCCGCAGCTTGGACCAGATGGTCAGCCGCTTCCAATTGGGAACCGGTGGCGGATCGGGCAACCGTGGTTCGTCGCGACCGGCCCCGCAACGTCAGCACGCCCCTTCGCCCTCATCATCGATGGGCGGACACGATGATGACGACTTTATGGATTTCTAAATCCGACAGATAGGACAAGATCGTGCCGCAATTCGAGTGGCATGATCGGATCCGACGTAGACTCCCCTTGGTGCCACTGCCCCGGGGGAGTCTTCGAGACTGGGCACCGCTTGCACGCGAAAACGACGTTGCAACCGGAAGGCGTATTCTTTGCTGGAGAGTTGACATCATGTCCGGATTGACACAGCGCATGCAACAAATGTTTTCAACGCGGGATCGATTGCACTCCAATACCGACGAGTCGAACAGTTGGGACGATTTGCTCGCCTCTTGTGCCGAGCTTCTGAACCTGACGGCCAGTCTAGGAATCCATGTGGTTCAACCCTTGCGTCAATCTTGCAGGCACACGAATCGCATCATGGAACACATCGACAAGATGGATGAAGAGAGTTCGACCACGATGACGTCCATCCAAACGACTCTGCCTGATCAGGAACCGTAAGACGGTCGTATCGTTTCAGTGTTACTCAGTTCCCTTCACTTCAAAGGCTGATGCGTCGACCGGTTCGACGCACTTTGATTCACCCCAAGTTCACTATGCCTTCGACTGAAACCTTGGCAGAGGATGCCGCACAGCAAGCCGTCCTGCGAATCCCACAGTTCCGGCTTCTTCGTGAACTGATCTACGATACAACCGGGATTTCTCTTGGTGACAACAAGCTGGACTTTATCCAGTCGCGGCTCCGCAAACGCCTCCGTCATCTTAAAATGGATTCGTTTGCGAAATACTATGACCTGCTGAAATCGCAAGGCCCTCAGGGCGCCGAGATGCAGGAGATGATCAATCGCGTTACGACGAACAAGACGCACTTCTTCCGCGAAGATCACCACTTTGAACATCTCCGCAACAACATTTTCCAACGCATGATCGAAGAAGCGACGCGGCGTGAGCGTCCGCGGAGGCTTCGTATTTGGTGTGCGGCGGCTTCGACCGGCGAAGAGCCCTACACCCTTGCCATTTCGGTCCGTGAAGTCTTCGCCAACCAGCCAGGTTGGGACATTCGCATCTTGGCGACAGACATTGACACCAATGTTCTCGAACGTTGCAAAGAAGCGACTTATATTCCCGACCAATTACTTGAAACACCGGGCGAAATCGTCAAAAGGTATTTTTCGCCGTCGAAATCAACACCTGGGTCACTGACGGTCCGCCAAGAAGTCAAAGACCTGGTTACGTTCCGCCAGCTGAACTTGCTGGAATCGGAATGGCCGATTCGGACGCAGTTCGATGTCATTTTTTGCCGTAACGTGTTGATCTATTTCGATCAGCCCACGCAAGACACAGTCATGCGGCACATGGCAGATTACCTCAAACCCGAAGGAACGCTGTTCATCGGGCACTCCGAATCGCTTTCCGGATTGGCGAGTACCTACACTCGAGTTGGCCGGACAATCTACCAACACACAAATTATGTCGGCGGACCGGCGAGCGGGTCACAGTCACAGCCACAATACAGCACGCCGACGCCACGGCCGATGCTTTCCGGCAACTCCCCGCGCAATGACGCCTCATCGACTCCCGTTGCCAAAGCAACTGCGCCACTCGAACGAAAATCGATCATCGTCGGGGACATTCATAGCAGCGACAAACCGATGCTGATCAGCACGGTACTGGGTTCATGCATCGCCGTTTGCCTGTATGACGACGCAATCAAAGCCGGCGGGATGAATCACTTCGCGCTGCCGACCGGTCAATTGGGATCACGAAAGATCGCCAGCTTTGGCGTCCACGCCATGGAATTGCTGATCAACGAAATCATGCAACTCGGCGGCGACCGACGCCGACTGAAAGCCAAGGTGTTCGGCGGAGCCAATGTTTTGGGAATGAGTGGTGAAGACAAGATTGGCCAAAAGAACGTCGACTTCATCCGCAACTTTTTACACACAGAAAACATTCCGATTACGGCCGAGTATCTCGGTGGCAATCAAGGCATGCAGGTTTTGTTCGAACCATGCAGTGGACGGGCAAAAATGAAATTGCTTGACCATTCGAAAACGATCGAAGCCGAAAAAATCGACCGCGCTCAGACGACGACGAAGAGCGAGCCGGTTTCCGATATCACATTGTTCTAAATCAAAACGTCTAAAATCGCCGAGGGGGGCACAATGTCGAAAATTAAGGTTCTAGTGGTCGATGACTCAGCTCTAATGCGGCAGCTGATCACGAAAATCCTATCCGAAGCGCCGGATATCGAGGTGATCGGGTCGGCAAGTGATCCGTACAAAGCACGCGAGCGTATCCTTGCCCAGCAGCCAGACGTTATTACGCTCGACGTCGAAATGCCGCGCATGGATGGCCTGACGTTTCTAAGCAAGTTGATGCGTTCACGCCCAATGCCGGTGGTGATGGTTTCCTCGCTGACCGAAAAGGGCTGCGATACGACGATTCGCGCGTTGGAATTCGGCGCTGTCGACTTTGTCACCAAGCCCAAGGTCGACGTGACCAATGGGATGGCGACTGTCGGTGATGAGATCGTCGAAAAAGTTCGGACCGCGGCACGCGCCAAGGTCACCAAACTCGAAATCCCCGATGTCGTCGTTCAAGAAAAGGTTTCGAACACGTCGTCTGACGCGTTGATTACCAGTACTCACAAAGTGATCGCGATCGGGACTTCAACCGGTGGGACCCAAGCACTCACCCAAGTCCTACCGAAACTGCCTTCGAACATTCCTGGCATTGTTGTCGTTATCCACATGCCTCCAGGATTTACGGGACGTTTTGCCAATCGCTTGAACGAACTCTGTCAAATCCAAGTCAAAGAAGCTCAGCATGGTGATATGATTTTGCCAGGCCAAGCGTTGATCGCACCGGGCAATTTCCATATGACAGTCGGGCGTAGCGGTGCTCGTTACATGGTGAAGCTCAATGACAACGCTCCGGTGAACCAGTTCCGGCCTTCGGTCGATGTATTGTTCGACTCTTGTGCGAAGTACGTCGGAAGTAACGCTCTCGGCGTGATCTTGACCGGAATGGGATATGACGGTGCCGATGGAATGCTGGCGATGAAAAAAGCTGGCGCCGCGACAATCGCACAGGACCAAAATAGCTGCGTTGTCTTTGGTATGCCCAACGAAGCGATCAAGCGTGGTGGCGTCGACACGGTCATGCCGCTCAATCAGATTGCCGAGGGAATCCTGAGTCACGCGAAAAAGATGACCGCCAACGTCTAACCAAAGATCGATGATTCGCTGTCACCCAAAACTCCGTCGGTATCAGCAGCAGCCTCACTTGCTGCGTTTGCGGAGATGCAGGCGACGTCGCCGTCAGATCATTTCAACATCGCGGTCTTAACAAGTGGTCGCAACCCCTTGGTTGTTGGCCGCGCTCGCTGAAGCCAATCGGTGGATAAATCGCATTTTCTCGATCACCGGTGGCGTGAACACTTCGGGCACAAGGTCCAGTAGCCCCATGTCGCGATTGAGTTCATTCGCCATGATCCCGATCCGCCGATAATCGGTGATCAATGAATCAAAGTCGGCTTCGGTGAGACGGTCGCCGTCGTCTTGAAAGTGACCAAAGGTTCGCGCGATCGCGATCATGTCCAAGTAGGCATTGAATGTCTCCGCGAAATCCTCCCAAGGGTGCATTGTCGCGTATTCGCTGACAAAACTCTGTTGCCAGTTCGCCGGCGCACCTTGTTCGTAATAGCGATCACGTGCTTCACCGTACTCCGGATCGCGTTCGTCGCCGAAAATCGCTCGACATTCTTCAATGCAGCTTGTCTGCACACATTTCTGCCAAAAATAGTGTCCGAGTTCATGGCGGAAATGACCAACCAGCGTTCGGTGAGGCTCGCCGAACTGCACCCGGGTACGTTCCCGATGAACGCTGTCTGCTTCCGCCAGGTCGAGGGTGATCACACCATCGGCATGTCCGGTCGAGACGGGCTCGGTCGACGATGACTTGAATTCGAACAGCAGCTTCGGTTCCTGCTGATCATTTAATGGCAGCCCGATTCGATCAATGTCGTAAAGCACCCGGTGCTTTGCCCGCTCGACCAACCGCCACTGTTTGAGGTTACTGTCGATCGATGGGTCGGGAATCACCTGATTCAGTTCACAATAACGGCACCTGGCTTCAGGGTCGCTCTGACGCGTTGTTCCGTTGCAAACTTGGTACTCCGTCCGATTTTGGCACATCGCCAACGTTTCACCACAATTCGTGCAGCGCTGCGAAACGTCAATAGAAGTGACCTTCGAGCAACACGCGCACCGCCCCACCTGACTGCCACAGCTTACGCAATGGTCACTGTGGAAAAACAGATCGGCACCACACCCGCACTGAAAGGTTTTCATTGTGCAACACAGATTCAAAGAGGTTGAAAATCGGACAAGGACGTATCATCCAGGTCGACTGCCACTCAGTCGACATTCGCCGTACCACTAGAGCAACTGATGTGCCAAGACGTCGAGGACGGATAGCCAAAACGCGGGGAAGAACTTTATCATTCAGTCCTGACGTTCCCTCGATTCGGCCCGCGGCGTGATTATCCGCGAATTCCAATCAAGGCGAAACGCTGTCTTCTTGGCCACTATGCGGACGCTTCGATGTTTGATCATGACTCACCTTTTGCTTCTCGGATTTGGCCGTGGGCGATTGGCGCACTCGCGATTCTCAGTCTGATCGGTTTGATTGTGACCAGTTGGATCTGGGCCGACTTCGGGCGTGAACAAGAAATCGTTGGCAAGATCACCAAGCACCTCCCAAACAGTGACTTGCCGGACGCGAAGGAATTGGCCGGCGAACTTCGCTTGCAGTCTCGTTTGACGGCGCTGCTCATTTTGAATTTGTTGGGGTCAGCGATCACCCTCGCGATGCTGGTGCGTTCATACGTGGTCAACATGACGCAACTGCGAAGCGTACAAGTTCTGGCAACCGATATTCTGGCGAGCTTGGACCAGGCGGTGATCACCGTCGACTGCGAAGGAAAAATCTTAAGCGTGAATCCCTGCGCGATCATGATGCTGGGAACGGATCCGATGTCAGAGGAAACGACTCTCGCCCAACTCCCCAAGCCTTATCGTGTGCTGGATAACTTGCGATCAGAGGTGCTGCAAAAGCAAAAACCGGTTCGTGATCACGAGTACGTTTTCGAGTCGAAGGTTCAAACACGCTTTCTGAGAACCGGTTGCAATTTATTGCATGACCACCAGGGCAACCAAATCGGTGTCGTGATCCACATCTTGGACGTTTCAGAAAAGGCACTGATTGAGCGGCGATTGCGCCGGATGGAACGGTACATGGGGCTGGGCTCACTGGCCGCTGGTCTCCAGCATGAAATCAAGAACCCTCTCGCGGCACTGTCGCTGCATGTCCAATTGTTGGCAGAGGCACTTGAAGACGAGGGGGATGAAGAAACGGTCCAGGAAAGCCTCGAGGTGCTACGGACGGAAGTACGCAGAGTGACCTACGTGCTGGAGAGCTTCCGGGAATACGCCTCGGTCGCAGAACTTCACCGGATCCAAATCAACCTGATTGACTTGATCGACAAACTCGTCCGCCTGACCGCCCCCCAGGCGGCAGCCAAAGGAATCCAGCTCGTCACACCGATAAATCGCACGGGTCTACGTGTCAGCTTGGACGCCGATCGCATGGAACAGGTGCTGTTGAATTTGCTACTCAACGCTTTCACCGCAATGCCCGAGGGCGGCAAAGTGACTCTTGAAACGGAAGACCTGAGCGATTGGGTGGCGATCCGCGTGATGGACGAGGGATGCGGGATCCCCAAAGACCTTCAAGACAAAGTATTCGACCCGTACTTCACAACACGAAACGACGGGACCGGGATGGGGTTGGCGATTTCCGAAAAAATCGTACGGCAACATGGGGGGCGTCTCGAACTTGAAACAGGCGTTGCCGGAACGACCTTCAGCGTGCTGCTTCCGAAGCACGAAAGAGTGCTTGCCGGCGATGCCACGCCACCCGAGATGAGCCACGACTAGCCCGAAAAAATGGGCTCAATCGCGCAGTCAAGCGATCTGCCATTGCAATCGTGTGCCACCCTGTGACGATCGGTCAATCCACGAGGCTTTTTCATTGACACTTTATTGGTGCCACCCTAATCTGAAAGTCGAGTCTAGGCCTCTCAATCTTTTCATCGATCGAAATGTTTCGCGCCGTTCTTCTTTTCACCACAACATGCCTGTTGGCGATTGCGTTTCAACCGCAGTCGGCACACGCGAGTTGCGGTGATTGGCTGCAGCATTCAATCGAAAATCCCACCGGGCATGCGCAGATTGACTTCCCAATCAGCCGTGACTTTCCTGCCGTTCCCTGTGACGGCCCAAATTGCCAAAGCGTCCCGGTGCCCGCGATCCCAGTTTCTTTTGCGGACGGTAAGGTCACGCGAAACACGCAGCCACTCGCAGTCCTGCGTCTCCAAGACCACAGTATTGAGTCCGAGCTTGGCTATGCGTTGGTCGAATCGAATCAGTATGTGCTGCCGGGGCATCTCTTGCCGATCGAACGGCCTCCACGTGTCTAGTGTTCGAATTCGCGTCAACGCAACCTCGCATGGTGCCCACTCGCAATTTCTAGTTGGTGCCCCCTGTTGATCCGCGATTGCAAGCCAATCGATTGACGCGAATTCCCAGACCAATTTTCGCTTTCCGCTGATGCCCCTGCCAGGTCATTGCGGCGCACACAATACTGTCGATCACGCTAGGAATTCCGACCCCATGTCCACGTCATCCGGTGCGGGCACAGCCAAGCCAACACCCAAGAAAAAGAAATACGTCCGCGCCGTCGGGCCAAAGCTACGCAAGCTGCTCTATTTCATCTTCGTTCTCTTTGCGTTGCTGTTTGCCAATTCGGGTTACCTGGGGCTGATCACTTTCTTGGAGTGGTTCTCGCAGGAAACTTACCAGGACTATTACTACCAATACATGTTCCTCGCCCACCTATTGCTGGGCGTGATTTTGATCCTGCCGGTGGTGATCTTTGGCTTCGTCCACATGTGGAACTCCAAAGACCGTCGCAACCGACGGGCGGTCCGCATCGGATACGCACTGTTCGCGATCAGCCTGCTATTGCTGATCACCGGGATCTTGCTGGTTCGCATTGCGGGCTTTGACCTGCGGCAACCGTTCGCGCGCAGCACCGTGTACTGGTTGCATGTCGCGTCACCGCTGTTGTTGGTCTGGTTGTATTGGCTGCACCGATTGGCTGGGCCACGTATCAAATGGAAAATCGGCATGAAGTTCGCGGGTGTCGCTGGTGCGGCAATCGCGTTGTTGGTGATCATGCAAACGCAGGACCCGCGCCAGTGGAATTCCATCGGTCCAGAATCCGGCGTGCAGTATTTCGAGCCCTCGCTCGCTCGAACCAGTACCGGTGATTTCATCCCAGCCGACGCGCTGATGAACGACGAGTACTGTTTGAAGTGCCACGCCGACATCCACAAAGATTGGAGCGACAGCGTTCACCGCTTCAGCTCGTTTAACAACCCGCCGTACTTTGCCAGCGTCAGCGACACTCGCGAGAAATCTCTCAAGCGAGACGGTAGCGTTCAAGCGTCGCGTTGGTGTGCGGGCTGCCACGACCCGGTGCCGTTCTTCTCGGGCGCATTCGACGATCCGAACTTTGACATGCTGGAACACAAGACCGCCAAAGCAGGCATCACCTGCACGGTCTGTCACGCGATCACCAACGTCAACAGCGTCCGCGGAAACGCCGACTACACCATCGAAGAACCGTTGCATTACCCATTTGCCAGTAGCGACAATGCGATGCTGCAATGGGTCAATAATCAACTGGTTAAAGCGAAACCGACGTTCCACAAGAAAACGTTCTTGAAGCCGTTCCATAAAACGGCCGAGTTCTGTTCGACCTGCCACAAGGTCCACTTGCCCAAGGCACTGACCGGTTACAAGGAATTCTTGCGTGGTCAGAATCACTACGATCCTTACCTCTTCAGTGGAGTGTCGGGTCACGGGGCACGCAGTTTCTACTACCCGCCAAAAGCAGTCGACAATTGCAGCAAGTGCCACATGCCATTGGTCAAGTCCGACGACTTTGGTGCTCAAATGTTTGACGACGCGACCGAGTTGAGCGTCCACGATCACTTGTTCCCGAGTGCGAACACGGGGCTGGCATGGCTGCGTGATCGCGACGAGATCATCAAGGCACACCAAGACTTTTTGAAAGACACCATGCGGGTCGACATCTTCGGCATCCGCGAAGGTGGCGAAATCGACGGCAAACTGGTCGCCCCACTGCGTCCGACCGTTCCTGAGCTGGTCCCTGGCAACAAGTACTTGCTGGAAACCGTCATCCGCACGCTGAAGCTGGGTCACCTGTTTACGCAGGGAACGGTCGACTCGAACGAAGTCTGGTTGGAAGTCACCGTCACCAGTGGCGATCGCGTGATCGGCCGCAGCGGTGCGGTCAACGAACAACGTGGCAACGAGGTTGATCCTTGGTCGCACTTCGTCAACGTGTTCATGCTGGATAAAGACGGCAATCGAATCGATCGCCGCAACGCCGAGGACATTTTCACGCCGCTTTACAACCACCAGATCCCGCCGGGAGCTGGGCAAACGGTTCACTACGGTTTGACGATTCCCGAAGACGTCGACGCACCCGTCACCGTCGAATTGAAATTGCAATATCGCAAGTTCGACCAGCGGTACATGGATTTTGTCGCCAAGCAGAACGAAAAGCTCGGCCAGATCATCCGCGGACACGAAGCCGGCCAGGATTACATCAACGAGTTGCCGATCACGACGCTGGCCACTGACACAGTGACCTTCCCGGTCCAAGGCGTCGCGTCGAGCGTCAGCAACGCAGAACGTGACATCCCGGTCTGGCAACGCTGGAACGACTACGGCATCGGGTTGTTGCTCAAAGGCAAAGCCGAACTTCGTCAGGCCGAAGAAGCATTCAGCGCGGTTGAAAAACTGGGACGTTACGACGGACCAATGAACCTGACTCGCGTGTTTAATTCAGAAGGTCGCTTGGATGATGCCGTCGCGGCACTGAAACGAGCGAACGAATTCAGCGACACCGACGGATTCCCGCGTTGGACCTACGCTTGGTTGTCTGGTGCGGTCAACGCCCAGCAGGGCCGCTTGGAAGACGCGGAAAAGAACTTGCGTAGTGTGTTGGAAGACAGCACCGAAGAGATGCAACGCCGCGGATTCGACTTCAGTCTGGACATCGAAGTGATCAACTTGCTTGGCCGAACGCTGTTCGACCTGGGCAATGTTCGTGATCGCCAAGGCCGTGGTGATGAGAGTCGCAAGTATTTCGAAGAAGCGATCACCCGCTTCCAGAAAACCCTGGAAATTGATCCCGAAAACGTGACCGCTCACCACAACCTTCGCGAGCTATACGAGAAGATTGGTGACCGAGAGAGTGCGGCGAAACACCGTGACTTGCACGGAATCTACAAGCCAGACGACAACGCCCAAGGTCGGGCGGTGCGATTGGCACGTCAAAAATACCCTGCGGCAAACCATGCCGCGGAAGCTGTCGTGATTTATTCACTGCAGCGAGAAGAAGCACTGCAGGAGAGTGATGAAGCCCAAACGTCCGAAACCGAAACGAAAGCGGAGGCAACCAATGTCAACTGAGAATCAATTGGAAACCCTGCGTCCTTCGCCCGAGGAAGAAGCCCGTGACGATGCGGACATCGGCAAGGCGTTTCGCATTTCGTTTGCCGTCATCGCGTTTCTCGTGCTCGTCGGCGGAACCGTAGCAATCGTGCTGCGAAGCCGCGTCACGGCACCACCGGTCAAGGAAACCGAACTGGCTGCTGTCGAAACACGCGAAATGCCAAAGGTGCAAATCCCGCAGACCCCGTTCACCGACATCACCGACAGCTATGGCGTCGAATTTGTCCACAACAACGGCGCCGTCGGTGACAAGTTGCTTCCTGAAACGATGGGCGGCGGCGTCGCAACGTTTGACTTTGACAACGATGGCGACCAAGACGTGTTGTTTATCAATTCAAGCGACTGGCCTTGGGACAAAGCAAGCGATCGTCAATCGACATCGGTGCTCTACCGCAACGATGGCGACAAGCTGACCGACGTTTCCGCCGAATCGGGACTCGCCCTGAGCGACTATGCGATGGGCGTCGCGGTCGGTGACTTTGACAACGATTCCTGGGTCGACGTGTTTGTAACCAGCGTGGGTGCCAACCACCTGTACCGAAACTTGGGCAACGGCAAGTTCGAAGACGTGACCGCATCGGCCGGAGTCGCTGGTGACGCGGATCGTTGGAGCAGCAGCGCTGGCTGGTTCGACTTTGACAACGACGGCGACTTGGACTTGTTCGTTTGCAACTACGTCGAGTGGAGCCGCGAATACGATCAGTCGCAAGAGTTCCAACTGATCGGTGGTGGTCGTGCCTATGGCCGTCCGCAGAACTTTCAAGGCACCTTCCCCTACCTGTACCGCAACGAAGGCGACGGCAAGTTCACGGACGTGTCCGAAATCGCGGGGATCCAAATCCGGAACCCTGCCACGGGCGTCCCGCTGTCAAAGTCCCTGGGGCTTGCGTTCTGTGACTTTAACCAAGACGGCGCGTTGGACATCGTGATCGCAAACGACACGGTGCAGAACCTGCTGTTGCAAAACGACGGCAAAGGCAACTTTACCGATGTCGGTGCACTCAGTGGTATCGCGTTCGATTCCAGCGGCAATGCACGTGGTGCGATGGGAATCGACATCGCGTCGTTCCGCGGTCCCAAGGCATTGGCGGTCGCGATCGGCAACTTTTCCAACGAAATGACCGCGTTGTACGTCGCCAAGACTGGCACGATGCAGTTCTACGACGAAGCGGTCAGCACCGGACTTGGGCCGACCACACGATTGCTGCTGACGTTTGGCTTGTTTTACTTTGACTACGACCTCGACGGTCGTTCGGACCTGTTCTGTGCCAACGGACACTTGGAAGAAGACATCAACCGTGTTCAGCCCAGCCAACACTATGAACAGCCACCACAGTTGTTCTGGAATGCCGGGCCACAGTTCGATACGGAGTTTGTCGCGGTTGGCCAAGAATCGGTCGGCACCGACTTGCTGAAGCCAATGGTCGGTCGCGGAACCTCGTACGCGGACTTGGATAACGACGGTGACTTGGACGTGATCGTCACCTCCAGCGGACGCAAACCACGCCTGTTGCGAAATGATCAACAACTTGGCCACCACTGGTTGCGTCTGAAACTGGTTGGCGATGGCAAGAACACCAACCGTGACGCGATCGGATCTTGGGTCGAAGTCACCGTTGGCGAACAAAAACTGCGTCAACAAGTGATGCCGACGCGAAGCTACCTTTCGCAAGTCGAGCTGCCACTGACGTTTGGTCTTGGCCAATCCGACAAGGTCGATGATGTCACCATCATCTGGGCCGATGGGTATCGCCAAACGATCGATGCACCAGCGGTCGACCAGGTTCACACCATCACGCGACAATAGTCCGCGATTCAAATCAAACGATGTCGTCCGTTAATGATCGATTCGATCGACGGCATCGTTGCATGGACGTAGAACGATAAACATTATCCGTTGCCGAGCTGGATTCCCAGCGGCAACGTGTCGCCGAAAACGGCCGACTGCTCTTCGCGGCCAAGCTCGCCGCCTTCACGCAGCAAGCGTGCGAAATGTGGATCGGCATCGATACGATCCAGATAGTTCGCGGCATCTTTACGCACCTCTTCGGACAAGTCGCGATAGCGGTCACCCGTCAGTCTCGCGATTTGCGCAATCGCCAGCGGAAGGTCTTTTTCCGTCGGATTGATCTCGATCAATCGCTTCACCCAAAACTCCGCCTTGGGGACGGGCACCGTGGAATTGAGTGGTCCGTACGCCGGTTGCCGTGATCCGATTCGGCCAATCGCCCACAGCAACCCCGAACGCAGACGTTCATTTTTCTTCTTGGTCATCTCGACCAACGCGATCTCGCCAAGCTCGACTTTGTCGGCAACTTTTAAACGTTCGAGGGAAGCGATTAGCCGCCAAAACTCGTTCGCCTCGTGCGGTTCGATCCGTCGAGTTTTGCTGCGCAGGTTGGCGAGCATCGGGGAGGCGAGTTGTTCCTGTTGCCCTGCGGTCAGTCCACCGGCAATCCGTCGCCACAGAATCATGGACTCGGTCCGCGACTGCGAAGCAGGAAACGCCAGCTTGCCGTGCAACTGTTTCCAAGTCGACTGGACACGCCAATCGTCAACTGCAACGCCGTAACCCGGTCGCAAGCAGAAACCGCTCATGTTCAACCAACGAGCTTCGTGTGCCGGCGACATTCGACGCCCCGTCTCGTGATCGAGCAAGAATTGCCACAGCTCACGAATTAACGTCGGTGGCCACTGGTCGCGACCCGCCCCAATGATCGTTTCCAACTGAGGGATGATGTCGCGTGGTTTGATCGTCGGGTCAGCGGCAAAGGTCGCCACAATCGCGTTGGCGCAGGCTTCCACCGTCTCGACATCAACCACACCGGCGACTTCGCCTTCGCCGGAGTGACTTTGGCGATCGGTCTCAAGCGTACTGCGGATGTCGAATTCCAACTTCCAACGTTTCCGTTTTTCGCCGTCATCGTTGACGCAGTACATCCCGACGGTGCCGATCTCGCTGAGCTCTGACTCGATGTAAACTTCCAGCAGCGAATCTTCGCGGCGGCGGCCCCGAACGAGCGCCGTGCAGATCGGTGGCAGAGGTGTCATCGCGTTGGGATCGATGGCAATCAATTCGCCAGCCCGATCAGCAAGGCGAGTGCTGCTGACCCACAACGGAAACTGTACTGGCTGTCCGATCTGCAATCGCAGCGGGTGTTCGTCGACACGGAACTGCTGTCCGGCTTCGGCGTTTCCCGGGATCAAACACAACGCTTGCGGCGGGTTGCCTTGAACTTGCATGTAGTACGAACGGCCAAGGTTCGCAGCGATCCGGACGCCCTGACCGCGGCGAACCATCGCGTAATAGGCCGCACCGTGCGCGACCGCTAAATCCAATCGCGGCGATGTCAGCACTGTTGGCGACCAATCTTCGTTGGGTTCGGCAAACCAATCTTTGATCAGGCCGACAATCCGATTTTGAATCGCCGACGCTGTCATCACGCCGCCATTGAACAGCACCAAGTCGGGACGGTCGGCGGATTCCTGATCTGAATCATCAAGCCCACTGCGTCGATGTTCGCATAGGAACTCCGCCAGGTGACGTGTGATGCCAGGGTCCGCAGCGTAGGGCAGACCGAACTCTTGGAATCCACTTTGCCCAGCCACCGGCCGGTCCGTCAATTCGGTTTTCGGAAAGAAACCATCCAGCAGTGCCGCATCGATGTCCTCGCGGCTGAGTTGCACTTGGATTGCGCCGGCCAGCAACTTGGCTCCTTCGGCGGCGACGTTCAGTGTGAACGATTCGGGACGATCATCGCCAAGCATCGTCTCTTTGACGATCCGCGAAGACTGCACCATGCGATCCCACTGCTGGGCCGACAAAGTCGTGTTGGGTTGGTCGGCAGCGAACTTGGATTCGGCCAACTTCGCGACGGCCAAGTCCATGTTGTCGCCGCCCAAGATCAGGTGTTTTCCCACCGCGACGCGGTGGAACTGGACCTGGTCGCCTGATTCACCGGCCGGTTGCACACGGATCAACGTCAAGTCGGTCGTGCCGCCACCGATATCGCATACCAAGATCAATTGCCCGGGACGAACCAAGTCAGGCCATTGTTGACGATGCCGATCGATCCATGCGTAGAAAGCCGCCTGGGGTTCTTCGATCAGATAGACACGTTTCAATCCGGCCAACTTCGCCGCCTTGATCGTTAACTCACGTGCGACTTCGTCAAACGACGCTGGCAGTGTGATCACGATGTCTTGGGTTTTCAGTGGCTCGTCAGGATGAGCTTGATCCCAGGCTTGTCGCAGGTGCTTGAGGTATTCCGCCGATGCCTCCAGTGGTGATAGCCGACTGACATCGGGGTCGCCATGCCAAGGTAAAAAGTCGGCGGTGCGGTCGACTCCGTCGTGCGATAACCAGCTTTTGGCGGAGCTGATTCGCCGTCCCGGATGCCGTGTTCCTGCGTCACGCGCCAGCACTCCGACGCAACCAGGACGATCCTTTTTCGATTTCTTGGCGTTCTGTTCCCAAGGCAGGCCCGATTCGATCGCCGACGATTCCGATTGAGTCAGCTGGTAGTGAAACGAAGGCAGTGTTTCGCGTTTTTCGATCTGCCCGAGGTCCACCCATTGCTCGATCGCGAACGTTTCGACGGTCCAATCCTCTTTGTGCGTGTCGACAAAACACAGGGCACAGTTCGTCGTGCCCAAGTCGATGCCAACGACATAGCGTGACGGGCTGGAATCAGGATCGGAATTCGAGTCGGCAGGGTTGGGCTGGCGTTCCGGCGAAGTTGACATGCTTGACGCACTGGGTTCTTGAAGCACTGAAAGTGAATGATCGAAGGGCCCGACGGATCCGATCAGCGATCCTTTTGGTCACGGACGTTGAACTCCATTTTCCATTGTTCGTCGGTCCGTGTCGCGTGGCACCACAATTCGAACATTCCAAGCTCCGTCACTCGGCTGACAAAGCGAACGGGGACGAACGGGTCGTCGCTTTTTTCGTTCTCACCCGATTGCCGCGGAAGCGTCAATTCGATCGGCTCGCTCTCCACCAATTCGTCGGGCTGCCAACGATCCAGATGCGTACCGACGGTGTCGTCGGTTCGTTTTGCCGAAGCAAAGAATCGGAAACGGGCCGGTGCGCCGACGATCAAACCGACCTCGTTGCTTGGCACTTCGGACTCGGTGCCTTCTTCCATCCCTTGAGGCGCGACGCACAACGCACGCAGCGGACGGGGTGCACCGGGAATCGCCAGTCCGGCCGTTTCGATCCCGATGTAGTACGACTTTGCCGTTCCGCCACGGATGCGAATGCCGCCGGATTGCTTGGACCAGCCATAATACGCGGCGCCCAAAGCAACCGCCGAATCCAGCTCTTCACGACCGCCCAGCACTTCAGGCTCGGTTTCGCACCAGTCGCTGACCGCTTGCTGCATCCGTTGCCGCAACGCTTCGCCACGGAACACGCCGCCGTTAAAAAGCAGATGCGTTGGGCCGACAAAGCCCTCGGGTGCGTCGGGGTTGGCTTGGCGGATGGTGTCGGCTTGATCCGCCAAGAACGCGGCGACCTGTTTAGTGATCGCGGGATCGGCTTCGTAAGGCAAGCCGATGTCTTGGAACCCGGATGCCGCTTGGCGTTGTGGGCGGTCCGCTGCCGAACACAGCGGAAAGAAACCTTCGACGATCACGTCACGAATACGATCGGCCGTCAGCGGCGTCGAAATTGTTCCGCCAATCAGCGAGCTGCCGCGACCGAGGACGGAGATCGTTTTTTCGTCCGGCCCGTCGGCGGACAGCAAACTCTCCTTCGCATCACGACAAGCATGCCATAGCGATACGCTTTGCCATGGGTCCAGCGAATGACCTTGCGTTTGTAAGTCGGTGGAGACTTGGTGGGCGAGAGCCAAGTCCATGTTGTCGCCGCCGAGCAGCAAGTGATTCCCGACTGCCAAACGCTGCAAGCTCAGCTCGCCGCCGTCTTCTTGAACGGCGACCAATGTCAGGTCCGTCGTTCCGCCACCGACGTCAACGACCATCAACAAGTCACCGGAGCTCAATTGGTCACGCCAATCGTCAGCACGCGATGCCAACCAGCTATACACGGCGGCTTGCGGTTCTTCGAGCAATACAAAGTGATCGGGTAGGCCGGCTTCGATTGCGGCTTGTCTTGTCAGCTCGCGTGCGGCGGGGTCAAACGACGCGGGGACGGTTAAGACGACTTGTTGCGATTTCAGCGGCGCGTCGGCGTGACTGTCATCCCATGCGGCGACGAGATGCTTGAGGAATTTGGTCGTGCAATCGAAGGCAGAAACCTTGGGGACCTCGGGCGGCGATTGCCAAGGCAAGACCGGTTCGGTGCGACCGACGCTGCCGTGGCACAGCCAGCTCTTCGCGGCCACGACGACGCGTTGTGGGTTCTCCGCAGACTGTTGGCGAGCGTAGTAACCGGCGATACCAGTTTGTGGTTCGGTATTGAGCGGCATCTCCAACGATGCGACTTCGCCTTCGCGTGGCAGGTACAGAAACGATGGCAGCGACAACCGGGTCTCGACTTGGCCTGGCGCGATCAATTGGGGAATCGGCAGCAGCTTTAATTCCGGCTGCACGCGTTTATCGTCCGAGATCTCGGCAAAGGCGACGACGGAGTTGGTCGTTCCGAGGTCGATACCGATGCAAAATCGCGCTGTCATGTGTTCTGTCTTTGTTCGAGATGATTCACGGGTGCGGCGCCACGACCTGTCGGTCCTGTGACGCGTGCAATCGGTACCGTGACTAGCTTGCTTGGATTTGTGCCGGGGCGACAACGTTGGCGTCATCGTCACTGCCGGACCAGGTCGGCAGTTCGATTTTGGTGGCTTGCCAACCGTGATGCACGAGCTTGCCGCTGGTGGCAGTGCCTTCACCGATCCATTGGTAACGCATCGGCGAAGGTGACTCGCCGACTGTGACCGTTTCGCCTTCGGACGCCTCGACGAGTGGCTTGAGCCCCAACAATCGGTCCAACACGCCCGCGCACTGCTTTAAACATGGCCTCGCGGCGGCGCCGACTTGGGCGTCACTGTACTGGTCCAAATTCTCTTGGATCAGGTCAATCAAACGCGATTCACGTTGCAAAGCCGACAACAACGTCAGGGCCGAGTCACGGCGCGGTTCTGGGGGGACCACAGGAGCCGGCTTTTCGACTTTCGCTGGTTCCACTTTCGCAGCCGGGGCTGCGAGTGATTTGGTGGCCGAACCCGACAATACGGCATCGATCTGGTCAGATTTGTCTTTGTTTCCGATCGCCGCAAAAAACGCTTTTAACGCAACTGAAAAGCTCATCAGGTCGCCTGAAGTTAGTCGTCAGAGAATCTATTCGGTCAAAGCGTTGGCGATTCCCGGCAAAGCGTCAAGAGGCGACCGTGAATCGCCCCCTACGCCCCCGCAGCAGGACCTCGAAAACCCATTCGTTCCCCCGCAATCCGGGGTGCAAGTCGATTTTCCACGCCCCTAGCGATCCGGATTCGATTCCCGAGGGCTACAATGGTTCGGAATCGCCTCCGAGGACCTACCTATGAAACGACTGACCGCAATCGGCGTCGCCCACCTATTGATCGTGATCGCCCTGATCACCCCCAGCTGCGCCCAATCGACCCCGACGTTCAAAGACGTCGCGTATGACGACGTTCACCCGGCCCAGCGGCTGGATGTCTATCAAGCTCAATCCGACCAACCGACCCCCGCGATGGTGTTTTTCCACGGCGGCGGCTGGAGTGGCGGCTCGAAAGAACACGTACCAGGCTGGTTGCTGCGGCTTGCCGCCGAAAACAAAGCATCGGTCGTCGCGGTCGAATACCGCTTCACATACGTTGCCACACACCCGGCACAGGTCAACGATTGCTTGCGGGCAATTCAGTTCATCCGCCAGAACGCCAAGAAATGGAACATCGCATCCGACAAAATTGGCGTGACGGGCGGGTCCGCGGGAGGACACTTGTCGGCCTATGTCGCTCTGGCTGACGACGCGGCCGATCCAGATTCGACGGATCCGGTTGAAACTCAATCCTCACGTGTCGCGTGTGCAGTCAGCTTTGCGGGGCCGACGGATTGGTCGCTGCTCAAGTCGATCGATCACCAACATCCCGCCTACCGCCAATTGATCGGGTACCAACCGGGGACGCCCGCCGGCGAAATGGATGCTGCCAAGATGACCGATGTCTCGCCAATCTCATTCGTCAGCAAAGACGATCCGCCGATGATGCAGGTCCACGGCGATGCGGACGACATCGTCCCCATCGAACATGCATACAACTTGGACAAAGCATTGAAATCCGTGGGCGTCGAATGCGAACTGGTCACCATACCGAACGCCAATCACAGCGTCGCAAACGCGGGCGACAATGTCGCGAAGCAGGCGACACGATTCGTCGAAGACACTTGCTTGGCCAATCCGAGTAACTTTCGATCCTCCCTCCAGTGAACCAAACGTTTGATGACTGCTGTGTTGCGAGCTGCGTTCTGCGTGGCTGTTCTTTTCGGACTGACGAGTACGGATCTGTTGCCAACGGCAATGAGTCAATCGAGTCCCAAACTGTCAACTGCCGAGTCCACTCCTCTGCGTTTGGGCAGCGGAATTAACTTCGGCAATATGCTGGATGCCCCGAACGAAGGCGACTGGGGTTTACGTGTAAACACCGATTGGTTCGCCCGCGTCAAAGAGGCAGGTTTCGATCATGTTCGGTTGCCGATCAGTTGGGGCTATCACACGGCAAAGACGTCGCCTTATCAGATCGATGCCCAATTCGTCCGGCGTGTCGACACGATTGTCAAGGCTTGCTTGGATGCCGACCTAAAGCTGTTGATCAACATTCACCACGATCCGAATTTGAATGAACAGCCGGCGCAGAACCACGACCGTTTCGTCGCGATGTGGAAGCAGATTGCCGAACACTTTCGATCACTCCCAAATGATCGGGTGGCATTCGAACTGCTGAACGAACCCCACGATGTTTTCAACGAAGATGCGAAGCTTTGGAATCAGTGGGTCGTGGACTCGTTGAACGTGATTCGCAAATCGAATCCAAATCGAACAGTCGTTGTTGGGCCAATCCGATTCAACTCCGTCGATTCGCTGGACACGCTTGAGCTTCCGCAAGACGACAACCTGGTTGTCACGGTGCACTATTACCTTCCGTTTGATTTCACGCACCAAGGTGCACCGTGGACGCAGCCGGTAAAACCGACTGGCATCGTCTGGAATGCCAACACCGCATCGATTGCCGGAGGCTGGCGAAACGAGTCCTGGGACACCAAAACGGTTGGCACGACGAATGGCTTGCAAGCCGCTTTCGAACGTGGTTGGGCTGGCGTGCAACTTCGTGCCGCATCGAGCCGTCCGATCCCACAAGCGTTGGAGCTGCAAGTCGATTCGAAAGTCGCACTGAAAATCTCGTTGGTCAGTGGCGAACAAAAAGTCGCGAAAGACGTGACCACCGCACCGGGCGAGCCACTCCGTGTGACGTTTGACGCTGGGGTGCTCGGTGGTTCGTTTGACCGAATTTACCTGCAAAACAACACGGCAAACGAAACGCAGCCTTTCATCGTGAAATCGCTTTCGTTGGTTTATGCCGATCGTAAAGAATCGCTGCTCAGTACCGCAGGGGATGCCATCCGCGATGACTTGGCAAAGGCCGCTCGCTGGGGCCAGCAACATGGTCGTGCGATCTACCTTGGCGAATTCGGTGCGTACCAAGAGGCCGATATGGACTCGCGAGCCCGCTGGACCGCTGCGGTCCGTGCGGCAGCGGAATCGCTGCAAATGGACTGGGCTTATTGGGAGTTCGCATCGGGCTTTGGCATCTTTGATCCACGAACACAACAATACCGACAACCGCTTCTCAACGCACTTCAACCCTAACCCTCGATCGATAGACAGCTTGATGAAACTGACAAACCTTTGCAGCCGCGTATGCGGTCGCTGGGGCAACGCGATTGCCCTGACCGCCGTTGGACTTGCGGCCAGCATTGCGAATCATGCCAATGCCGACGTTCGCTTGCCTGGCTTTTACGGCGACCACATGGTGCTGCAACAACAAAAGCCGATCCGTGTCTGGGGCTGGGCTGACACGAAAGAATCCGTATCGGTCTCCTTTGCCGGAAACACAGCCGAAACCGTCGCGGATGCCGATGGTAAATGGCACGTCGAATTGCCGGCGATCGATGCCAGTCACGAAGCTCGTTCGCTGACCGTCAAAGGCAACAACACGATCGAGTTGACCGATGTGCTGGTCGGCGAAGTTTGGTTGTGTTCGGGCCAATCGAACATGGAATGGGACGTTCGTGGAAGCAGCAATTCGTCGGCGGAAATCGCTGCCGCGAACGACTCGTTGATCCGCCACATCAAATTCGCACACCGCCCCTCGAACGATCCGATCGACGACGTTGCTGCGCCCTGGGAACTGTGCTCGCCCAAAACGGTCGGCCGCTTCACCGCTTGCGGATACTTCATGGCGAAGCGTTTGCGAAAAGACATTGATGTGCCGATCGGGCTGATCAATTCGTCATGGGGTGGAACACGCGTTGAGCCATGGACACCACCTGTCGGGTTTGAACAGGTTGATGCGTTGCAAGACATTTATCAGGCCGTCGAAACCAAGATGCCTGGCAGCGATCTTTACAACAAGACCCTCGAATCGCACGTCGAAGCCACTGAAAATTGGGTCGACGAAGCGAAAAAGGATTTGAGCGGCAGCAAACGAGTTTCGCCAAGCCCGGCGTTTCCAACAGCCCTCCGTCCTTGGGAAAGCCATCAAGATCCGACCATGCTTTACAACGGCATGATCCACGCGATCGTTGGCTTCCCGATTCGCGGTGCCATCTGGTATCAGGGCGAATCGAACCATGGCGAAGGCATGCTGTACTTCGAAAAGAAGAAAGCATTGATCAATGGTTGGCGTCAACTTTGGGACCAAGGTGACTTTCCGTTCTACTTCGTACAGATTGCTCCTTACCAATATGGCGACGAAGATCCAACGATCTTGGCGAAGTTTTGGGAGGCACAAGCCGCGGTTCAGCAACTGCCCAATGTCGGGATGGTTGTGATCAATGACATCGCGACGCTGCAAGACATTCACCCGCCGAACAAGCAAGACGTCGGTGAGCGTTTGGCGTTGTGGGCACTCAAACATGACTATGGCAAGTCCGATTTGACTGCGGCGAGCCCTTCGATGGAATCGATGAAGGTTGACGGCGATCGCTTGATCGTGACCTTCAAAGACACCGCTGGCGGTTTGAAAACACGCGACGGCAAAACACCGTCTCACTTCGAAGTTGTTGGTGCCGATTCGTATGGGTTTCAACCGGCAACGGCCAAGATCGAAGGCAACCAAGTCATTTTGACTTCGGAAAAAGTCAACTCGCCGACGGCGTTTCGTTTTGCCTGGCACAAGCTGGCCGAGCCGAACTTGATGGGTGGCAGCGGACTGCCCGTCGGGGCGTTCCGCGGTGGCGAAGTACCGGACTTTGTCAGCACCTTGGCAATCGAACGTGACTACGCGTTGGTGTTCGATGCAAACCTAAAATCGCTTGGCGGAAAGATCGAATACGACGTCGACAACAGTGGCAACATCGACAGTTTTGACCGTGTTGGCTATTTGGTTGAGTTGACGACGGGAAGCGGCGAAGAGCAAAAGGTCTTTGTCGCCATGGACGCGTTCACCGACGATGCCAAGAAGCTCGGTATTCCGGTCGCATCGCTGGGCAACGGGTTCCAACAGCGTGTGAAGAACCTGGATGTATTTTCCAACCAGCCTTCGATTAAGAGTGGAACGGGTATCGCGGAAGGGAACATCGAGTTTTGGCCAAACAATTACGGCCAAACCAACTCCTCGCAGGTTCCTGGAGCATCGGGTGCGAGCTTTGACTTCGGCGACCAGCCAGCGCCACCGCACAACGGTTACGGATCGATGCAGATCCACAACTTTGCCGCCCGCCAGACGATCTTCGCGATCAACAACTGGAACAACGGCGGCGGTGCCGACTTAGGGATCGGCAACGGCAGCGGCGAAAACCCCGACTGGACCTTCAGCGGCAACGCGAACACCTATTCCGCCGCCCGCCTCCGCATCTACGTCAAAAAGGTGTCAGGCACCTTTTTGGAAGAATAGGAAAAATAGCATTCTCCCCACGTTTGCGGCTCGGTGGCCACAAGTTGCCAGCCGCGTAGAGTCTTGAGGCAAAAAACGTGACCGATGATTCCCTCGAGATCGATGGATTGATCGGCGCGAAACGTTGAAGTTTTCCGTCATTTTTTAGCACTGCGAATTCAATTTTGTGGCGTTCGTAATGACGATCACTTATATCTATCTTGGTCCTCTGCGGCGTGTTGTTGCGGGGGTTTCCTAAACGCGTTAATGAGACACGAAATGGTGCGAAAAAGTATCTCGTTGGCCCTGATGGGTGCGTTTGCCGTCATCACCGTTTGCTCGCCAGTTTTGGCTGCGGACGAAGACGACAAGCCGAAGTACACCATCAAAGAGGTCATGAAAGAAGCATTCAAAGGCCCACTGGTCAAGAAAGTGGCGTCGGGCGATGCGTCTGAAGAAGAGATTTCAAAATTACATGAAATGCTGGTCGCTTTGGCGAAATGCGAGCCCAAGAAAGGCGAAGCAGAGAGCTGGAAAAAGCTGACTGGTGATCTGGTGAAAGCCGTCGAAGCCGTCAAAGAAGGCAAAGACGACGCGACCGCAATGCTAAAGAAGGCGAGCAACTGCAAAGCTTGTCACAGCAAGCACAAGTAACAAGCATCGAGATTGATCTTGATCGTATCCGACGCTCGTGTGAGGCAATCACACGGGCGTTTTTTGTTGATTTCATTGCTCTCTCCCTCTGACATCCTCGTCAACGAATGATGCAACTTCGCAATCGGTTTCTGTTGCTACGTCATGGGCAAAGCCAAGCGAATGTCGAAGGTCAGGTGGCAAGTTCGCTCGCGATTGCGAGGCACGCTTTTGGCCTCACCGCAACAGGTCAACAAGAAATTGAAGCCACGTTTCATCAGCACAAAGATGAGCTTAGTAAGGTCACTGCGATCTTCTGCTCGCCGTTTTTGAGGACCATGCAGAGTGCAAAGATTATCGGGAACGCGTTGGGGATCGATCCGGTGGAAACGACGCAACTGCGTGAAAGGTACTTCGGCGATTTCGATGGGACTTCGTCGACGAACTACGAAGTCGTCTGGCAGCAAGACAAACTGGATCCATCTCATTGCCAATGGGATGTTGAAAGCGTTCTCGTGGTGGCCGAGCGGATGTGGGACTGTGTTGAATCAATCGATCAAACCAGCCAAGACCTGACCTACCTTCTGGTTTCGCATGGCGATCCGATACAGATTCTGCTGACTCGATTCAAAGACAAGCCTTTGACCGCTCACCGATCAATCAAACACGTCGAAACCGCGCAATTAATTTGCTTGAACGAGTATTAGATCGCCCGGGTATCGACGTAACGCTGCGCGATAAAGCGACTGAGCGACTCGACAGAAGGATTGTCGGTCGCGACTTCGGGTGTCAGCATCACCCCGGTCCAATCTTCGGTTTCGCCGCTGAGTTCGACAGCTGACAAGCTGTCGAGCCCGAATTCGCTTAGCGGGCGGTCGCGGTAGAACTCCTCCGGGTTGATCCCCGCCCGGGAGATCAACCACTGTGCCATCCAGTCCTCGATCTCCTGTTGCAGCTTCGGTTGGTCACCTGGCATCGGGCGTTTCGGCAAGTCAGGAAATTGGAGCGGCGATTGTTCGCTGAACGCAGATCGGTTGTACTGGTAGCGAGCTTTCAAGTCGCCCGCCAAAAAGGATTCACGACAATCGACACGACGCGTTTTTCCGCTGGTAGTGACAGCGATCGTTGCCGGCCGTGTCAGCCAGATGTGTTGCGGATCGACATCGTGGACATCAATCACGGCGTGCCTGATCTGACGAACAATTTCACCTAGCAATCGTTCATCGTCGAGCGTCCTCGGCACCTCTGCGATGATCGCCAAAGCTTCGCCCCGGTTTCCACTGACGGCAAAAGCTGCAGACCGGCAGAGTGCTAGATCCGACCCAACCAACTCCGGTGCGTCGACAACACATGATTCCACCGTCTGACGCACGGTGGCTTCGATGTCTTGCGGGTACAAGTTGCGCCCCCGAAGGATGATCATTTCTTTCAGACGACCAGTGACGTACAACTGATTTTGATAGACAAATCCCAAGTCACCGGAACGACAGAACCCCGTTTCACCCGACGCGAGGGCGACGTTAAACCTCTGTTCCGATCGCTTGTCGGCTACATCATCTGAGTCAAATGTCTCGGGAGCAGTCTCACCGGTGAGTTCCGACCAATAACCATCTGAAACGCCTCCGCCGCGCACCCAAATTTCGCCGATGCTTCCGTCCGGCAGCCCTTCACCATTCGTCGGATCAACGATCTTAATGTCAGTCTGCCAAACTTCGCGGCCGCATCCTACCAGTTGTACCAGTTCACGACGGCTGAGCTTTGTCTTTCCATTCGGATCCACGGGCGAGACAACATTCTTTTGAAAGTCGTCACGTCGCAAGGTAAGCACGGACGGCGGCTCAGCAACTCGGCCTCCCGCAACCAGCAGCGTTGCTTCGGCGAGTCCATAACAGGGATAGAACGCTGAAGGTTGAAAGCCATTTGATGCAAATCGTTGCGCGAACTCCTCCAGTGTTTTTGCCTGAACTGGCTCCGCACCACAAAATGCGAGTCGCAATTGACTGAGTTCAAGGTCAGCGGTTTGCTTGCCGGGAATTCGATCAACACAGAGTTGATAGGCGAAGTTTGGCGCGCCTGAGATCGAAGCGTGATAAGTGCTGATCGTTTGCAGCCATCGAATGGGGCGAGTCAGAAAAGCCCGCGGACTCATCAAGACCGTGTGTCCGCCGATGTAAAGCGGCGCCAAGATTCCACCGATTAATCCCATGTCGTGATAAAACGGTAACCAGAACACGCCGACATCGACTGCTTCGTCCGGCAGTTCCAAATCACTGACTCGTTCGTCTGGCATGAAGTCGAGTTCGAATGCTTGGCGAATTGATTCAAGATTCGACATTAGGTTCCGATGTCGGAGCACCACACCGCGAGCCGCTGTCGTGCTGCCGCTGGTGTACTGCAACAGCGCGCCCGCATCCGGGTTGGTAGCGTTGGCGTCAACGACGGTTTCCCAGTCGATCGGCTGACCGCCCTCTGTGACTTTGCCTGAGTCGGTTACCACAATCGGAATGTTCTGCAAGCTTTCGGAGAGCTTGTCCTGGGCGAGCGTTTCCAGTGTCGCTCGATCGGTTAGTAAGGCAGCGGGGTGACAGTCTTGCGCGGACGCGTTCAGCCTTGGTATTTCGCGATGGGGGCGTGGAAACGAGGCCGGCACAGGAATCGCGCCAGCCATTTGTGTCCCGATCAACGCGATCAATGACTCCACGCCAGGCGGATAGAGCAAAGCGACTCGAGGTTGTGCTGCAAAATTGAATGTCCCATCGTTCGCCTGGCGATCCAGATTGGAATCGGCTTCGATCAATTCAAGATGCTTGAGTTGGGCGGCGACAGCAAGCGATCGATCGTAGAGCTCAGCGTACGTCAGTCGAACCGGTGCCTGCTCACCGGCGAACGACTCGTCGGTCAAAAATGTCAACGCAATTCGATCACCATGGGCTTCCGCTCGACGGCGAAGACATTCGGGCAAAGAGGTTGTAGCCATAACGCGAAGAAGTCCGCTGCAAAGTTCATCTGGTTGATAGGTCGCCTGCAAAAGTAAGCTGTCTTGATCGGCAAATCGACGAAGACCGCTCACTGATTGGACGAAGCGACAATAGCAATCGTTATTCTTTCCGAGTCGCTTCGGGGCGGCAATTGGTTCAGGCTACGAATCTGTGCCGTAACGCACAATCGGAGGCCCGGCTAGAAATACTTGGTTAGTCGCAAGTCGTGTGACATCGGATCGATAAAGACTTCGTCCATCACGCTGGTCAGCAACAACATGCCGCGCCCTCGCTCGTCTGAAAAACTTTGCGGTGTCCCTGGCATCGGGGCTTGGCGAATCGATGGCCCGTCCCCGTCAAAGGCGATGGAAAGCTTGATTTCGGACGTGTTGACCGATAAACGCATCGAGACACAAGGGTCACATCCGTTTTTTTCTGCTGGGGAGTCATGCGTTGATACATAGTTCATCGCATCGGCGATCGAATACGGCGTCTCGCAAAGAGGTTTCCCTAAATTGCCGTGCACGATGCAGTGCAGCAGCGTGTAGTGTACTGCTTCGGCAATGCGTAGACGGTCGATGGTGTGCAAGACATTCATGGCGGCCATCATACGAATCAGCAATGCGGTGCAGGGGACCAGCCGATCAATCGAACTATCGAGCACGAACTGGAATGACTGAGGCACCAGAGCCGCTTTTAAGTACAACGATTCCTCATTGGCCTGTGCAAGTTGGCAAATTCGGTACACGGTATCAGGCAGCAAGACACCGACGTGATCCTTGGAGATGTAATTGCACGCCCCAACGCCCAAGGCTTCCGCGGCCAATCCCTCGGTCCCGAATGCGGTTACCAGGACAGATGGCAACATCGGCGATTCGGATCGCATTTTCCGGATCAGCTCGACGCCATTCATCTCCGGCATCTGCATGTCGGTTAAAACCAGATCGGGTGCATTCTGCGCGATGCGCTGCATTGCTTCGAGCCCGTTGCTGGCGGTTTCGACTTCGATTTCGCGAGCGCGCAAGATCGACGTAATCAACGTCATCTGCGTTGGGCTATCGTCGACAACCAAGACTCGGCACATGGGGGCTTTTACTCCAGCGATCGGATGCTTCAATCATAGCGTGAACCGGCACAGCAATGGGCAGATCTGTCCGGTACGGCGATGATCCGCCTAGGAACTGCCAACCGAAATCCTCTTCATCCGTCTATCTCCCAATGCTTTGCCCGATCGAACTACCTGCCGATATCAACCTGTTGCCGATTGCCCCTTCGATTGCCGAACGGCTCACTTGGATGCGGACGAGGATTGAGCGATTCCAAGACTGTTGGAACCAACACCACGCGGCACAATTTGTTGCGGCAGATTATGAACTTGTCTATCAAACGTTGACTTGGATTCTGGATCATGAATCGCTGACAAGCCGACGTTTTCTGGAATGGGGTTGTGGTTTTGCCAGTGTGGCGTGCATGGCTTCGACGCTTAAGCTGGCCGCGTTTGGGATCGAATCCCATCCGGATCTCATCCGGCAGGCTGAACAAACCGTCAAGCAGTGGCCTGCCGACGTCGAACTTTTCCACGGCAACTTCCTTCCCAACGGCGCGGAGAAACTTACCTACGACCCCACGTTGCCATCGTTGGGCCACGATGGACCTTCACCGTACGACGAGTGGGGCATGGACTTGGAAGATTTTGGGATCGTCTATTCATATCCCTGGCCAGGTGAAGACGAGTTCCACGAAGACGTGTTTGACCGCTTTGCCGGACCGGACGCGATTCTGGTGATGTTCATCGGACCGAATGAAATGCGGGCTTGGCGCAAGAAATCAGACGGAGATAAACCGCGTCGCTGTTAGACGAGGCCGAACCGGCGGTATGGTCAATTCCCGGCTAGCAAGACGACCACACGCGTGGCGATCGATTGGCCGGTCCCGATTTCACCGACTCCTTCACCCGTTTTGGCTTTAATGCTGACACGGCCGATATCGATTCCGAGCATTTCTGCGATGGCGTATCGCATGGAATCGATATGCGGTGCCATCTTGGGCCGTTCCGCCAGAATCACACAATCCAAATTGACGATTCCATACCCCTGCGTGTTCACTCGAGCGTTGGCTTCGTTCACAAAATCGCGGCTATCGCGGTCTTTGTTTTCGGCTGCGGTATCGGGGAATAGACGGCCGATATCGCCATCGGCAATCGCCCCAAGCAGCGCATCGGTCAGCGAGTGCAGCAACACGTCAGCATCGCTATGTCCAACTGCGTGGACGTCGGCGGGAATCTCGATCCCGCCGATCAGCAATGGCCCTCCGGAAGCGAGACGGTGCGAATCGTACCCCAAGCCGATCCGAATGTTGGGCAAGCTGACTTCCTGAGGATTCATCGGCTGAATAGACCACCGCGGGCCGGAAAGAGAACGACGCCACAAATTTCCGTCTTCAGCGTGGTCGTCAAAAATTGCCTTGGCCCACTACAATACCGTTTCCCGTCGCCGATCCCAATGGGCTGGACCGTTCATGCCAATCATCGAAGCTCACAATCTGACAAAGTCGTATCGCGTCTACCGCAAAGGCGAAGGCCTGCGCGAGAGTATTCGCGGACTTTTTCATCGCGAATACGAAGAAGTCCACGCGGTTCGCGGCATTGACTTGGAAGTTGAAGCCGGAGAATTCGTCGCGTTTCTTGGACCCAACGGTGCGGGCAAAACGACCACGCTGAAATTGCTCAGCGGCGTGATTGACCCGACCGGTGGAACGGCTTCGGTAATGGGATACGTTCCTTGGCAACGCCAGAATGCCTACCGCCGACGTTTTGCTTTGGTGATGGGACAGAAGAACCAGCTGTGGTGGGATCTTCCGGCACAAGAATCGTTCCGTTTGCAGCAGCAGATCTATGGTGTGCCGGTCGAGCAATTCAACTCGACGTTGGCCGAACTAACCGATTTGCTGGAGGTTGGACCACTACTAAAGCAACCAGTTCGCGAGCTATCGCTCGGCGAGCGAATGAAGATGGAGCTCATGGCTGCGTTGCTGCACAGCCCCGAAGTGCTTTTTCTTGACGAGCCGACAATCGGCTTGGATGTCATTGCCCAACACAACATTCAGCAGTTTTTGCGTTATTACCAAGAGAAACGCAAGATCACGATTTTGTTGACCAGCCACTACATGAAAGACGTCGCCGCACTTTGCAAGCGTGTTGTCGTCATCGCACGTGGCTTGATCCAGTACGACGGGTCTCTGTCAGGAATTATCGACAAATTTTCAGGCTACAAAATCATCACCGTTCAATTCCCAGAAGTTCACCAAGTGGACGCGACCGTGTTCGGTGAAGTGCTGTCGGAAACGTGGCCCAAAGTGCGGCTCCGCGTCGAACGAGCGGATGTCCCCCGCACGCTTTCTCGATTGCTTTCCGAACACCCAATCGAAGACGTCGCCGTTGAAGACCCGCCACTTGAAGACGTCATTGCCGAGCTGTTTCGGGAGTCCACAAGTCGCTCGGAAGCTGAACCGGTCGCCGCCCGATAGCAGCCTGAGCGTGGCCGTAAATCACAAAAACTGATTCGAAGAAGAGGATTTGCTTCCCCCTGGTTTCACAGATCAAGATAATTGGGATGACCGGAAAGTGCTGTATAAAGCGGTTTTCTCATTCTGTGAACACGATTTGACGCGAGGAATCGACATTCATGCCGATCACCAACATTGGAACGCTGACGTTGTGCAAGGATGACAATGCCCGTCGATGACGCCGGCTGGGATGGGCGTTATAAAGCAACTCCACCAACGCAGAATAAGAGGCACAGGCAAAGGACAGGCTGATGGCGAAGCTGACTCTACGTGATATCGAACTGAGCTACGACGGAGACGCTTTGACTATTTGCAGCGTCAGCCACCCCGAGACGCAACTGACGCTCGACGCAGATGCCGTTGATGAGTTGGTCGATTTTGTCGAAACGGTTCAAAAGAGTAAAGTGGTTGTCAACGATGATGACAATCGCCGGCAGTCGTTCCGTGTTCCGATTCTGCGCCGGGATGATCTCCGTGTTTGGATCCAGTTCAACAACTTGGAATTCGAAGCACGTCCGGACAACATCAGCATGACAGGCGTCTTTGTCAAAGCGTCTGATCGCGATCCTGTGAAGTTTCAGATCGGCGACGAAGCTCGCTTGACTTTGGCCTGCAACGACGAAACCATTGAAATGGAAGGGATCGTTCGACGGATGGGACGCAACGGTTATGGGTTCTTTTTTCCCGCATGCGTCCGCTTTGAACAAGTCAGTCCGCCTCCAGAAGTCCGCCGCATGGTCATGGAACTTCAGCGACGCTGGATGATGTATCGTACGGACTAACGTGCTAATGTAGCGAACACTCGCTACGCCTCTCTTCGCCCCCTCAAACCGCTGCTGATATGTCGATCAAAAGACTCGCTTGCCCCGGTTGTGGTAATACCGTCAACGTCCCTGCGTCGATGGCAAAAACTCGATGCCCGTCATGCAATCTCGTCTTTTCGACTCAAAATCCAACCGCGCCCCGCAGCACCACGGCTAATTCTGGCCCCAAACGCACTCAATCCAATCAGGATGCGGATTCCGGATCCGAATCCAAGATGATGCAGTGGGTCATTGCCCTAGGCGTCGCTTTTGTCGCGATGCTTGTCTTGATCGTGATCACGTTCTTTCGCGTCGGACGGCAACAAGAAGAAGCCAAACAAGCGGAAGCGGTTGCGGCCGAACAACGAGCGGTCGCGGAACAAGAGGCGAAAAAAAATCTGCAATACCGTGTCGTCGACTTACCCGAATCGACGCGGCAGCAGATCTATCGTGACTACACCGCGATGACTGACTCGATGAATCGCAATTCGAATAAGATCCCAAAGAGCGGTGCAGCCGGCCAGGCTTTTGCAGGCCTGACGCAAAAAATTGCCGATCGTGAAACGACTCATCTCGCACTTGAGAACAACATCAGTGACGAGGACATTGAACAGATCATGATCGAGGGCGAAGCGAAGGGTTGGTAGCATACGCCGGCTACGAAACGCCTCGCCACTTCGATCAATTCTTCGCCGCGTCGCGCGAAGTTTAATCGGTATTTCCTGTCTTATTACGAGATACCAGGCTGCATTCAATGCGACCACACCTGGCAAGATAAGCGACCGTGCTGCTTGAACTTCGCTGGTTCGCATGAATCAAGCACGAAATTGATTCATTCCGCTTTTTGGTGTTCATTCGCTGATCTGCGAAGACCTATTGGGCAGCCAGCCGCGGAAATTGAATGTGTTGGCACGAGCGATGCATCTTTGAGAAAGCGTTCGAAAAAGCTCAAGCCATGACGGACTGTCGCTGTAAGTGACCATGACGTTGCTAGGTAACCTTCCCAAGATCCCGTCGGACTTGAGTGCCCACCAACACTGGGCGTGTACTCAATCTTCCCTCCCTCCCAAGTCAGGATTTTTTGTGATGTTCAAGAAAGCTGTCATGGCTGTCGCCATCGGTGTCAGTTCGATGTTTTTGTTCCAGTCAGACGCGTCGGCCGGCAATTGCTACCGTGGACGTGCTCGTTCTGCCGTCCGCTACAGTAACGCCTATCGCCCCACTGTTCGCTACCGCGCCCCTGCTTACTCCGTCGGGCGTTCATACTTCACCAGCCCGGTTTATCGCTCGCCATACTACGGGTCCTACCGGGCTCCATACACCGGTTCGATCTACGGGCGTGGGATTGGCTACGGCGGGATGGGCTACGGTTCTTTCGGCCCGTATGGGCCATACGGTGGATACGGACGCAGCGGTCTGTCGATTGGTTTCGGGTTCTAGTCAGCCCAACCGTAAAAGTCGGTCCATTGATTCGATTGCTACAAAGCGATCGAACGAGACAAATCCGAAAGCTCGGCCATCCGGTCGGGCTTTTTTCTTGCCTTTGCCCGCCGTCAGGGTGATCCGCCGGAAGCGTTCGGAGTCTCAACAATCTATCATTAACGACTCGATAGTCCCCGTCTTTCAACGTTTACCCACGAGCCTCGAGTGGACAAGAAACAGAAAAAGCGTCTCGATGTTATCAACAAGAAACTCGCTAGTCTCCGCCAGCAACTTGCCGGTTCGCGGCAACAAGCGGACGACTTGGAAGAGCTGAAGGAATTCGAAGACAGCATCGCGAAGTTGGAAGCGGAAGCCGCCGAGATCAAAGCAGCCAAGTAAACGTGGCCACCGAGCGTCAAACGATCCCAACCGATTTCCAAGGTGTCTCTCCAGACCCCGTGTTGGTCATGGGAATGCACAACAGCGGCAGCACCGCGCTTTCGCGTTGCCTGCATGCCTGTGGCCTCTTCATGGTCAACAACGCGACGCAATGCGAATCGCACTTCTTTTCCAACTACGTCAATGACCAGTTGTTGATGGGAGGGGGGGCGAACTGGGCCAACTACCCGATCATGTCCGTCGAAGAGGTGATGAGCTTTCGTGACACGGTTGGGGAGTTTATGAAAACACAGTGGCGCATTGACCTAATGCAGTGGGGTTATGACGGAACCTCACCCTGGGGAATCAAAGACGCGCGTACCTGTGTGTTATTGCCGTTGTATTTGGACGTGTTTCCGAAAAGTAAGGTGCTGTTCATCCGGCGTGATCCCGATGACATCGCGGCATCTCTATCGCACCGCGAAAAACCTGGTGTCGGCGTTTTCAATGACCCGGAACATTGGAAAAAATTGACGCTGGCGCATTTCGAACGTGTCGAGACGTTTGGCAAAGCGCACGGCCACTATCACGAAGTCGGCTATGAGGAACTCTGTCGGCAACCGGTGGCGGTGGGTCGCAGAATACACGATTTTTTAGAGTTGCCGTTTACCGACCAGCATGCATCGGTCTATCAAAAAACGTTGCGAACAGACCGCTTGGGAACTCGTGCTTGGACCAAATTTAAGTGGCGAGTGATGGCAATCAAGAAAGGCTTTCAGGTGATGTTGGAATGAGCGGACTTGTTGATCGTTGCGTCAAACTTCCGGGGCGTCTGATCCGCCGATTCAGATACGAGGTCGCCAAACGTATCATGCCCAGCACTGCCGTGTTGGGGCCCAAGGTCGTTCCACGGGTTGCCGGTCCGCTATCGAAACTTGACGACATTAAACTGAACCTGGGCTGTGGCCCGATGCATCTCGACGGATACGTCAACATCGATGCAGACGTTCGGGCCTGTGCCGATTTTTACATGGGATTTGACGAGCTACGTGCTGCCTTTGCGGCAGACAGCATTAGCGAAATATTGATGATCCACTCGCTCAGCTACCTGAACCTCTGGCAAGCCCGCGAGTTCTTCACCGACGCATACCAACTGTTGAAACCCGCTGGCAAACTGGTCATCGAACTGCCGTCGATTGAAAAGTGTGCTCAGCATCTGCTCGCCAACGCGGGGGACCAAAACGAGTACCTGGAAGCCGTTCGGGGCATCTATGCTTTCGACCCGACAGAAATCATGAACAAAATTAACTTCACACCGTATTCATTTGGTTGGTCCGCGTGGCATCTCAAATCTGAACTGTCTGCGGTGGGGTTTGGTGGGTTCTCTGAGTTAGCCCCCCACCACCACGAACAGCCTTGGCGGGACATTCGGATCGAAGCGACCAAGTAAATAATTTCATCCAGCTCCCTAATTCGATTGCATGGCCAAATTTGCCGACACACGAGACAAGTCGATTCTGCCTGCGGATGGTGAGAACTTGGTCTTGTTTCATCCGCATGTTCCTGAGGCCGCAATCGACGAAGTAGCCGACACGCTTCGTACCCGATGGATCGGCCAAGGTCCTAAGGTTGACCGCTTTGAAACCGAATTTCGCGATTGGATTGGAACCCAACACCACCCCATCGCAGTCGGTTCCTGCACTGACGCAATGCACCTCGCCTATGTATTGGCGGACTTGAAAGCGGGCGACGAGGTCATCGTTCCGGTCTTCACTTGCACGGCGACCAGCATCCCGCTGCTTTACCACGGAATCAAGGTTCGTTTCGCCGATGCCCAAGCCGGGACGATGAATATCGATCCGAATCACGTCCGTGCTTTGGTGACAGAAAAAACGAAAGCCATTGTCTGCGTGCACTATGGCGGATTGCCCTGTGACATGGACGAACTGCAAGCGATCGCTGATGAAGCAGGGGTTCCTTTGATCGAAGATGCCGCGCAAGCGGTCGGAGCGAGCTACAAAGGTCGTCCCGTCGGCGGCATGTCAGACTTTACCGCGTTCTCATTCCAAGCGATCAAACACATCACTACCGGCGACGGCGGGATGCTGATGCTGCGGGATGAATCGCTCGTCGACAAGGCTCAGCGGATTCGTTGGTTCGGTATCGACCGCAAAGCGAAACAAGGTGGAACCTGGGCAAACGATATCTACGAAGTGGGCTACAAGTACCAGATGACTGACATCGGTGCCGCAATGGGCTTGGCCGCTCTGAAAACAATTGATCAATCGTTAGCTCTGCGAAAGTCGATCTTAAAGACCTATATCGATGGCCTTGAGGGACTCGACGGCATCGAGGTCGTCGGTGCGGGTATGACCGACCGCGTCCACGCGGCTTGGCTCTGTACCGTTCTTGTCGATCGCCGCCAGGACCTCGAGAAAAAACTTCGTGATGCACGGATCGAATCCGGACAAGTGCACTTTCGAAACGACCGCTACTCGGTCTTTGCAGATTTCCGGGAGGGCGAATTACCGAACATGAATGCGATGGAAAACCGATACCTCGTATTACCGCTCCATACGCACATGGAGATTGGTGACGCTGAACGCGTTTGTGAAGTCATTCGCAGCGGTTGGTAAATCGGTGACGTTCACCGAACTGGTTTGGCGGCCCTTGTGCATCGATGCGTCCATCGATGCACGATGCAATGTACCGACGCGCAACGCCCCCGCGTGCAGTGAGAATGTCGCCCGATGAAGAAAGTTCTGATCGTCTACGAATCGCTCGCGACACCGACGACAACGGTACGCGGCCTACAATTCAAGACAAGCTTTCAGGCCGACGATCAGCTACAAGCCACATTCGTCGGACGTACCAGTGAGCGAATGAACACGGTGATGCAGCGTTGGCCCTGGCGTCCGTCGCTCCGCCGGCCTGCGTTGTGGGCTGAGTCGCGGGTGCTTTCCAGACGCGAAAACCAAATCGTCGAGCTTGCGAAGTCGCACGATATCGTGATGTTGGTCACAGTACCGTCCTGGCCACTTCACCAACGCTTGGTTGACCTGCCGAACACAAAAGTCGTTACCGATTTGATCGATGCGGTTTGGTTGCCCGCATTTCAATTGGCTGGATGGCAGCAGATCCACGAGATGCTGTCGACTTCAGACCTTGTCGTCTGCGAGAACGAGTTCACGGCAAGCTATGCCGAACAACACAACAGCAATGTAGCAATCGTTCCAGACTCGCCACAGATTGAAGAGTTCGATCGATACCGAGACTTAGTCCATCGCGTCCCAGAGACGACGACAATCGGCTGGATCGGTGGCAAGTACACCGCCGATGCCTTGTATCGAATTTTTGAACCACTGGAGCAGATCTTTTCGCAGCACCAAAACCTGCAGTTGCTATTGGTAGGTGCAGATCCCGATCGCCTGCCGCGTTTTGAAGCGTTTCGCCCAAAGGTCATCCCGAGCTATAACCAAACGGCGATGATCAACTTAGCGTTGATGATCGACATCGGCATCTTTCCGATGTTCAATGTCGACGAATCACTCTACCGCGGTGCGCTGAAGTCGCGAATCTACATGGCGGGCGGTGCAGCCGTCATCGGTCAACGATTGGGTGAGAACGAGAATCTGATTGAGCATTCAGTCAACGGCTTTCTTGCCGGCTCAGATACAGAATGGCTTAACGCGTTCGAGCAGTTGATAATCGACAGGCCCTTGCGAAAACGGGTCGCTGCGCAAGGCCTGCAAACCGTCCGTGATGATTTTTCGCGTGCGATGTGCTACGCACGCCTACGCTCAGCATTGCTGAGCGTTCTTTAGAAATCTTCGACGACCTTTCCAAATATCAAGATCAATCGGTCCGGCAGCGGTTCGCCACCGGACCGTGCGTCAAACGATCTTAGATCAAGTCACCGAAGGCCGCATCGATGGCGTTGAGGCGATCATCGTCGTCGTCATCGTCAGTTCCGACAATCGAATCCAAGAAGTCCATCGGCCCGTTCATGACGGTCGATTCAGCAACGATCGAATCAACCACAGATTCTCCCTCGCCCGATCCGCCAGACGCCTGACGACGCCCCAGTTCGTTGATGACCAACAATGCGTCGAGTACCGAGATCGTTCGGTTGCCGTCGACGTCGAAGTACGGTGGTCCCGAATCGCTTTCGGTCACAGGAATACTTGACGTTCCCGCTCGTGCGATCTTGTTGATGACCAACAGAGCGTCGATTGGCGAAACATCACCGTCGTCATTGACGTCGGGATTCAAGTTCGGGTTCTGCAAGCGACTACCGGTGACCTGAACACGGACGGTACCAGGACTACTGACGCGTCCCTGCGAATCCGCAATCGTGTACTGGAACGAGTCAATTCCGAGGAACCCGTCGGACGGGATGTATCGGATCGTACCGTCGCCGCGTGGAATCGCTTCCCCATGCAACGGTGCACTGACGATCGTCAGCGATCCGAAGTCCAACCCGCCATTGGGAGCTCCCGCAACCGGATCTGGATCTTCGTCGTTGGCAACCACATTGATGTCGACGAATTCATTCAGGTACGTTCCTGCACGATCTTCGCGAGCGATCGGAGCCGCGTTCGCTTGGATCCGAACCGTCGCCTCGTTGCTGAATGCACCGTCGTTATCTCTGATGCGATAACGGAACACGTCTTCTTGGGCGAAGGTGCTGAACGCGTTGTAAGTGATCACACCCGAACTGTCGACGGACAGCGAACCGAACGCAGGTTGCAACGTGAATTCGATGGTTGACGGATCAAGCGTTCCGTCGACATCGGAGTCATTGCTAAGGATCGGAATCGTTGTCGGGCCGTTGGGATTCAGCGTCGGCGAATCATCAAGTGCTACTGGAGCATCGTTGATTCCCGACACGGACAGGGCGACCGTCACGATATTGCTAATCGCCCCGGTGCTGTCGACCACACGGTAGGTAAACGAATCCGTCGCCTGTTCGCTTCCGGACAGAGCTTGCAGAGTGTCTGAACCGCTCGGGTCGTACGTGATCTGCTGCGTCGCTTCGTCGTAGCGGACCGATGCCCCGCTGAGTGACAAGAACTCGGGCTGATCGAATACGATCGTCAAGGTATCGCCCGGGTTGTTGATATCGGGATCGATATCGTTAGCCAACAACTGTGAAGCTGGAATCGTCAGGATCGTATCTTCATCGGTCGTCAAGCTATCTGGCACGGCTGTCGGTCGATCGTTGACCGGCGTGATGATCAGTCGCAGGACGACGGCCTCGGAGACACCACCCGCAGAATCGATCGCGGTTACGGTGAGATCGACAGTGCCGTTCGCATTTGCGGCCGGCAAGAATCGCAGGTATCGATCCGCGCCAATTTCCGGCAATTGCTGGAACAAGCTTTGTGCGTCCGGAGGCGTGACCACTTCGAATCGAACGGTTTGATCCGCTTCGTCCGCGGGACCCGGGCTAACGTTGGTCGCCCACAATTCCGAATACGGACCAAAGTCTTCGGTGATCGTAATCGGCCCCATCGGGCGATCGAAAGTCGGCGGGTCATTGACCGGGCGAACGGAAATTGTGAACGTCCGGAACGAAGTGCTCATCGGTGTCGTGCCATCGGTGGGCACGTCGGTGAGTTGGACTTCAAAGACCCCGACGCCATTCGCGTTGGGGGCGGTCACGAAGTCCAGCGAAGCAGATTGCGTCACAGGATCGATTACCGCAACAGGAGCACTCGTGAATAGCCCTTGGGCACCACTGACCTGGTTGATCGTGAAGAACACGTCTTGCGTATCCAATTCATCCAGTGCCGATGGCGGTCCAGGCAGGACGTTGTTTGCCCAGCTCGAAATGCTGACCGTACCAGCGTCTTCATCGACTGTGACGTTCGCCGGTCCGCTGAACTGCGGAATGTCATTGACCGGATTCACGTTGATCTTGACGATGTTCGTCGCGATTCGTGGGTCAGACTTTGGTACACCGCCGGTTCCGAAATCAACGGTAACGCCATCATCGGTCACGGTGTAGGTAAACGTATCGGTGCCGACGAAATCTTCCTTTGGATGGTATCGCAGTCCGACCAACTGTCCGCCTTGGCGGATTTCTTCGATCGTCCCTTCAAAGGTCGAGCTTGTTGGGATCGGCGACTGAATCGACAGAGTTTGATTGCCACCGGGCGTCAAGTCCTCACCTTCATTGATCGGCCCGACATTGAACACGTCAAGCAAACCAGGATTTCCTGGGGTGCCGACGGTCATGATGTCGATCGAACCGTCTTCGTTGATACTGAACTCCAATGGATCCGCTGCGGGATCGACAACCGGTGGATCGTTGATTGGCAGGACGTCAATCGTGATCGTACGCGGATGCGACGAGATCAAGTCACCTCGGGTCTCGTTGCCTGGACCATCATCGGAAAGCACGATTTCAAAATCGAAGCTGCCGAACACATCGGGTGCAGGCTGGAACGTCAGAATGCCTTCTTCACTGATCGTTGGGAATTCGGTGAAGAATTGGTTTGCTTGCGACTGCGGGAAGCCGAGCGAAGTCAGACTGAACCGAACCGTCTGGCCGGTAACCGGATTCACTTCGTCAAACGCACTGGTCGGAACACCAGGATTGATGTTGAACGCGAAGTTATTGATCAACGTCCGCGAACTGTCTTCCAGGGTCTCAATCGCACGCAGCGGCCCGGTCGGATCATTCATATCCGCAGGCGGCAGGTTGATGTCGAACACCGGGCGGTCATTGACCGGATTCAGATCGAATCGCACCACATTGGTGGAGATGCGTGGATCAGATTCCAGTTGGCCGTTGCCCCAAGTGGTGCCGTTGTCGATTACCGAGTAGGTGAAGGTATCGAAACCGCCAATCTGATTGTTGAAGTCTTGAGGCGGATCATAGAACACACCTTGTCGACCCAATCCATCGGTTCCCAGACGCAACGTTCCGCCGAGATCCGTTGTCACTGGCACATTGTTCAACATCAACGACTGGTTTCCACCTTCAATCGTCGTACTGATTTCATTTGCCGGTCCGACGGTAAAGACGTCCAAGAGACCGACAGGGTTGTAACCAATCACGGATGGGTCACGGTACAGCGGAATGAAGTACTCGCGGTCGGCTTGACCGACAGGCTGCGAGTTATCTTCGCGGAGCGTGTACGTGATCGACGCGTCGGTAACCAGTCCGGTGTTCGGATCGACAACGTTGGCGACTTCATAAGCGTCATCCAGCGTGTTGACGGCACCGGTTCCGGCCACATTGGGATTGAAACGAGGAGCGTCATTCACAGGTCGAACATTGACCGTCAGCGTAACCGTCGTCGATTGTGGGTTGGTCGGATGATCGTCGGTGAACGTGATCGCATAAACAACTTGTCCAACAGCATCCGCCTTCGGATAAACCGTCAACCCGCCCTCGTCTGTGACGACAGGCAGCTGTTCCATCACACCACGCGGATCCGTCGCAATGATGGATGTGACGGTCGGTCGGCCTTGGTTCAGTTGCTCATCGCCGGCGGTTGGAGGTGCTGGCAAAACAGTTGTGAACACACCATCGATCGTCGACTGTCCCGGAGCTGGGTCTTCGAGAATTTCGACTTCTTGCTCGTACTCGATGTAAGGCTTGTCGTTAGCCGGACGCACCGTGATCGTCACGGTACCTTCCAGCACACTGGTTTCCTCTGGCAAGCTACGGACCAAGCCAGCGAATGGCAGCGTCGTTCGGCCGTTGTCTGCGATCGAGTATGTGAAGGACTCGAATGGCACCGACGGTGGAGCTTGGTTGTAGTCGACAGGCGGTGCATAGGTACCGTTGACGAAGACCCCATTGGTGAAGTTGAACGTGTACAACCCGCCGTTATCGGAATCCAATGTCTGGGACCCGGTGAATCCTGGCATTGCGTTGATCGTTCCGGCAGCGGTCGTGAATGAGACGACTCGCAAGGTTTGCTCGGCTTCGTTGTACGGAGCTGGCAAATCTTTATCGAACAACCCGGGGACGTTTCGCAATTCGCTGGCAACGGTTGAAGCGTTGTCCCACAGTTGCAGCGTATCGCCAACGGCTGTCACGGCGTAACCATCGGTTCGCAGTAGAGCCTCCAGGTTTGCAACCAAATCAGCTGGCGTATCGGTCAATGCGAAAGGAACGACATAGTTCGTGTCGACCGTCGCGACTCCCGTCGTATTGAATTCAACAACAACCGGATTGCCATCCACGGTTAGTGTCACCGTCTCTCCGTCGATCAGCTGCTCTGGTGCGGGCAACGTGATCGCAGTCGTTGAAGCCGAGATCGCGGACGTCGGTGCAACGGATACTGCCGAAGCAATCACGGTCAGCGAAACGGATCCATCGGCGTTGTCCACGACGCCTAGCTCGTTGCCGCGTAGAGTCGACACGAGGTTCGTCGCGATATCAGTCGCCAAGTCCGTTGCGGTGTACTGAACCACCAAGTCGCTGCCGGCGGCGGCGGTCCCGGTCGTGTTGAATTCAACCACAACCACGCCACCCCGACCGTCAGCAAACGTGACGGTTTCACCATCGACAAGTCCTGCGCCATCGGGCAGGCTCAGGCGATTGCCACTGGAAACGATCAGCGACGATGGCTCGTTGATACCGGTGACTGTAGGCGAGTTGAGCAGGACTCCTGCTCGATCGGTCGCTGGGGCTGGATCGTCGTAGGCACCGATTCCCGCTCCGATCAAAGCGGTCTTGATTGCCGTGGCGATCGTTGCGGCCGTGTCTGTCGGTGTGAAGGTCACCAGCAGATCAGCACCGGTCGCCGACACGCCACTGGTGCTCAATTCCAATGTCGTCACTTGGCCTTGGCCGTCAGTGATGCGAATGACTTCACCACCGACGATCATCGAACCGTCCGGCACGGAGATACCCGACGCTGATGCCGAACTCGCAGCGGTGTAGCTGCGGGTCGACACGGCGGTAACGAGAGGCATGGTGACTGTGGCGGCGTCAACGACACCACCCAATCCTGCCGCGACCAACGCGTTGCCAAGCTTCAAGGCAACTTCGTCAGCCGTGTCGGTGGTCAAGTACGTTACGAGGACGTCAGTTCCGACCGATGGGACATCTGTCGTGCTGAATTCCAGCACGCGACGGACGCCGGCCGAGTTGGTCAAGATGAATGTCTCGCCATCGATCATTGCCGATCCCGCGACCACAACAAACCTCGAACTTGTCGTCGCAACAGGCGAGTTCGTCGTTACGCCACGGCCGTTGATCAGGTCGTTTGCGGTGAAGGACAGGATTGCTGGTCCGGCCGGTTCAATCGCCTCATCAACACTCAACGCACGGTCATAAGCGACCGGGACATCGTTGACTGGCTCGACAAAGATCGTGCTCGTGACAGTCGCACGGCGGAATGCGTTTGCACGTGTCCCGTCAACTGCTTCGTCTTGACCACGGTCTTCGATTTCATAGCTAAACAGGACTTGGCCATAAATATCATCAGCAGGTGTGAAGATGATATCGCCGGTTGTCGCGTCCAGTTCCACGGTTCCATAGAACGGATCGACCGAAACAGAGGTGATCGTCAGTTGGCCATCGTTCGAGTTGATGCCTTCGTTTTCGTCTTCTGCTGCTGGCGAGCCTTGCAGATCATTTTGCAGCAAGAACGCCGAAGGAATGATGATCGAAGTGTCTTCCATCGGGGTGACGACTGCTTGCCCCAATCCGTTGTAGTAGTCGACATAGTCCGGATCAGCGATCGAAACCAAGTCGGTACCCGGCGTCGGGGTGCTGTTCTGCGGTGTCACGCGAACAGTCGCCGTCGCACTTGCGGACAATGGGGTTCCGGCAACGATGTTGCCATCGGCGTCCAAGCTTCGTCCGTCGTCACCGATCGTGAATACAAAGCTATCCAAAATCGGTGGATCAGTTGCGGCACGCAAGTTGTCGCTGTTGAAGTAATCCGCACCCTGATAATAAACCCTCGAGATGTAGGTTCGATCAAAGGTTGTCGGGTCAAGCGGATCAGCAAAGTCCGTCGCAAATTCGGCCGTCAAGCGTCCGCCTTCCGGCGTGATCGCGACCGCGGTCTGGTTCGACGCATCGATCGTCACACCACCCGCCGTGATTGCCAACAGACGCAGCGAGCTGTCTTGGTTTGATTCGTCAAACGGCAAGCCTGGGATCATCGCGTTGCCATCGCCGGTCGCCCCGGCAATCAGGTCAGACGCCATGAAGACCGTCGGCGTGTCGGCAGGACTTTCGTTTGGCTGGTACTCAGTCGCAACCAATGCATGGTCGACTACGCCCGGAATGTCGTTGACCGGAGTGACTTCGATCGTGACCGTTCCGAAGGTCGCGTTGACAGCTTCCGAGCCGCTGTTGCGTTGTGTGGTCAAGCGATACGTGAAAGTATCGATTCCGACGAAGTCTGAATCCGGAATGTACGTGAACGACCCGGTCAGTTCATCGCCGGGGTTGATTACCAAGCGACCGTGCTGTGGCTGTTGTCCGACGAAGTAGCGAACCGGCAGAAGCTGATTCAATCCCAAGTCGTTGTCGGTGATCGGTGCGGGCGTTGCGGTGCTCGTGTCTACCGTCAACGTTCCGTCTTCGACCACGACATAAGGTGTGCCGTTCGCCGGGTTCACGGGGTCATCGACCGGTTGTGGCGGATCGTAAGGCGCGACCGAGATCATGTAATCTTCGACCTCACCACCAACCGCAACACCGGTTGGGCTGAGATCGCCAGACTGGCTCAAGCGAACTCGCATCCAACGATCGGGCAACGGCTGGCCTTGCACATGGCCTTGTGGAACCGCGTCGATTGGGAACGAACTCTGTGCGACGATCAGCGGATTGGGGTTCAGTTCCTGGGTGACAGGTTCGCTGAAGATAATCTGCTCGTCCGCTTCAAACTCACCACTACCGTCGAAGTCGACCCAGATATCGACCAAGCCACTTCCCGTCACATTGATCGGGATCGTGCTGCCGGAAGGATCCAGTGGGTTCAGGAATCCGATCACGCTGTCAGGAATGACGTTGCCCGTGACGTTCGGGTCATCGGTGAAGACCAAGTACGGTACGTTTCCAACAACCAACGTTCCGATCGGTACACCGTCTTCGTCATCAACCGGTTGCAGATTCACGGTATCCCCTGACAGCTCCATAAGAACTGCCGATCCGATAACGTCGAATGAAGCACGGATTTCTTCGAAGACCTTCTGAGCGATACTTTCAGCAGATTCGCCATCCACGAAAGTGATCGGAACGTTCGCCCCGGTCGGATTTTCGGTCGCCCGGATCAGTTGGTAGGTCACGACTTGACTGCCAATGGTAACCGTCAATTCTTCACCACCGCTGACGCTACCGACCACACTGACAGAGTTCTGCCCGATGGAGAACAAACTGCCGACCTGCGTGATTGAAACGTCCAACAGGGCGTCGTCACGATTGACCGGTTGGCCGTTTTCTTCGGTATCCAAGTAGACGCCCAAACGCGCCCCACCTGTTCCGGAAACCGTGTGGCGGGCGCCATTGTCGACCAACAAAGTATCAAAGCTGGCGGGTGCATCGCCGAAGTCGAAACGCACCTCAGGCATGATGATCGTGAACCGGGTTTCATCATTGACGCGAGTCTCGCGAACACGATTGCCGGCCAAGTCAGACACGGCTGGCAGGTTAGTTCCGATGTCCGTCAGAACGCCACCGATATCCGATTGGATCGATGACGCACCACTGATCAGCAATGTGCCACCACCTGGGTTGAACGTTTCGACATTCAATCCGGCCTCACGAATCGCGGCTTGCAAATCGGCTGCTGCCAACGAAGACGTGTAACCGGCGGTTTGACGATATGGAATCGCGATCGCACCGGCCGCGATACCAGGCGAACCTTCCAAAGCCATCGCCGAACTGTTAACCGTCGCGACGTCGCCGACGGAACCGCCAAGTGCGACGCGTCCGCCACCGACAGCCTGTGCCGATCCCAATCCCAGGTTCTGAGCTGATACGGCAGCCGCAATTGCCGCGGCGATTTCATCAGGCGAATCGGTTGGCGAAATCAGCACCTCGACGTTATTCGGATCGCTTACTGACGTGGTGGTTAGCTCGAACGTCACCGAAGTGCTTCCGTCCGAGTAAGTAAACGTGTCACCAGATTGCACCCCTTGGTCAACTCCGCTGATTTCCATCGCGGTCGCGGTTGTCGTGATGACATGTCCGCCGGTCGTACCAAGTTGAACCTGGTCATTTCCAATCGCGGTCGGATTCAGGCCCAACGCTTGAGCGACGGTAACCGCCGGATTGGATCCCGGGTCGGTGCTCAGCAAAGCTGCCAGGATCGCGTCACGAACTTGTCCAACGGTTCCTGCCGTGCGGATGTCGATCGGGATGGTCGACGGCGTCGCAGCGGCATTGGTGTTGAACTCCAAGGTTCGCGTCACACCTGTCGCATTGGTGATCACGATTTGCTGGCCATCGGTGAACTGTGCGTTCGTCCCGTCAACTGTCAGCAAGGTCGTTTGCGGAATTACCAGGCTGTAGCCGGATTCATACTCAAACGTTGTTACGGCACCGCCGTTCTCGGTGATGATGACTTGCGAGCCGTCTGGAATTTGATCTCCGGAAGGCAACGCAACTTCCAAGCGTAGCGAGTTATTGAGTGTGATCTCGTAAACCGCATCGGGTCGCCAGATACCGGTGAGTGGAGTCAACCGGATCGTGTTGCTATTGCTGCTGTATCCGAAGACGTAGTCGCGATCCGGAATCAACCGAATGCCATTTTCGGTCAGGATAACCGTGTTTTCATTGACCGTTGCGGGATCGATTCCCGTTCCTGCTGGATCGAGGAGTTGGACCTCGAAGTAGGTCAGAGTTCCTTCGGTCAAACGAACGAAGGAGCCGTCTTGGTCTTGGTCACCGCCAGGAATTTGGATGCCAATCGCGTCTTGTGGTCCGGTCAATACGGCGGTCGGACGTACATCGTCGGCGCGGTCAATTGCTCCCCGATCGATAAAGACGTTTTGACCGACACCGGCCGGCGTGTTGACGAGCGGGTCATCGACACGCGGTTGACCGTAGGCATCGTATTCCGGAGCGATGATCGGCGAAGGGGCGATACCGACAGGATCTTTAACTGTCTGGAAGAACTCGCTGCGATCGGGCAAAGATGCGAACGAACTGTCGATCACTTCGCTGCCGGCTGCTGGAATGTAGATTCGACGGCCGGCGTCTTGGAACAGTTGCACGCCACCTGGCACCACGATCGACGAAGTTGCCAATGGAATCGACGAATTGTTGTTGTTCCCTTGGAATGCGTTTCCGCCGACAACGACTTCGCCAGCTTGATTCGCAGTCGTAACGATACCGTTGGTGAAGCCACTGACAATGTTGTTGAGCACGGTCGGGCTTGCATTGCCGCTGATACGAATACCGTCCGCATTCCCTTCGTTGACGACCGTATTATTGACAATGCGTCCGAACGAAGTCGGAGATGGGATCTGGCCGTTGACGTTGACATCGCCGCCAAAGTTGATGCCGCTGGTTCCAGAGTTACTGATCACGTTATTCGAGATCACAACACCTGGAATCAAGGAATCTGTGTTTTGGTTTCGCAGCAAGCGTGCCGAACCAGGTTCAGGCAACGCATCAGGAGTGATCGTGTTTCCAGAAACAACCAAGCGGCTACCACGCGTGTTGCTAACAGCGTTAATACCGGTTCCGGACGAGTCTTGGATGAAGTTGCTAGAGATAACGATTTGACCTTGGTCTTCGACTCGGTTCGCATCGCTGATACCGAATTGGTAGTCAACCATGATCACATCGTCATCGCCAACCGAGGTTGGATCGTCTGCGGGGCGAATATTCAAAGCGTATTCGCCGAAGTCCGAATCACGGAACTGCAACGCAGCGAACAGTGGGAACGAGAACGTACCACCCGCATTGGTATTGACGGTCATCGTCGGGCCAACGCCGTAGGTGTTGCCGTAATTGAACAGGTTGACGTATTGTCCATCCGCGTTCGCTTTGACAACCGAAGCCTGATTGGCCGCGATTGCCGCGGCGGTCAATTCAGCGACCGTTTGGCTGGCATCGGACAAGTCGATCGCAACGTTGCCTGGCGTGACAGGCCCGCCGTTGGTGTATTCATATCGAACCTGTGATACGCCCGACGTGATTTCGATCATTCCTCCGGCATAGAAGTTACGGAACGCTTCTTGTAGGAACAGGTACTCCGACCCCATGAACGAAGTCGAGCTGACAACGACATCGTAGAAGCCGTCTTTTGGCGCCGTAAATGCCAGGAAGGCACCGTCTTCCGACTCGCCCGGGGCGCGACTCGGTTCAAACAGACTGCTTTGGCGCTGACGATCGATCTCAAAGTGGAACAGGGTTTCCGAACTGACTTCGCCAGCTTCGAAGACACTGATATATGGCAAGTCCAACTTCTCGGCACCCCGAGCGAACCCGAGGGTGTCCACGTCAATGTCGACGGTCTGGCCTTGGCTCAGATAGATCCGAACCGAGTCATAGTCGAAGGCCGGATCGGCTGGCAGAACCGCTGCACCATCCTGGAACACGGTACCGGTGTTTACGAAGTCACCGATCTTTCCGATGCCCACATAGGTATCCGCATCGCCGTTGACGAATCCGGTAGGTGTCGAACGAGCGAGTTCATCGCCGAATTGGACGCGTTGAACAATCTCGTCTTCTTGGCTGATGATCGTTGTTTCACGCGAAGTCTCACGTCCTTGCGAAGTTTCAGCTTTGACCAAATCTTGTTTGATAAAGCGTCCGCCAGTTGGGTTCACCGTGATCGACGATGAACCGAACAGCTCGACGCGGTTTGCCGTGTTGGCAGCCGATTGGAAGCTATCGGAAGTCGCGGCAGTGATCGACAGAACGTTTTGCACCTGAGCCGAATTGATCGCGTTGCGAACGGCTCGAGCGGTCAACGCGGCATCAGGACTGGACGGGTCGAACGAGACACGCACATTTCCTTGGGTGACATTGCCATCGCGGATGCTATCGAATTCGAATGTCAGGCGACGCCAGCCATCGTCCAATACAAACGTATTTCCGTCCCGCAACGTCGTGCCGGGCTGTGTGATCAAGCTAACTGTGCCGCTGGTCAATCGGTCATTGGTATCGAACGACCGGCCGAGTCCCAGGTATTCGTCCAATTCCAAGTTGATCGGATCGTAATCCTGAGGAACGCCGTACTCGTCGGAGGTGCGGATTTCCAGCGAGTAGGGACCGAGCAGGGTCTCGTTCTGACGTTCAGGTTGAACCGCTTGTGGGTGCGAATCCGGAAGCGTTTCGGGATTCAGTGAGAACGCAGTACGGTTCGAGCCTTGAACAACCATTTCACCACGTTCGGCGAATCCGACGACGATATCGTCGATGTAGACACCTTCGATGTTGTCGTTGTTATCTGCCGCAGCAGTACTCTGCTGGCTGCCCGCATAGGAAGCTGGACGACCGACGCCGAACTCATCCGCCGGAACAGGCGATGTGGTCAATTCACCGTTGCCGTAGTTCAAAACCTCGTATTGCGAGAGACCGTAACCGGCACTGGAAGCAGGAGTCAGATTGTAGAGACGAATCCGATCGCCACCGTAGGTCGAATGGAACCGAGTGCTTGACTGGTTCGAGTTTGCGGTGATGAATGGCGCGACTCCTTCGGAAACAGCAGTTTGCAATCGCGACGCGACTTCACGAATCGTCATGGTCGAATCAACGATGATCGGCGCGGTACCGGTGTTCGCCGGTGCGTAGCTGATGATCTTTGAAGTTGACGAAGTCTTGACCGACCGAACTCCCAACAGCAGTAGCTTGCGCGCGTCGTCTTGGAACGCTTGGAGTTCAAGCGGCAATTGCGACAACACTTGTGTGGTGACGTCCGCTGCCGAATCCGCTGGGTTATAGAGAATCTCGCCTGCCGCTCCAGTCGCTTGGCTCTCTGGGACCAACGTAAGCACGATGGTGCCACCAGCACTTTGCGAGCTGTCTCGTTTGAGCGTCACCGTCAACTGCTCGCCAGCGACGATTTTGTTACCGGCGGGCAACGTCAGCGGCAATGCCGACTCGTTGATTTCACGAGTGTTCAGCTGCGTTCCGACAACACCATTATCAAAAACGGTGACGAAAGCGTTGTCATCGTCGATCACAATGCCACGGCCATTTGGATCGGCATAGACCGCCGTGTTTGGCATCGCCTCGTTGATTTGGCGGACCACTTCATTGAACGCCTGTTGCGGCGTGAACTGCAATCCCGCGCGGTCAAAGTAAACCGCATTCGAATTCAGAACAGCGTTCGTATCGATGCTGCGACCGGCTTCGATCAAAGTGAACTGTTCGAAATCGCCGTTGGCAGAGATTGCGAACTGCATGCCGTGACGAAGGCGTTCGACACTGTTGATCGGAATCAACGTCACGTCGCCAAGGATCGTCGCGTGAGCCAACGTTTCAGTTGGCGTAAATGCTGAGAAAGCGACGGAGTCTGCGAGCAGGCGGACCCCGGAATTAGCGAAAGCGGTATCCGATCGGACTGCGTTGAACGCAACGAGTGCGGCCACCACACGGTTGGCGATTGCGGCAGAGCTATCTGTCACCGCAAATTCAATTTGCGTCACATCAGTGGGTGTGCCGTTTACAAACGTGAACGTGGTCGTGAGGCCACCGACGGTCACGTCGATAGTGTCATCGACCGCGATCTGGTCACCGCGAGGCACATTGAACTCGGCAGCGTTGATCGCGACGTCGTTGAATGCGGTCAAGTCGTTGTCTGAATCAATGCTGAATGCACCGAAGATTGTGACAACGTCGGCCACGACGAAGGCTTCCGTGTTGCCGTTGAGTGCGGCCAGGATCCGAGCGGCAATCACATCCGCAGCATCGCCCGCTTGGAAATTCACGGTACCTGCAGGACCAGCAACAGGGCTGTCAATAAACTCCAGTGTCGTGATTCCGTTGTCGTCGGCGATCGACAGGATTTCACCGTCGGCAATCTGGTTGCCAGCGGGAACGGTCAATTCTCGCGCGGACGCCAAACCCGTTCCCATCGCGCCGATGTCGGAACTGATGGTGACAGACGAAGCGGCAACTGAAAGTTCGCCGGTGGCTGTTACCAGGGCACCCGCTTCGCCAGGTAGCGCGGCTTGGACTTTTGCGGCGATGTCAGCGGCCGTGTCCAGCAAGCCCACCTGGACTTCGATCAGATTGGCTGGCGGGAAGTTGGAAAGCTGGTTGACCAACTGAACTCGCGAAGTGCCGCCAACATGATCGATCGTGATGATGTCGGCTGGAATGCCCGTGATCGCATCTTGGAAGGCGACTTCGATCCGACCTTCGTCGACCGAAGAGATCGCGGCTTGATCAAATGGCGAATCCGCCGTTGCAACCGAGTTGACCGCTTGGTTCGCGACGATCGTGATGATGCCGTCGCCTTCGTAGATCGCGTCAAATTGCGAATCGAGCACGGTCATCAAACGCCGAGCGATCTCGTCAGCCGTTTCGCTCGGACTGAACAGGAATTCGTTTGGGTTGCCAGTGAGTTCTTCGACAAACTCGATGGTCTGAGTATTTCCAAAGACCAATTGGTCACCCGACAGGATGAGCTGACCATCAGGGATCACGATTTGGTCCGCGATGCCACCTGCGTTTGCAGTGATCGCACCATCGAACATCGTGTCAAATCGTTGAACCAAGATTGGGTTCGATTCGCCAATCACGGTCGAACCGAAGACGGAAAAATCCGTGATCGATGCGAACCGGACTCGTCCATCGGTAGACAAGGTCGACAGCGGACCTTTCGCCTGAACGTCTTGGCTCAGTGCGGCAATGGCAGCCCGCGCGACTTGGTTGGCAGTCATCCCGGGAGTGATTTGCACCTGGCCTGGCAACGGCGTTGTGTTGGTGAACTGCAAGGCATAGTTAACACCATTGCCGTCGACCAGTTGGATCACATCACCAATCGTGATATCGGAAGCAGCCGGGAACGCAACGGTGGTACCGACTTTGTTTTCCAAAACGATTTGGTTGCCGGTCGCATCCAAGAATGCGGCCAACTGACCATTGACGACGTCATCGCCTGGGACGGCGACCAATTCCAGCGAATCGAAGTGCGCCTGCATTGCGCCGGCGGTCGAGAAGTCAAACCGGATGCGAACATTTTCATTGCCGGCCATCGGCGACAGGTCAACGCGAGCTTGACGCCAGCGGTTGTTCGTGTCGTCGAACAATTCTTGGACCGGGATGCCGGTCTCGTCGTAGTAGTCGTACTCGTCGGCTGCCGGCAATTGACGGAAATCATTGTTTGTCGCCAACAATTTCCATTCACCATCATCACCAGCGGCAAAGACACGGAAACTGTCGTTTTGCTGGCGAGTCGGAATGTAGTCGTCGTTGTCTTCGACTTGCATGTAGTACGAGAAGTACAACGTTGGCTTATCGCCACTGCTGTAACCTTCCAGGTCGATCGGGGCAGAGATGATCGAACCGTGCGAACCGCCGGGAGCCAACTCGCCGTTGTTGCCATCAGGGCGTGACAACGTGTTTCCGGCATCGTTTGCTTGACTGGCCGCGTTGTTGTTGCCGTTATTAACTTCGAAACCGTAGTACAAGCTCGCACCGCCGCGGCTCGCAAATTCCGTACGACTTTGATCGTAAGGAGTTTTCACCCCGTGACCGTCATTCAGGTTGCGGTCGCCAGTCAGGCCCCATGGGCTGGCCTCGAGATTGCTGAAAGCGATACCGGTAACCGAGTTCACGGTTGACAGGCCGCCGCTGTATTGCAGTTGAAGTGCCGACCGGCCGTTGTAGAAGACGTTCGCAGGAGTGATACCACCGTTGCTATCGATCGTCACCGCATACAACCAGCCATCGCTGGTGCTCATGAACAGCGTTTGTCGATAGCCTTGGTTGTCGATCTGACGTGGACCGAACGTCAAACCGCTGAAGTTCGGAGCTCCTGGTCCGCTGATCGCAGCGTGCTCCGGCACTTTCTCGACGACACCGTGAAAGTTCGTCGGAATGACGCGGTTGTAGCCAGCCAGCGGCGAATTTGCCGGAGTGCTGATCGTTTGGTACGGCGAGAACGAGTGAATTCCGCCATTGTTTGTCACGCCCCAAAGCTGCGCGTCGCGAAGCTCCGGATCATATGCCAAGCCCTGAATTTCTCCGCCGTCACCACCGGTGTTGTAAATGAAACCGGTATCGACAATACCGTATTCGATGTCTTCCGAGGCAGGACCTTGAGCTGGTCGATACGGAGTCTGGTCTGGGAAGTTGCGGTGATCGTCCGCATTCGTGCTGCCCAAGCTGGTGATTTCACCCGTCTGCTGGCGGAAACCGTACAGAATGTTCCGAGTGAATTCGAACGGTACTTCGCCGCCGCGGCCGCGTGCGTCACGAGCACCAATCACAAATGCGTCGCTGTTGTTGGGAACCAAGTTGGTTCGCCTCGTATCTGCCGAGTTGCCTCGATCAGCCAACGGGAACGCGAGTCCGCGTGCTAGGAATTGCGCCGCATCGTTGGTTTCGGTTCCGTTGCCGTTTTGGTTGGACTGGCGGAAGACAATACCGTCATCCGATAGCGCGGTCGCGGCTCCGTTGACAGGGCTGATATTTTCGAAGCCACCGCTGTTGCCGTTGTTCGGGTTGTTGAACGGAGGCAACGCATACTGGAACAGCTCACCGTCCGCACGGGCTGCGATGTCGCTGTTGCCGCTCGCGGACTGGCCGATCAAACGTTCCACGATCCCTGTGAATGGGTTCACACTGACAAGGCCGGATCGGTTCGTTCCGCTATAACCCGTTCCCAGGTTGACGAACAATCGCATGTCGTCCAACGAGTACGGCACAAACGAAGTGTCATCTTGGAAGGACGGAATGATTGGCGCATCGGCGCTGTAGTACGTGTCACCGCTACCAGGAATCGTGTCAAACGATTCATCGATCAATCGTCGTACCGAGTTGATCGGGAACAAGCGAGCCTCATCGTTGACGGCATTGCCTTGGCCGTCGGTATCGACGGTGAAGTATTGGTTCAAGTCGGCAGGAACTGCGGCGGCACTGCTAACGGCAACAAAATAAGTGCCTTCGGGAAGTTCGACGGGGCCGATGTAAGCATCCAACCCGCCAGCCGAACCGCCTGCCAAGTTGCCTTGGTCAACACCGTTAAGCGGACGACCTCGGTCGTCAGCGACATTTGAATCGCGACTGTGCAGGATCAACGTTCCGTTTTGATCGTAAACAGCGATCGATGTATTGGGTCGGCCCAAACCGTCCGCGTAATCGATGTCGAAGGTCGCTGTGACAAAGCGGTTTTCGCTGTCGAAGACATCACTTTCGAGCTGCTGAGCAAACAAGTCGACTTGGTAGACATCGACATCACCCAAACGCACGTCCGCATCGGTCGAGGAGACGTTTCCGATGACGCCGTTGACGACCAATGAGCCACGATCGGAAGTCAGCAGGTTGCCAAGCTTGTCCGCGTTGGCTGCGTTGTAATCCAACAGCACGTTCTGAGTTTCGCGAATGTACTCGTCACCACTTTGCGCGGTCGGATCGATCACCGTTGTGTAATCCAAGCTCTCGCCAGCCGTCCCGGTCAACGGCGAATGAAGCGGTGCACTTGGCAGGGTAATCGCGTTGGTTGCGTAACGGATATCGGCTAGACGTACGGTCGAGCCGGCGACTTCTTCCGTTTCACGCAAGCGGATACCAAGTTGATAAGAACCACTCGATTGTCCATCGGCACTGCGTACGCGAACGTAGTATGTGTTTTCGCTGTTGTTCGAACCGGGAAGAATGACTCGCATCCCCGCGTCATAACGGTTTGCGGATTCGACATTCCCAACTCCCAGTTGGAACAGCGGCTGTACCGTTCCGGCAGGCAGACTGCTGTAGATCAACGTCGAATCGGTCGCTTCATAGAACGAGTTGTCACTACGTGCTTGGACGTTGGTGTTGCCGCTAACGGTCGTCGCGTTGGCGGTTACCAGTTCAACGATGCTATCCAACCCGACACTGGTCTGGTCAATATCGATGTAGACGCCCGTTCCGCCCGTTGCCGTAAAGCTATAGACGTCGACATCGTCGTTGGTCGCCAATGTTCCGCGAACATTGAAGCCCAGACGCTCGTTTTCGTCACCGCTCTTCTGTCCGTCGGCGAGGTCACCAATGATTTGTGCGTCTTTGGCAAACGCATTGGTCGCGATCGAAGCACTGTCGGCCGTTTCGGCTTCCAACACGTATGCGACGTTCCGGTCGTTGACGTATTCGTCGAGGACGATGCCTTGCCAATCGCCAGCTGCCGGTGCGACTGCCTGCGACAGTGTCGCATTCATTGGCTTACCGTCAGGCGTAAAGCCAGCACCGATGGAAGAGTCGTTCCAGCTTGTCATTACGACTGGATTTCCAGGCGTACCGATGACTTGCAACGTGCCGCCAATTCGATCGGTAATATCCAGTGGTCGTCCCGTGCCGACCAAATTGGCACCTGGTCCGAACTTAACCACAAGACTTTGATCCGGATCGCTCTTCAGACGCAACGTTCCCTCGTAGTGATGTGTCATCGTGACGATCGAACCGTCAACGACGTGTACGATGTCGGTATCGTCCCAGACACTGTCACCGGTCAAGATTTCGCTACGAACTCGGATACCGTTGATATCGTTGTCATCAAGTCGGTTGCCCGAAATCAATGGACCTTGGTTGTCGCTGTCGACCGTGATGGTATCGACCGCACCAGTTGATCGTCCCGCATCGAGTTTCGACTCGGACACAAACGAGTCAGGGTTGATGCTGATCGCGGCCCCTTGGTTGCCTTCGATGATGTTGTTGATCAAGGTCGGTTGGCTGCCACGAACGAAGATGGCTGCTTGGTCGTTGAAACCGATCCCGCCGCGGATCGTCTGGCTGGCGAATCCGTCTGCGTTGTCAGTGATGACGGAGTTAGCGATCCGCACGTCGGCCTGCAAAATTTCGACTGCGTTGAAGTCGGTAAAGCCACCGCTGATCGATGTCGACCCACCACCGTAGCGAATTTCGCTGTAATCAAGACTACCGGTGGAGTCCTGGCGGAACACCAAACCGCCCCAGTCGCCGACTTGAGCGTTGCCGGAAACCTTGTCATTGTTCGTATCAAAGGTACCGCCAGCACCGTAGGTGTCGTCACGACGGCTGGTGAAGATCACCTTCTTGCCATCAACACCTTCGGCGTAGAAATCAGCTCCAAACGAAGCTTCAATTCGGGCGCTTTGCAATTTGACCACGATGCCCGGATCAATCGACAAGCGTGCGTCGAAGCGTGGCAACAGCAACGACGAATTGTCACCGTTGTTCGGCAAACGCCATTGAATCAAAGTTTCGTTTTCGCCATCGTCGGTGTACGACGTCTCGCCATTTTTCAATTCGACGACGAGTTCGTATTCGTTGGACTGCGGGATCAAACGATAAACACGGGTGCCGACGTAATCTTCGGTCGGAACGGGAATTCCGGTCAGCGCTAGTGCACCACTATCCGGTGCCGCGAAAGTGGTTGTCGCGGCACTCGCCGATGTTTCGCCGCCGATCGCATCAACAAAGGTAAAGCGATAGTTGTATCCGACACCCGCGGCAAGCGATCCGCCGCGTCCCGTGTTGGCAACGACCGCAGAACCGTCGGGGCGGAATTCCGATCGCAACATCCCACCGCGAGTCTCGCCACTGTCGGTGTAGCTGGTCGTTACACGGTCCAGTTGCGTGACGAATTCGAAGTTCGGACTGCCGGGAATACGTCGATACAGACGCCGGCCGACGAAGTTCGATGGGGTGGTCGGCAAGTTATTGACGACGATCGTTTTCGAGGTTGCCGATGTCGTCAGCTGGACGGTCGGCAAGCTTGCCAGTGACTCGCTACCGGCTGACGTCACATAAGTAATGCGATAATCGTAGGTGGTGTTCGGTGCGAGCGTCCCGTCGGATTGGGCTGACAAGGCGACGTTCAAAACGTCCGGACGTTCTTCCAGCAGTTGTGGTCCGCCGGCTTGTCCTTGAAGTACCAAAACTTCGCTTAGGACGTGCACGATGTCCAAGTCATCGAATCGACCTGGCACGGTCATCGGTTCCAACTGACCACCAGCTGGCGTTTCCACACGGACGAACAAGCCGTTGATGGTGTTGTCGGTCAAACGGTTGCCCGACAACTCGGGCCCGACGCGGCTGTAGTCACTGGTAAAGCGACCCGCACGCTGATAGACAGGCTCGGTAAAGTTCGTTTCCAAGAAACTGTTCGGGTCGGCGCTGATCGCCGCATCCGCACTATTGCGAATCGAGTTGAAAATCAGCGTTGGCCGACTTTCATTCATTTGCAATGGTGTCACGACCGGATCGTTGGGGCTAATGCTGCCACCACCGTATTGGATGTTCGCGTGCGAGACGAAGTCCAAGAAGATCCCTTCCGTTTCCCAAACCGGTCGGCCTTCGGAGTAATCGAAGTCGTTGCGGAACTCGATACCTGCCCACTGACCAGGTTGAGCGGTCGTCGGAAGTGGGTTGGTGTCCACGCCGAGTGATTGGTCGTCCCAACTGGTAAAGAACACTTCACCCGAGCCGCCAGTTTCTCCGGCGATGATCGGGGTTCCCAAAACTTGTAGCGAAGCCAGCGAACGGTCTTCATCAACCGTTTCGCTACCGACGCTAATCTTGGCATCCTTCATTTTGAACAACGAACCGGCGTCGATCATCACGGTGACGCCCTTCGGCACGACAAATTCGGCGCCGTCGGCGAGAGCATTGTTGGTCGCGCCACCGACACCGATCTCGTACGCAAGGTTGTCGTTTTGAGTGTTGATCAAACCGTCAACACCGGCGTTTGGCAGAATCCGCACGATGTCGCCTTCACCAGCCATCGCGAGCGCGGCTTTGATCGTTCGCTTGGGAGTCGCCAACGAACCGTCGAACGCGGCACTATCATCACCGCGAGCTTTATCGACGAAAATCGTACGTGGTTCGTCCGCGCCAGCGACGTCGATTGGACGCGCGGTGCGGAACCAGAAGTTGAATTCTCCACCCGCTTCGCCGTCACCATCGCCATCTAACGCAGTGCCGTTGGTATCGGTGATCGTCTGGCCGCCAGCAGCTTTGAACGTGATCCGAAGTTCGTAGCGACCTTCGCTGGTGCCGCCCAAGCCGCTCCCAGAAATCATCCCGTTGTACTGGTCGTTGCCACTGGCGCTGACGCCGACGACGTAGTTTCCGGCTTCAAGTTCAACACCCACAAACGAGTCTTCGCTGTAGAAGTCGTCGTTTTGCGCGACCAATTCATAGTCGCCAGCCGCCGCATCAACGACGCGGTAAAGCATCAGGTGCGTATCCAGCAGGCTGCTGCCGTCGAGACGTTCGGCCAGGGTTTCGATCGAAACTTGGCCTTTTTGAATCGTCGTGAATTTGTAAAAGTCGACATCGTTGCTTTCAGGACGATGCAGACCTTGACCGATCGTCACGTCGCTTTGGCTAAGGAACTCAGGCTCGACCGGCAGATTCGGATAGTACTGGTTGGTGAAGTCGATCGAGTTCGGTTCGTCAGGGCTGCTACCACCGGCGGCAACACCACTCGGCAATTCGAACATGTTGCCGATACCCAGCAAATTGCCGACACCGCGCAATGCTTCAGTGAAGTAGCTCAACCGGTTGTCGGGAGAGATCCCGTAACCGTCAAACCAGTTTTCGCCAGCATCGAGAACCAAAATACCTTTGGACGGATCGCGCTCGCTGACGCGATAAAGACTCAGTGGTGTATCCGCACCGGCACCGGTATCGGCCGTCGGTACGACCGCTCGCAAGTCACCAGTAACGATTTGCAAACCGTCATCCGCGGTTTCAACAAACTCGACGCCCAATCGCTCGCTGTAAAGATCGAGCACTTCACGCACACGTTGCTTTTGCGCATCCGTGATTGCATTCTCGAGCAGGTTTTGCTGGGGATCGACGCCATAGATTCTGGCGAAGTTGTAGGTAAAGACGTCGATACCAACTGCCGTATCCGTTTGGCCTGTGACTTGTTTGTCACGTCGGTTGTCACGAGTACCGGGCGCAGGATACGCGCCAGGCCAATCGGGAATGATCGCGTCGGTGGATTTGATCAATCCTTCGGTGACAACAACACTTTGTGTGGCGTTTCCAAACGTCGTGCCAAGATCCATCGCGTCGGCGAAGGTATCACCACCGCCGCCAGCACTGGCGACTTCGATCGGTGCGGTCGGCAAATCATCGCCTCGACCGACACGCAGACGGAATGTGCCCGACGCGAGCGGATCACCAGACGGATCATTTGGCAACAGATCGACCAAGTCGGACGCGAACGTCAACCGTGCACGATTGAGCAGCGGATCGTATTCGACATTGATCGGCTCGTTGACGGTGTCGTCGGTGTTTTCGACCGTTTCACCGGTATAGATCAACTTGTAGTAATCAGGCTTAACAACCGGCAGCGAACTGGTGCTCGAATTGACCGGCCCCGCGAGCGGATTGGAAAGCGGGTCATCGTTGAAATAGACAAAAATCTGGTCGCGACGTTGAACGGGGTTTGCCCCGGTCAGATTCTCGATCGGCTGCGGAACGACCGATACGACACGAGCCCCGATTTCGACTTCGAACCGAATCGTCTGAACTGGCGAAATCAGATCGGTCGCACCGTCGGCCGCAAACAAGTCGCCATCGACGTCTCGCAGACCAACGATTTGCGCGTTCGTATCGTCATAGCCGGCGATCTCGACACGGTACTGGTCATCGGGCAGCGTTTCGGCAAAACGGGCGACGATAATGTTCGTCCCGTCGTTGTCTTCGAACCCAAGATAGCCAGGCGTAACGACTTGATATCCGGGCTGACCTGCGGCCGCTTCTGCAGAATCCGGAGTGAACGATCCGTCGCCCCCGGCCCGTTTGAATTGGATCCCCGCCAGTGTCGACGCGTCAATCAGATCACCCCCGAAGCGAAACTTCAACTCCGTTGGCGAGGTCGATAGCTGCGTGTTGCTTTGCAGGTCGAACTGCTGCCCCGAGTTCGCTGACACAGCGATCAAACGAGGTGCCTCTAATTCCGCTGCAAGCAATTCGCGTCGCTCCAACGCCTGATGTTGCGAGCGGCGTGAGGTCTTGTGTGCGGACTTGAGCTTCGTTTTTCGTCGAGAGGTCATAGGTTGACCGTAGCCTAGATCGGTGAGGAAATAAAAACGGGAAGGGCCGCCGAGGAAAGCTAGTCGAATAAGGTAACCAACTTTCCTCGGTAAAAAATCATGTTGATGTTCGAGCTGTTATGACTCGAACGCTAAATCCAGGTCGTCAAACAAACCCGCAAGTGCTTCGTCGACGGCTGATTCGTCCTTGTCCGAGCTCGTCGAATCGACCAGTTGGTCACCGGCCGAGTCGACCATCGCAGAATCTAACTGCAACCCTGCAGTCAGTAGGGCGTCAGTTGTTGCGGTTGCCGAAACGGCTTCCGCATCCGACGACGAATCTTCGCCATCATCGTTGGACGAAAGCGTCGACGTTACACTTGGCAAGAAGTCTGAAGTCGCCGAGACGTAGCTGGTCGATCCCAGTCCCGACAACGAACTAACGACTTGCTCACCCTGTGCACCGCTTCGGATTCGTCCGAGTGCGTTGACCACCAACAAAGCGTCAAGCACCGAGACCACGCCGTTACCGTCAACGTCGTAGAAGTCTGGTGGAGGCGTACCGATTTGCGAAACAGGAACCGAACCGGTACTGTCGCCACGTCGTGCGATCAGGTTAATAATCCGCAACGCGTCGATCGGCGAAACGAATCCGTCAGCGGTAACGTCGGCTTCGAATCCGCCGATCGGGTTCTGGTATTGCGATCGATTCAAAGTCAACGTCACGGTGCGAACCGCACTCACGTTGTTGTTCGAATCGATGATGCGATAGCTGAACGTATCGGTTTCGCCAACGCTTCCAGAACGGTTGTTGTAGACGAACGTTCCGTCGGCATTGATTTCCAAGTCGCCCTTGGTCGGCATGCTTTCGATCGGCAGGATAACCTGAATCGAATCACCATCTGGATCGAAGTCGTTTGCCAAAACTCCATCGGAAGGATTCAAGCGACGAAGCGTCGAACCGATCGGCAAGTTGTAGGCGTCGTTCGCCGCACGCGGTGCATCTTCGACCGGGTTGACCGTTAGTGTGAAACGGTCGTTCACACGGAATTCGCCATCGGTCGCTTCGATTTCGATTTCGACCGAGCCGTTCTGGTCTGGCTTCGGCGTGATCTTCATTTCGCCATTCTGGTCGATCTCGATCGATTCGATCAGCGGATGATTCGCGATATCTTCGGCGGTCGGACGGTTCTGAGACCCGAGACGCGTGATCGTGTACGTCAGTGTGTCATTGTCGGGATCGACAAAGACGTTACCGAGTTGGCGAATCACATCGTTGTCTTCGTCGATAACCAATGTTCCCAGACGCTGGTTGATCAGCGGCGAGTCGTTTTCATTGACGATCGTGACAGTGATGTCCTGAGTGGTGCTGATCGAGCCGTCGGAAGCTGTCACGGTCAATGTGACTTCGCCGAACTGAAACGCCTTTTGTGTCAGCGTCAAAGCACTGTCATCCAAGTCGACATCGACGATGTCACCGTTGGGATCACTGCTGACGACGGTGAAAGTCAAAGGATCGCTTTCTGGATCGGAGAACCAGGAATCGAGCACGAACGAGGTCGAAACGTTGTTCGGTTTCGCTTCCAACAATTCGATATCCGTGATCGGTCGGTTGGACGTGTCCTTTTCTCCGCCGACGCCTTCGAACACGGGTGCATCGTTTTCGCCGCCAACGTCGATGGTGACGGTTCCAATCGATTCCGCATCATCACTGTCCGCGACGCGGTAGGTGAAAGAATCCAGTCCGCTGTACAGGCCAGGTGGCGAGTACAACAAAGCGCCATTGACGAAGCGGACCATACCGCCACGTTCCGTTGTGATCGGCTCATCGAACTGATCCATTGGCAGATACAGCGTTTGGTTAAACGGAGCATCGATTTCGTTCTGTGGTCCCGGACGATCGTTGTCCAAGATCCCGTCAAACGTCTGCCCGTCGCCGCGTACCGCGATGACCAAATTGGTATCTTCCATCGCGTTGAAGAAGTCTGGGGCCGCGATTGGTGGATCGTTGACCGAGTTGATCGAGATCGAAATCGTGCCTTGCTTGTCGGCAACCCGCGAGGTTTGCAACGTTCCGGGAACGTCCGCCACGCTGTAGTTGAACGAATCTGGCACGGAACCGTTGTAGTTCACCGGTGGTGTGTAACGGACGGAGCGACCACCTGGCAGGATTTCCAAGATCCCGCCAAGCGACGACACCGCTTCGCCACCGTTGATGCTGCTAACCGATTGGAAAATCAACAGTTGATCGCTTTCGTTTGCTGGTCCGGCGACGTAGTACGGGTCGATCAGATCTTCGGCAGTAAAGATCGTGACTTGATCCTCGTCGACACTGACCGACTGTGACACGTTTGAGGTGGCAGCGAACGGCTGGTCGTTCACAGGAGTCACCGTGATCGTCACGGTCAACGGCGTTTGACTGACCAAGTTCGCTTCGGTGTTGGTCGGCTTCACATCCGTCAAGCGAACCGTGAAGACTGCTTGACCGTTGAATTCGGCCTCTGGAACGAAGGTGAACGTACCGTCGGACGAAATGCTGAGTTGACCGGCAACTTGTCCGTCGGTGGTCAGCGTACGAACCCCAGTGTCCTCGGAGTAGATCGCGACTTGGTCACCATTGGGATCAACGATGCCTTTCAACAGGCCGTCGTCTGCGGTGCTCGTCGTCGACGTGCCGTCACGATCGAGGGCCAACAGAGCACCGTCCTCTTGAACGTTGAACTGTCGCGTCGACTGGCTTGGTGTCAGTGTCGGCGGTGCATCCGGAACCAACAGAACGCGGTAATCTTCGACTTCACCGCTCTGGGCCAAACCGGCCGGGCCGAGTCCGCCTTCGCGTGACACACGGAACCGTGCGTACGTTTCGGTGGCAGTGTTCGGCGGAGTCGCGAAGGAAGGAACAGTGATATTGAAAGTCCGTTCGACCGGTGAGCCGGTATCAACGAACATCGCACTCGATTCCGTTCCGGTAATGACCTGCTCACCGATGTCATCCCAGTCGCCGTCCGCGTTGAAGTCGATCCAGGCTTGCAGGATACCGGTGCCAGTCACGCTGACCGTAATCGGCGTCATCACCGACTTGCTGAAGTTCCCGTTCGGATTCAATGCGCTGGTAAAGCGTACGCCGTCTTCGTCGTCCGAGAAGACCCAGACTTGGTCCCCTGAGATTTCGACGCCGGCCGCATCCAGTCCAGACTCGAGAACAGCCGCGCGAATTGCTTCGGTGATTCTGTCGACCGAATTAGCATCCCCCGGTTCGACGGCGATCGCATAGTGATCTTCGGCAAAGATCCCGTCCAAGTCGAATTCGAGAGTGACCTCACGGTCGGCGATGCCCAGTGTCACGGTATCACCGTCACGGGTTGTACCGTCGACATTCTGCAAGACTTCGATCGCCGCGTATCCATCACCCAAGCTGGTCGCAAAGAGCTGACCAACCGAAGAAACGGACGCAATCAAGTCATCGCCATCAGCCGCCTCTGTGACTTGAGCGTCTGGTTCCGCGTCGATACGTGAACCCAGGGTCAAATCACCAGTCACGACGTGACGTGCACCATCGTTGCTGATCAAGCTTGGATAGTGACCATCAATCAGACCACGTGGATCCGGAGCGTCACCGAAGTCCAACGGGATACCCGGCATCAGCAAGGTAAATTGCGTGGTCGTGTCATCACGATTCGATGCCAGATTGTTGCCCGCCAAGTCTTTAATCGCTGGCAGGTAGAAGTTCTTGATCGGACCGTCGATACGCCGTGCGTTCTCGATGAACAAGGTCGCCCCACCACGATTGACTGCGGTCAGCGGTGAGCTGCTCGGCAGGTTGTTGATCGCGGCCAGAATCGCACGATTGATGATCTCTGGCGAGTCGGCAGGCGACAGCGAAACGGCATTCGCACCGCCTGGGACCCCAGTCAAGATCACGGACGCAGCACTGCTCACATCGACGGTGGTTCCCGCGACGTCGTTCAGTTCGACACGGCCTTCTGGTGTGACCTGCGGATCGACGTTCAAGCCGCCAGGATTGCTGCTGATTGCAGCCGCCAAGCTGTTCGCGACATCGACCGGAGTACTGGTTGGCTGGAATGGAACCGGAATGTGTCCTTGACCAACTCCACCGCCGTTGACCACCGATTCAAATTCGTAGGTGACCGCAATGCCGCCTTGGCGGATCGTGATCGATTCGCCATCGCTGACGATTCCACGACGTGCTGTGAATGAGCTGCCAGCCGTGTCGACGCGGTTCGATTGAATACGGCCGAGCGAAATCAAGCCAGTTCCGGTTGCCGCAGCATTCACTCCGGTCGTCGAACCGTTGATCGCAGCGACGATTGCACTGGTAACGGTTTGTTGATCAGCGAAACGTGGGATCGCAACCCGAACCGCGGACGGATCGGTCAGGATGCTGTCGGTGTCGATTTCGAAGTTGATCACCAGACCATTTGGATCGGTGATCGTAAACGATTCGCCTTCCAGTGGTGTCGTGAACGGAACTTCCAACAGGAGCGGTCCAAAGACTTCCAAAGTCGAAACGCCCGTCACACCTGGCGACCCGGCAACTCGGAATGGAGTACCGGCGGCGTTGATCAGCAAATTCTCTTCACCACCAAGCTGCAACACTCCGCCACCGACTGCCATCACACCTTCGTTTGGCAGTCCGGCGATCGACTGTGACTGGATCGCCGCGGCGAACAATTCGCTCAGTTGGTCAGCCGTTGTTTCGCGAGTGATATCGATGGCGATTCGACCAGCAGTCACGCCGTCGTTCATCGTCCCGCCCGCTCCGTCTGGCTCGTCGGTGCGGTTGACCTCGAAGACGACAGGGGTTCCGCCATCATTCGGCGTGACCGTGATCAAGTCACCGTCATCTGGAGTACGGCTTAGCCCGACTGCACGCAATCGGCCACTCGATACGGATGCCGAACCGCTATCTGGCAAGCCCAAGAAGATCTGGCGTCCGATGACTTCCGGGGTCAGTCGCAAGTTCGAACCTTGAATCGCTGCGACGATCGCCGCTGCGGTCAATTGGCTGTTCAACGCGGCGCCGCCCACTGGCGAAATATCAATCGGAATGTTGCCGGCCGCCGCTGTGGTGTTTACATCGACAAACTCGAACGTCGCAGAGACGTTTCCGTCGTTGATGGTGAACGTGTCACCGACAATCACGCCGCCGATGTCAGATCCCGCAGGCGGAACTTCCAAGGCCAGCGTTCGCGGTTCAATCAACAAACCGCTCGTTCCAGCGTCAACGGTCTTGCCCGCTTCCGCTCCGATGTAAATTCGCCGACCTTCGGCCCGAACGTCAACGTCCAACTGGAAGTTCGGGTTATTGGACGCAGCGATGATTGCCGTGCGAATGTTCTGTGCAATCTCGGCAAGATAAATCTCACGAGCCGCCGAATCGATCGGCGTCGGTGTGGTCGGCAACGTCACTGGAATACTGCCGGGAACCGTGGTTCCGTTGGAATCCATTTCGAACACCAGACCGTCCAGGGTGAACACGCCACCATCGATCAGTCCGCCTTGGTTCGTACCTTGGCGTGGTACTTCCAGGGTCAAGACTTCAGGCATGTTCAACAAGTAGCCTGTTTCGAATTCGAAGATCACAGTTCCGCCGTCGGAATCGATCACAGAGATCTGATCGCCGTCGGCCAAGTTTCGTGCTTCGGGTGCAACCAGAACCGAACGGTCGCGGTTGTTGAGTTCGATTCGATAAGCTCGGTCATCTCGCCATACCCCGGCCAAAGCACGGAGCGAGATCACGCCGCTCGTCTCGTCATAGCTGAACGAGTAGTCAACGCCTTCTTTCAGCAACCGTTCGTTCTCGAACAGCGTGATGTTGGCACCACGATCTCGCAGTCCGTCGATCGGCGGAACCAAAATCGTCGTTGGGTCAATGCCATTTCCGACGAACGGATTGGATTCATCACCCAAGTCCTGGACCAGGACACGGAACTCGGTGAAGGTCCCGTCTTCGCGGCTTACAAAGCTGATCGCCGGATCGGTATCCGTCATCGCGAAGTCATTGTCCAACGGCGTTTGCAGACTAGCGACTGGGCCGACAAAGTCAGCTCGGTCAAGTGCACCGCGGTCTTTGAAGACGTTCGCACCAATACCCGATGGTGGCGCCATCGTGGGTTCGTCGGCACGCAATTGGCCGGAATAATCACGTTGCGGCGCCGCGATGACTCGCGTCGGAATATCAAGTTGGTCGTTCAAGACCACCAATTCAACGAGTGGTTCGATCGCGTCGACAGCACTGTCGATGATGTTCGAATTAGCAGCTGGGCGGAACCGTCCGGCCGCACCGTCTTCCAACAGGTCATCACCAACAAACGTCACGAAATCACCAGGCGACTGGCCAGGCGTTCCGGGCTGTCGGACGACAAAGTTAAAGTCCGAGTTGCCGCCTGCCACATTGCTTGGGCCGGTTCGCAGGTCAGTCGAAAGCCCGGTATCAAGAGCGAAGTTATTGTTGACGAAACCGCCGAAACCGACCCACCAAGAGATGTCCGAGCGAATCTGGGTATTGCGATAATCGTCGTACTGGAACGTATTACCCGTCGCGACGACGCTGCCTTTCTTCACCGCCAAATCGGGGTTCTTTTCGTCGATCCGTCCGCCGAAGCCAAACACACTCGACTCGTCTTTCACCAGACTCTGATGAGCGTTCACGACCACGTTGTTCAAGATCGACGCGCTGGCACCGCTGCCAACAAAGATCCCTTGTTCGGCAAGTAGCTGATCCGACTCGGTCGCGAACGAGGTGTTGCCCAAGCGATCGGCTTCCAAACCGGTGTTGTCTGGGCCGAGCTTCAGTCCGGCAGCTCGTGCTTCGGGGCTGATCTCGATGCGTGCGGCATTCTCGATCAAGACGTACAACTCGGTCGTTCCACGGGAATCGGTCAACGTTCCGTTCGGAATCACGTTTGCCGTACCACCACTTTCGCGACGATCGTGACCATATCCGATTGGGAAGTCGATCGAACCGTAGATGCCGTATGGCAACATGGTCGGATCAAGATACGCGTTGTTCTCGCGAGTCATATTCTGGATGCCGATGTTGTCGCCATCACTACCGCCAAGGGCGTGAGCGACAACTCGACCAATCGGTCCGTCTTGGCCATTCGGGCCATTGCCGACACCGTGGTTTGGCAACGCCGCGTTGTTCAAGAAACCGTTGATCGCGTTGGAAATCGCCCGCATGATGTCAGGCACTCGGTATCCGTTGCCATCCAATAGGCCATCCAGGATCGGCACATTGATATTGCCGTTCCCAAGCACGACCACATTCTGTCCGGCGGTAAATTCGAACGTGACCCGGTTTCCATCTGCGTTGACACCGGCATAGGCGTCGCCGGGACGGGTCGGAACCAAGTAATCCGGAATCTGAGAGATCGTGAACGTGGTACCGATCAACGTTCCCGCACCGGCAGGCCCACCTGACGTATAGGTACCGTTGAGGTTCCCACTCAGTTGCTCTGCACCGAATGGATCCAACGGGTGACTGTCCAGCGAAAAGACGAACGAACGAGGTGCCAAGACTTCGATGTTGATGTCGTAATCGCCAATGCCACCGGTTCCTTCTTTACGTTCGGTCAGACTCTTCGCTTCGTACGAATCATTACCGACGCTGCTGATACCGACATAGTACGTGTCCTTCTTCAACGCGGTGTAGTCGACAAATTGGTCGCGGCCGTTTGCGGTATCCACAGCGGGCGTCGCGGCGTAAGTCGAATATCCGGGGTTCAGGTAGTCGGGCAATTGACCGACATCACCGACGAAAACTTCGATGCCCGAAGAATCAAAGACGCGGATCATCGTCGACGGATCAGTGTCCTCATCCGTATCAATGTCCACGATCAATCGGTCACCGACATCAAGTTCAACTTTGAAGAAGTCGACGTCCTGATCGGCGGTCAAGAAGTTTTGGTTGTCGCCGATCGTACCGGTCGCCGTGTAAGCACCTCGGTGGCTGACTTCTAGTTTCGTATCGACGGCGTCGAAGATCGTGTCGTTTGACTCGTCCGTTGGCGATTCGATTGCCCGCGACAATGAACCGTCAGCCAAGATTGCTCCTTCGGTTCCGTCGCTGCCACGAATCGTGTTGTTGACCAATTTGGCCAGCGGCTGCGGAGACTCGGCGATCGGCATCATTGGTGCCGGAGAATTGGTCGCGATACCTGTGTTGGGATCAAAATCTGTCTCGATACTGGTCTCGGGCGTGAAGTACCCGAGACGGTTCAAGTTCAATTGCGACGAACGCCCCGATCCGACTTGTTTTTGGAACGCCTGTGTCGCGTACATCCCAGTCACGCCTTCCAGGTAGACCGCTGGGGTAGCGTAATCGAGATAGTTCGGGTCGATTGCCCAAGGACGAGGTGCAACCAGTTCGCCATCGATCGTTTGTTGCTGTGGCAACGCGGTGTACGTCAATGATGGCCCCAGCGTCGCGTGGACCAGTTCGACCAATCCGTTCGTGACCAGGATGCTGCCCTGAATCGATTCGTAGATCGACAACATGATCTCATGATAAGTCGATCCAACACTCCGGACCGGTGCAGGAGCATTCGGGTTGTAGGTCGTGGCCCCGGCACCCAAGCGATAGTAAACCGGTACGTGTCCATCGACCCAACCGTCGCCACCGACAACGCCGCTGCCGCCCAAGTTGGTTGGCACGCCGCCGAGTTCCTCAAATTCAAACACGACGCGAGTACCGCCCGCATCGAGAGCAAACGTGAATCCGTCAGGAACCATGATGTCACCAGCGACGTCACCACAGTGGTGCCGCTCGCGTAAATTCCCAACAAGTCGTTCCATTCCAGCACGAACGGACGAGTGTCACCGTCCGCTTTGATTCCTGCGTAACCGGCGCGGTCGATGATGTTGTTCTGGGCAACAACTCCGGGCGCCAATCCGCCGGTCACACTGTCATTCAATTCTGGGAAGTTAATCACACCACCCAGCGGCGAATTGCCAACCGGAGGCATTTGAATGTAGTTCGTTCCCGCAGAATCCGTTTGCTCATTGCGTTCGTCTTCTGGGTCAGTACCACGCAATCCCGGATCGCTCCAGATGCCGATCGCGCGAACTTCGCTGATCTTGTTGTTCTCGATGATCACTTGACCTTGCGTACGCACGGTGTTTGGATCGCCGATACCGTTGTGATAGATCGCCGAAAGGATCAGGTCGCCACTTGCGGAAACGGGAAGGTCACCGGTGGTCGCGTCCGCCACGCGTTCGACCGATTGGAAGTTACCAACGGCGTTGCCATGCAATGCGATTCGGGCATCAGTTGGCAACATGTCAGGCGAAGTTGGGTTATTGAAATCCCAATTGCCAGACACGGTCGAAGCACGCAAATACATCGTTCCCTGAACAACATCCGAATTGATCACCTGGATGATGCTACGTGCGATTTCCAGCTCTGAATCACCAGGGCTAAAGGGCACCGGGATGTTGCCGAACGTCACTGCCGAGTCGGTCGTGAACTCGAATGTCTTTGACATCCGGCCATCTCCGAGCCGGAAAGTGCTGCCGTCACTGATCTGATCGGAAGACGGGGCGATGATGGTCACCGACTGCGAATGTCGATCGTTGGTATCAAACGAGTCGGTCAATCGGATGTCAGTGCGACCGGAATCGAAGATCGCGTAATCGGTCAGCGTTGCGATCGCGAGAGTCAATCGATTGGCGATATCCGCTTCGGTATCCAATCGGTCGAAATTCACCGCTACCGCATTAGCGTCTTCTTTTGACGGATCTTGTAGAGCCGAATTGCTCGGCTGGAACTGGAAGACAACGGTTTCGTTCATTCCCGTAACGGTGTTCAAGATCTCAATCTCGAACGTGTCGTACGGCATGATGCTGCGGCCGGATTTCAGCTGCAGGTATTCGGTAACGACAGTCCGCGGTGCGTCTTCCAAAGCACGGTCGATGAAGTAACCGCCATCGAGAACTTCGGTGTATTCGGTACCGGGGCGAACTTCCAGTTGATACTCGCCCACCAAGCCGCCGGTTGCTGCGGTGAAACCGCCCTGCCCGAACGCGGCCCCGTCGACCAATTCGCCGCGTTCGGCGAAGCCGACGATGAAGTTGTCCAGGTACAGACCTTCTGCCGTCACGCTGGTGTCGGTTTGGTACGTGAACTCAATCACGATTCCCGTATCACCGGCAAATTGCCCCAAGTCAAGAATCGCTTGACGCCAAGCACCGCCCAAGGTCGGATCGTTTAGATCGATTCCAAGCGATACCGGCGTGGATTGTTCGTTACTGTGAGCCTGGACGCTGATCGTGTCCGATCCCGCCTTGCCGATGAAGTAATCGAAGTAGAAACGTGGTAAATCGTCAGCCGAGTAGCCGGTCAAGTCGAACGGCGTTGCACTTAACGTTCCGACCTCTTCGCTTCGGTCGAAGTGGTAGGACTCGTTGCCGACGAAACCTGACGGCAGGGCGGCCAGAGCACCGGCCGCGTTCAGACGGGCACCGGTGATCGACGAGCCTTGCAAGTTGGTGAGCGGATCGGCTCCCAGCATCAACGCGTTCTTCAGATCGGCAACGGTCGCACTAGGGGCGTAGCCCGCCATCAATGCCGCCACCCCGGCGACGTGTGGCGACGCCATCGAAGTACCGCTGTTTAGCACATACGTGCTGCCAAGCCCAAGGCTGTTGATGTTCACACCAGGTGCGGCCAAATCGACGTTGCCAACGCCAAAGTTACTGAAGTTGGCAAGTTGATCGTCATCATCGGTCGCCCCAACAGAAACGATTCCAGGTACCGGATAGGTCGCCGGATACGTCGGCAACTGGTCGATGTTCAAGCCATCGTTACCAGCCGCTGCGACAAACAGGATGCCTGCGTTGGTATGAGCTTGGACCGCGAACTGCTCCGCGAAGCTGGGGAAGAAACCGCCGTAGCTGTTGTTGCTCACCTTGACGTTGATCCCATGATCTCTTCGCATCATGGTTGCGTAGTCGATCGCTTCCACGATCGCAGCAGTGCTCAAACCGGTATCATCGCCGACTTTCAACGGCATGATTTTCGAGTTCCAAGACACACCGGTAACGCCAATGTTGTTGTTACCAGTCGCCGCAACCGTTCCGGCCACGTGCATCCCGTGTCCGACCGTCAAGTCGGTTGGATCCACATCACCGTTGAACGAGTCGATGCCGTTGATGTCGTCGACATAGCCGTTGTTATCGTTGTCGATCCCGTCCCCTGGGATTTCTCCCGGGTTGACCCAGAGGTTGTCAATGATATCCGGGTGATCGAGTTGGATCCCCGAGTCGATCACAGCGACGACAACTTCATCCGATCCGGTAAACGTATCCCAAGCTTCGGGCAAGTCGATGTCAGCGTCTGGCGTGCCTTGGGTTTGACCGGTGTTGTTGTAGTGCCACTGTGTGTTGAACAACGGGTCGTTCGGAGTCACGGCGAGTTCGCGGATATAATCAGGTTCCGCATACAGGATCGCGTCTTCGTCGTTAAGACTTTCAACTAGAGCCACGATGTCAGCGCCCTCTTGGGTCGTGACTACCATGCCGTTGAAGGTTTGGAACGAGCGTTTGATTGTCAGGCCGTGTGCTGCCAAGACGCTGTTTTGCGTTTGGGTCGCAACGCCGTCTTTGAATGCCAGCAGCAGCTTGTCTGCGGCAAAATCAACGCCCGGTTCGGGCATGTAATTCGGCAACCCATTTTCATCACCCGAGCCAGGAACATTGACTCCGCCACGAAGCGAAGCGCTGGCGAGGCTCAAGCTCAGGTTGCTGTTGAAAGTGCTGACTTGAGCTGTCGGTGCGACCGTATCGGTAGACGAGAACGTCGAAACGGGGCTGTGTCCCAAATCGACATCTCGGTTTGTCGTAATCGACCAACCGGCACTGACGGTCTCAACAAACCCGTCGTACAGCGGTGATTCGGCAGTCCCACCTCCGTTGACTTCGATGCGGTCATCGAAGATCCGCACGGTCGAATCGATTGGCGCCCGGCGAACACCGTTATTGTTCAACTCGGTTGGGACTCGGCTGCTTTCAGTAATTGCGATGAAATAGCTTCCCGCCGGCAACGAGACCGGACCGATCAATGGGTCCTGTGTGCTGATCGATCCTCGCTCCAGCAATTCGCCGATCAACTCGGTCGACAAGGGACTCGATTGGTCGTCGAGAACATTGCTGTTTTCCCCGAACAAGACCAAACGGGCTTGGTTGGGGTTCCCGGTCGGCGAGTAGAAAACGCTGATATTGGTATCTGGACGGTCAAAACCGGCTGCGAAGTCAACATCGAAGACCGTCGAACGACGCGAGGCACCCATCATTCCATCGCGGTCGATGTCGATTTGATAGAAGTCGACATCATTGATGCTGGACAACTGACCGCCGACACTGATCGTACCGGTTTTCGAATCGACCAAGTCACCCAGGTTCTGGGGACGCGAATTCAAGACGGTCGGGTCGAAGGCATCGAAACCACCGAAGTAACCGCCGGTCAATTCGCCGTTGTCGGCGTACAGATTGGTCGGGTAGTTTGGCTCGCCTTCGATGCCCAAGCCACCGGTGGGCAGGTAAGGCAATTGATCGACAATCTCTTGTCCCGCCGCCGAAATCACGTCTGCCGATTCGTTCTCCTGAGCTTCACCGACCAACGGCGAGCTTCCTGGCAAGCCTTGGACGTGAACACCGTGGTTGGAATAACGGATGTCGGCGTACCGGACGACGCTGCCTGGGAATTCTTGTTCCTCCCGCAGACGCACCTGGAAGTTGTACGCACCGGTGGTCGTGCCGCCGGCGATGTCGTCCGGGTCGGTCGATGCCGCGCGGATACGAACAAAATAGTCGTTCTGGATGCCGACGCCGCCTGGCAACGTCAGACGCAATCCCGAGTCCCGCAAGTTGGTCGAACCGACATCGTAGTATTCGCCGTTGACCCAACGTTTGGTCCCGGGATCTTCGGCATCTCCCAACGATTGCGCGGCAAGGTTAGGCGACAGGACATCGATGTCGCCAACGTTATCGAGTTCGCTGAAGCTATCGTCCGAGCGAACGAGAACGTTGCCAGCGTCATCAAGGACTTCGATCACGCTGTCCAAACCGAGCGAAGTCTTGTCGACATCGATCCAAACTTGCGTTCCGGAAACGGCGCTGAACGTGTAAGTGTCGATATCGCCAGCCGCACTGATATAGCCGCGGACTTCGTAACCCAAGCGGGCCACGTCATCACTGGCGGTCAAACGAGGTGCCAATTCACCAAGGACCTGGGCGTTAGCAACCGATGCGTTGCGTCCGGGAGGGGCTGCGGTCGACAGTTCCTGCTCCAGCACGACGCCCAAGTTTCGGTCATTGCTTAGTCCATCGAAGAACAAGCTTCGCCAATCGTTTCCGGCGGGGCGGCTTCCGACGCCGTCACCATTGGTGTCCTGTTGTGCGGTGCCGTCAGTTTTACGGCCTGCACCGACGGAGTCGTCTTTCAAACTAGTCAAGACAACTGGGACGCCAGGCAGACCCAGGATGTGCACCGTACCGCCGATCCGATCGGAGATATCCCCCGTCGATCCGGTCGCGGTAATTCCAGTGCCGGCCGTCGGACTGTTTGGAGTGCCTTCGCCGGTCATTTTCACGACCAAGCTTTCGTCAGGACGGCTCTTCAAAGTCAGGCCACCACTCGAAACGGTGTTGCCCACGATCACCGATTCGAACAGCACGTGTGCGATGTCGGTGTCGTCCCAAGTGCTCGCCCCTGCCAACTCGCCGGCGCGAATTCGTAGTCCGTTTAATTGACGACGTCCGAACGCGCTGCTCGGCTCGCTATCAGTCGTATTGCCTCGCAGCAACGGACCGACGTTGTCGTCATATCCGACGATTTTGTCGACGTCGCCGATCTGGCGTCCCGGATCGCTGATCATTTCGTCGGTCATCGATGCCAGGTCCAAATCGATGATCGAGCCGTAGTTATCGATGAACTGGTTGTCGGCAATGATCGGCTGTGTAAAGCGACCAAAGATCGTTGCCGGAGTGACCGCCAATCGTCCGTTGCGGCCGACCGGCCCGGAACCGTCTTGGCCATGGTCGTTGTATTCGAATCGCGAGTTCGTGACGCGTGCGGTTGCTTGCTGCAGTTCCAACGCGGCGAAGCCACGAGTCTGGCCGCCTTCGATCAAGCTAACACCACCGCCGTAGGCGACGATGCCATAATCCATGCTGACGTTTGCGGTCGGAGCGGCATAGATACCTGCCCAATCACCGCGTTCTGGTGCGGTGCCGCCACCAGGTGTACCGGCATCTTCATTGGTATCAAACGAACCGCCGGCGCCAAAACGATCGTCAAGTGCACTGGTAAAGACGACTCGTTGTCCCTGCACACCTTCGGCGAACAGGTTCGTGCCCTGACCGAGTTCGATACGTGCACCGCGGACTTTCACCACAGTGTTCGGATCGATTACCAGCGAAGCGTTCAAACGACCGCGAACGCCTTCGCGAGTTAGATCCAAGACCGCACCACCGGCTACCGATCCGTCATCGACAAAGTTGGATTCGCTACGGTTAAGTTCACCGACCAAGCGATATTCACCTGAGCCCGGATCCAATCGATAGAGTCGGCGTGTCAGATAGTCTGATCCGTCACCGATCAATGGCAGGTTCAGAATCTGCACGGTACGCGCACCGGCGCTCACTGTGACCGATGAGGTGGCATCACTCGCCAAGGATTCGAATCCCGAGCGATCGACGAAAGTGACACGATAGTCATACGTGCCGGCGGCCAACTGTCCGCCCCCGGCGGTGTTCAACGTGACTGCGGCGACGGTCGGACGATAGCCGTCTTCGATTGGGCCACCAGGCTGTCCCGCCAAGACGACGTTCTCGGCGATGAAGTGAACGATATCGACGTCATCGATGTGTGCCGCAACGGTCACCGGTCGTGCCGTTTGGCCGTTTTCAGCGATCGTTCGAATAAACAGACCGTTGATGCTGTTGTCGACTACCAAGTTTTGGCGAATATCGGGACCGATACGACCATAGTCAGCAACAAACGCGCCGGCCTGCTGATAGCGAGGCGACTGGAAGCGAGTTTCCAAGAACGCGTCGGGTGACGCACTCATCGCCGCACTGGCATTGCGTGTCAAACGGTTGAACGTAATCGTCGGACGCAAGTCAACGATCTGGATTGGGTTGACCGTTTGCTGGATCGAATTGATCAGAATGTTGCTACCACCGCCGTAGCGAATGTCGGCGTGGTTAATGACTTGCAGGAAGATCCCCTCGTCTTCGATGTTCTTGCGACCTTCGTTTCGGTCCAAGTCGCTGCGGAAGATAATCCCGCCCCAGTTTCCGTCGTCAGGCAGAGGACTGTTCCCGGCCGCCGCGGCGTCAACCACACGATCACGGGTACTGGTAAAGACAACATCCCCGTTCACGCCGAGGTCGGTCAGACCGGTATCGTTCGATCCGGGCGCACCGGGTTCGCCGACTTGCAACATCCGCGGGGTACCGAGCACTTGCAGCGCACCGCCGCTGCGATCGGTCAGCAAGTTGTTGCTGCCGACACCGATTGTCGCCGAACGCAACTTGAACAACGCGCCGGCGTCGATCATCGTCGTCACGCCCTTGGGCACGTTCATGTGCCGCCCGTCTTCGAGCGTGTTTCCGCCGATTTCGGAAAGACCGATTTGATACGAGAAGTTATCTGCTTTGGTGCTCACGTCATTGTCTTGACCGCCGTTGCCAACGATACGAACGATGTCACCAGGCAATGCGGCGTCGAACGCGCCCGTTCCGCCCGCACCGGAAATGTCGCGGAATGGCTCGTCCAAACTTCCGTCAGAGACAACACTCGCCAGCTTGTCGACGAAGATCGTGCGTCCTAGTGCATGGATGCCTTGGAAATTCGCACTGAACTTTAGCGATCGCTCACCTTCGAGCACCAACTGGGCAGGTGCGAGTTGGTCGGTCTCATCGATTTGAACCGTCGCGGTAACGCCAAGGACACCTGTGTTGCCATTGATCGCCGTCGCCAAAGTCGTTGCGATGTTCGCGATCGTGCTCAGGTTGCTGTAGCGGACCGGAATGTTGCCTGGTTGGGGATCGGTTCCGATCAAAACGAATTCGAAACGTCGGCTCGTTCCATCGGCCCCCGTAACGGTCACGGTCTGCCCTGGATTGATCCCGGTTCCGTCGGAAACGATTTCCAAGACTCTGTCCAGAGGACGAGTTTGGAACCAGAAATTGTTGACGCCAGTCGGCGTTCCATCCAGGTCACCATCGAGCGCGGTGCCAGGAACGCCTTCGCGGTCCGAATCTCGGTCACGAATGATGTCGGTTTGACTGACCTGAGGCTCGAACTTGACCAACAACTCATACTTGCCCTGAGTCTTGCCGCCATATCCGCTGCCACTGAGGGCAGGGTCATAACTGTCGTTGCCACTGGCAGCAACGCCGATGTAGTAGACACCGTTTTCCAAACGGGCCGTCATCAGCGAATCGTTGCTGAAGTAATCGTCGTTGCGTGACAGTTCAACGGTTCCGCCACCGGCCAGTCGAACGGGAGAGTAGGCACTCGACGCGACATCGAGAACTTGCGTGTTGCTGTTGCCTTTGACAATCGCAACGTCAAACAGGGAACTCGCGAACGGATCGTTGTTGATCGCGTCGACGATCTGTCCAACGGTCAGCGAGGTCACGCTTGGGCCGCGACGTGGCAAGTCAACGCGAATCGCATTGTCCACCAATTCACCATTGCTGGCGGCAACGCGATCGACTCGGATATTCACATCGCCGATGACACGGTCGGTTTGAATGAACTCGATTCGCGAACGGTTGCCAAGCTCGCCGGGCAATTGCGAATCGAAGCGAACCAGCATGTCCGGCCCCAACCCGAAGTTGGTTGTCGCAGTCGCCGAAACGTCTTGGAACAGTGTCAACGAGGTATCGAGCAAGCTAGAATCGGCAAGCCGCTCGGCGAACGATTCGACCGTCAGAGTTCCGTATTCTCGCGCCGCGTCCAAAGCGACTTCGAATCGATAAAGGTCGACGTCGATGCTGTCAGCGCGATGCAGCAATTGGCCGTGCATGACGTCCAATCGACCTGGGAAGACCGGTTCGTCACCTTCAAGCGAATTCGGCAGTGGCTGGACGATGGTGTTCGCATCGATTTGCGGATTGACCTTTTGCTGAATCGCCGTTTGGCTATCGCTAAAGGGGTCGATCGGTGCGGTGTAACTGTCCGGATTGATCGTCCCGTTCAGGAATTCGGGGTCGAGCGCCATCAAGGTTTGTGGCGTGACATCGTTGGATTGATCGAGTCCCAAAATCAGGCCGATCGAAGCCATCGCTTTGCGGAAAAAGTCTTCGCCGTAGTTCAAGTCGAAGGAGACTTGGTTGCTAAAGACAATCGCAGGATTCTCAAATGTTGGGTCCACACGAATGTCCGCATCCAACACCGGAACGTTTCGAATCGTCGAGTTCGCTGTGGCGGTCAGTTGGTCAAGCGCCCCAAGTGCGATCGTCAGACCGCGGTCAGGAGTTTCTTTGAACTGAACCCCCAAATAGTTGGCCCACAGCGACAATGCTTCGCGAACGCGTTTCTTTTGGATCGTGGTCAGGTTGTTGATTTGGGCCGGGAATCCGGTTCCAGTTCCGCCGGCAAAGACGGCTTGGAAGTTGTATTCGATCTCCGTTACACCATTGGTCACGTCTGGACCGAACTGATCGTTGATCGCGCCGGCGACGGCCGAATCGGCACGCCCGGGATCGGTCAGCGCACCGGCGAGCTGAACGTTGTACGGCTGAGGATCGATGGATTCGGAAATCGTGATGCTGGACAGCAACTGATTGCCTTGTTGGCCGAAAACACCGATATCCAATGCGGTCGTCAAGGTGTCACCGGCCGCCGTCATTGTCAGCGTTTTGCCGACCAATGAATTCGGCAACGCCAACGTGCCGCCGGTTCCCGAGGTTCCGTTCAAGCCAAACGAGACCGAGACAACAGCGTCGACTTCGGGAGTGCTCAATACCTCATCACGAAGCTGAGACACGGTTACCGGTGAGCCGCCAAAGTCATAAACGATGTCGCCCGAATCCGTATCCAAAACGACCGATGGGCCGCCTGATCCGGAATCGACAAAGCGGATCATGCGTGATCCGCCAGCTTCGCCGAAGATTTTTGACGTGAAGCTTACTTCTAGATTCGAGTTGACGCCCAAGTTGCTGGACACACGCGGAACGACGTTCAGCTCGGTCGGTGTGACGACGAGGTCTTCGATACGGTCGACTGCAGTGCCGACGCGTAGTCGGAAAGTGCCGCCGCTCAGCGGGACGCCCGGCAGCGAATTCAAATCGTCCGCAAAAATCAGACGCGCGACATTGTTGGCCGCGTCATAGACGACTCGGTCAGGTTGATACAGGACATCGTCTGTGGTGCGAACGGTGGTTTGTGTCAGCAACAATTGGTAGAAACGCGGATTCTCCGCCGAGCGTTCGGTTGGCAAGCCAGTGCTCGGGTCATTTTCAACGAACAGTTCGTCGTCGTTGAAATACACCAGGATCTCGTTCCGACGTTGTTCCAACGAACGATCGCTCAAACGGACGACCGGCTGTGGGACAACAGCTTCGACGCGGGCACCCAACCGCAATTCGAAAGTGATGTGTTCGGAATCATCTTGGCCGTCGCGCGAGGTCAACAATTCGCCCTGAATGTTGCGCAAGCCGACAATTGGTCCGTCAGAACGGTTCGGCGCATCAAAACCGAACACGTCAATCCGATAGCGATCATCAGGCAACGCATCGGCAAAACGAACCACCACTTCGTTGTCCGTCAGCGCACCCAAAGAAACCGAACCCGGTTCGATCACCACATCGTCCGCCGTGTCGAACTGATCGTCCGGACCGGCGCGTCGGATCTGGATCGCGTCCAAGGTATTCGGATCAATCTGCTGATCTTCGTCAAAGCGGAACGTCAGTGACCTTGGCGAGGTATCACGGACGGTCCCATCGACGATCAATTCGCCTTCGTTGGGCTGGATCCCAATCAACTGGGGGCCCGCCAGCAGTTGCCGTTGCTCAAGAGTTTCCAAGAGGTGTCGGCGTCGAGTGTCCCGCGCTTTGGTTCCACGACGTGACCGTGCTTTCTCCGAACCGCGAGATGAACCTGTTGGCAGACCGTGTTGCAACTCGCAGTTGTCCTGGGAAGGGCGATTGGACGACGAGTTCTTTCGCTGACGCGAAGTCATAGAGCAGACCTTCATGGGGGCCGGGCCGTCTTCGACACATCAATGCGTCAAGTGACAGGTTGGCCGGTAGGGGTGGACAATCGTTTGAATGCGGCGGGCTTCGCAGGGGAATTCCGCCTTTAAATAAGGCAAACTTGACAAGTCGGTTCCCGGCCCAGGGCGAGGGCCGGAAAGCGAGAGCCGAGTATAGTTCGGCCGAAATAACCCGCAAATTTTTGCGGGCTTTCCCAGCCAATTGCCGACACCGACCTGTTCGGATCGTGACGGTTGTGCCGCCAAACTGGAGCCTGCCAATCAGTCTTTTGACGGCACCGTGGCACCACACCAACGGGGGTCGACGTCGACTGATTCCTGCGACTACGAAGTTCAGCGTCGACTTTGGACGTCTGTTGCCCGTCAAAGTTCCGCAGATTCGCGCCGTCAAATCGCTCCAACCAGATCAAGCGGTATCCCGCGTGATCGCGACGACCGCTCCCCCTCACCTCAATGAGGGCGAACACTCAACTGTGAACATGCATCACCGTTAAGGAATTCAAAGCCCGACTGTGTCTGTTAACCCCCAGATTTTCGAAGTTTCAGAGGGGGTCGGTGCGGTTCCGGAAAGTCTCGCGGTTGTACGTCGAACGGCGTAGAACACGCCCAAATTGACTAATCAGAAAACCCGCAGATGCCCTCCTCAAGCTGGGGAAACGCTTGACCCTCAGGCCTCCCCCCTCCTAAAATAGACAACCGGTCTTGAATATCGGATAGACGTCAGGGCTCCGCAACGCCCCCCTTTGCTCGAAAGCGGGCCTTCGAGGTGCCACTGAGCTCGAAAACCTCGCGAAAACGAGACTCCTGCTCGAGAGCTGGGTTTAATCTGTTGAGCCAGATTGCATCGCCAGCACCAGTTGCATTGCCAGACGCAAGCGAGCTGGCCGGGCAACGGGTATCATCAAGACACGATTTAACGTTCCGCTAAAGACTTTCCATGAGCGCCACCGCGCTTGAACACGAACGCCCACGGGCAAGATTCGAGGAATCCATGAATAGCAGGGCCTCTGATTCGCATTCCGCAACGGTCTTTCGTTTGACCGGGCAGGTTCGTCGTCGCCTCTGGATCGCCTCGATCATCGAGGGCACATCGCTCGGCCTGCTTGTTGGCACCATCGTCGCCCTGCTGGCCGCGATCGCGAGGCCATTCTTTGCGGACGCCCTAAGCGCTGCCCCCATCTGGGACACCCCTTTGCTGTTGGTCACCGGCGGAGGAATCATCGGACTTGCGATTGGTTCACTTCGAAGCCGATCCGATGCCGCTGCTGCGAGACTGATCGATGAACACTTCGATCTGAAAGACCGCTCAATCACCAGTTTGGACTTCGCCCGTTCAACGAAGGTTGCCGGTGCCGCAAAACAACTGCAACTCGAAGAAGCCCAGCAACACCTCGAGCGTGTCGATGCGAAGTCCTGCGTCAGCCTTCGCTGCTGGAATCCCTCGATTCGCTGGGCGCTCGGCCTTGCCGCTGCAACCGTTTGCGTGTTGCTGATCACCAATAGCACTGCAAAAGTTGCGGAAGCTGAATCAGTGCTCCCACTTGCGACTCAACAATCGAACGAGCTCCGCCAAACGATGCTGCCCGAGTTAGAAAAGCTCGCCAAGGAAACGGATGATCCTGAAATTGAAAAGCTGCTCGAAGAACTGAAAGAGAAAGTCGACAGCATGGACGAGCAGACTTACGACGAAAACGACCTGATGGCAACGCTTTCAGAAATGGAACATGCACTCGCCGAGGCGCGCGAAGCACTGAAAGTCGAAATGACCAGCGAAATGCTCAACGCTCTTGCGTCCGCCATCCAACCCTCTGACGAACTTCAATCTGCCGCCAAGGCGATGAAAGCGGAAGAACTCGAAAAAGCGAGCAACGAGCTAAAGGCCGCCGATCCTTCCCAAATCGGTGACAAACAACGTCGCGCCGTCGCCGACAACCTCAAGAAAATGGTCGCAAAGCTGAACCCCGGCCAAATCGGCCAGCTCAGCGATTCGATCAAAGAGCTCGCCGAAGGCTTGGACAACAAGAACATGTCGGAGTGCAAAAAATGCTTGTCAAAATTGGCCAGCGAATGCAAAAAGGCCGGCCAGTGCAAAAGCCTCAGTGAGTGCCTGAGCTGCCAACTTAACCGCCTGTCCCAATGCAAAGGCGAGTGCCGCGGAAGTTGCCAAAGCAACATTGCCAAGAAATCAAACTCGCCAAGCTTGAATGCCGGCAAGGCGTCGAGTGGGCAACCAACCGGTGACACCCCCACCAAACTCGATAGCCAGCGACACGAAGAAATGCTTACCGGTGCTCAAGGCGAAGGCCCGAGCGAAACCGAGATCATGCAGGCTCCTGAAGGCGAACAGGCAGCCGCGCGAGCTTTCAAAGGCAAGTACGACCAATTCCGCCGCGAAGCCGAAGCTGTCCTTGATAGCGAACCATTGCCAATGGGAGTCCGCGAAACCGTTCGAACCTACTTCGAAGCGATCCGACCAAACTCCGAAAGCCAGTTGAACGAATCGGCCGAGTGATCCGGCAACGAATCACCGCCTGAACTAGCAAAATAAAACGGCAGCGATCGAAATCGCTGCCGTTTTCTGTTTTACAAAATCGGTATGCCCGCGTTACTCGACTTTGACCGCCTGGCGTACCGTGCGGTTTTTCACCTCTTCGGTCAAACGTGCGACCGCTTGCGCGATTGGCATCGAACCTAGGTCACCATCGATTCGGTCGCGAAGTGCGATTTGCCCCGTCTCTGCTTCCTTTGGCCCCACGACGGCCATGTAGTTGACGAGGTCCAGTTGGGCATTGCGAATCTTCGCTTGGACCTTCCCACCTGATGAGTCCACAGTGACCTTCAAGCCGGCTTCGTCCAACTGCTTGGCGACAGCAACCGCATACTCGAGCGACTTGTCACTGAGCGGCAAAACGCGAACTTGCTCTGGCGACAACCACATCGGGAAAGCGCCGGCGAAGTGCTCAATCAACATGCCAGTGAAACGCTCAAGCGATCCGAACGGTGCACGGTGAATCATCACCGGCCGATGCGCTTGATTGTCCTTGCCGTTGTATTCCAGCTTGAAACGTTCGGGCAGGTTGTAGTCCAACTGAACGGTACCGAGTTGCCAGGATCGGCCGATGCAATCACGAACCATGAAGTCCGCCTTGGGACCATAGAACGCTGCTTCACCAGGCTCTTCGTTGAAATTCATTCCGCTCTGTTCCAACACGCCACGCAAAGCACCTTCGGCAGCATCCCACTGGTCTTCGCTGCCGACGTACTTGCTGCTGTCCGGATCGCGAAGCGAAAGTTGGACGCGGTAGTCATCCAGTCCGACCGACTGCAACACGAACTTGGTCAACTCGATCGTCGCGCGGAACTCTTCCTCGACCTGGTCGGAGGTGCAGAAGATGTGCGCGTCGTCTTGGGTCAAACCGCGAACACGCAACATCCCGTTTAGCTCGCCGGTTTGCTCGTGTCGGTAAACGGTTCCGAATTCGAACAATCGCAGCGGCAACTGACGATAGGACCGCGCTTGTGCCTTAAAGATATGGCAGTGGTGCGGGCAGTTCATCGGCTTGAGCAGATAGCGTTCGTTTGCCAACTGCCAATCGTGCAGGACGCGGCGTTTGTCTTCCACGCTCATCGACAACTTGTAATTGGGAAGCTCTACGCCGAGGGCTTCGATAGCCGCCATCAGCTTGTCTTCACCATCACTGTCCAGCGATCCGTCTTCAAGCCGGTTGCTCCACGCATCCAACAACCCGCCAACTTCGGTGCCAAACAGTGGCGCAAATTGGCTGTCGCGGTAATACGGAAAGTGTCCGCTGGTTTCGTAGAGCTCGACTCGCCCGATGTGCGGACTGTACACGGGATCGTAACCGCGTTGTAAAAGCTCCTTCCGCAGGAAATCTTCCAAAGTCACACGAACGCGAGCGCCCTTTGGCAACCACAGGCACAACCCTTGGCCGACTTCATCGGGGTTGATCGCAAACAAACCATGCTGGCGACCGAGCACGCGGTGATCACGACGCTTCGCTTCTTCGAGTTGATGCAGGTACTGCTTCAATTCTTTCTTGTCAAAGAAGGCAGTTCCATACAGACGCTGTAGCGGACGATTCTTGACATCGCCTTTCCAGTGCGAACCGGCAACGCTCATCAACTTGATCGCTTTGATTTTTCCCGCGTCTGGGATGTGCGGGCCGCGGCACAAGTCAACGAACTCGCCTTGCCGGTAAAAACTGACGGTAGCGTGCTCCGCCAAGCCGGTGTCGATGTGCTCGACCTTCAGATCTTGATCCAAGTCATCGCACAACTTTCGAGCTTCGTCACGATCGAGCAAGAACCGTTCGAACGGCTCCTTGTCCTTGATGATCTTTTTCATCTCGGCTTCGATCTTGGGAAAATCTTCCTCGCTGATCGGTACGTTCACATCGAAGTCGTAGTAAAACCCGCCTTCCGTGGTCGGCCCGAATGCCAACGACACGCCGTCATACAATCGCATTACGGCGCGTGCCATCACGTGTGCCGCGGAGTGTCGCAAGACATCCAACGATTCACTATCACGGCTGGTCAGCAATCGCAGATCCAACTCGCCGTCGGCCGACTTGGACAATTCGGGGGCGACTTCGCCAAGCGGACGATCGGCATCGATCACTTTTCCGTTGACTTCAGCCGCGACGACGGATCGAGCGAGACCTTCGCTAATGCCGGTTGCGATGTCCATCGAAGTGGTGTGCCCAGGATGAGTCTGGGTCGCCCCGTCGGGCAAACGCACGACAACGGAGGGCAGGGGAGCGGCGTCGCTAGCGCCAGAAGATACAGGGCCAGATGTCGATTGGCTCATGATCAGCTCGGTTTCCAATTGTGGGAAGTGTGACGGCCCCTCCAAACGAAAGAGGTCGGCCGGAAGCGAAAGAATGATGGCGAAAGCGATAAACAGTCAATCCCTGTTCACTCGCAATCCCCCACCTCTGTCAGCGACTTGGCGACAGACGCGTTTTCAGTCGTATCAAAGCCAATCGACTGATCCGATGCCACATCGACACGATTTGTTGCCTCATGAGCGAGAATCTGTGCCAAAGTCCGACTTCGCCGGCAAGACATACGATCAGTCAGGCGATCGGCGAATCCGTCGCGCAAGCAATACTGTCCAGACCTGATATACTGGTTTAGGTTCGGTGAAGATCCCGGACCGCTCCGCTTTTCGACCTTATCTCGCCAGCCCACCCGGGCACTTGCACGCTCAACATGTCAGGCTCCGTCAGTAAACACGACTTCCTTGATCCCCCCAAGGAAGCCACGGACGATCTCGGCACCCTGGGCCATTACCGGGTCATTCGAGAACTTGGCAAAGGTGGCATGGGATACGTTTTCCTTGCCGAAGATGGCAAGCTAAAACGCCAGGTCGCCCTCAAGGTGATGAACCAAAAAATCGCCTCGACGCCGGGTAGTCGCAAGCGATTTATCAGCGAAGCTCGCACGATGGCCGCCGTCCATCACGACAACGTTGCCACGATCTTTGAAGTTGGCGAGCACAAAGGCACGCCTTTTATGGCGATGGAATTACTCCAGGGCAACACACTGGAAGACTATCGCGAAACACACGGCGAACCAGATTTTCGGACCATTATCAGCTTCGCCCGCGATATGGCACGAGGGTTGGCCGCCGCTCATCAACGCGGGATCATTCACCGCGACATCAAACCGGCAAACATCTGGCTGGACACCCAGACAAATCGCATCAAAATCCTCGACTTCGGATTGGCCCTCGCACAGACACCGGTGGACCAACTCTCAGGCCGTGGCGCAGTGGTCGGAACGCCTGGCTATCTGTCGCCTGAACAAGCACGCAGTGAACCGCTCGATGACCGCAGCGATTTGTATTCGACCGGCGTGGTACTCTACGAATTGGCCACCGGCACCTTGCCGCTGAAAAGCAAATCGGTTGCCGAACAGCTGATCGCGATCTTGGTCCACCACCCCGTGCCAGTTCGTGAACGCAACGAAAAGATCCCGCAGCCGCTCGCAGACCTTATTGCCAAACTGATGGCGAAGGAACCTCGCAAGCGATACGACAGTGCTGCCGAATTCGAAGCCTGCTTGGACGATGTCGAAAAGGAATGCGAGTCCAAGTCGGAAATGGCCCTCGCGATCAGCCAGCTTCAAGCAGGACTCGAGCAAGCCGTCGGCAAAAAAACGGTCGACGAAGACCCATTCGCGGAATCCGCTCCCAATCCTTTCGAAGCGTTGCCCGACAATCTTCCGGCCGCAACAATTCCCCAGCCAACACCGCAAGCAGCTTCGACCCCTGATGTGTTTGCCTCCGCATCACCGACGGTCGCCCCAGCAGCTGGCCCAACGGCATCCGGCCTCTCGGGACAGACATCCAAACCGTTGTCCAAGGCAGCGGCCAGCTCTTCGATCAGTACTTCGAAACTGATCATTATCGGTGTTGCCATCGTTGCAGTGTTGTTGCTGGCAATGATTCCGGCTGTCGTCTACTTCAGCGCCTCGAACGCAATCGCGCGTCAGCAAGACGTGACGACAATCCCAAGTCGCAACGCCGATGCCGCACAAACGAATGACGACAATAGCTCACCCCAACCCGCACCGAGCGAACCGGTAAACCGACCGCGAAATAGCCCCAATCGGTCCGCCCAAACGTTCGCAATGTTTTCATCGTTGCCTAGCATTCCCACCACCGAACCAGACAATCTTGGTGGCAAAGCATTTACAGCGTTGGTGAATGACAAGAAAGCCAACGGGTCGTTTGAAGACGGCAATGGCAGCGGCTTATTCCGCATTCCGAACTGGACGGCACAACTGCTTGGAGAATCAGGAGGCTGGAACCGGTCCCTCAGCCCTCGCGAGATCGACGGGGACTTCTATGCGTTCGCCGGCAAACAAAGCGAAGTCGTGCTCACGAGCGATCCACTGAACTACAACGTCAAACGTGGCGACATTCTTCGTCTGGGACTGAACGTTGGTGGTGAGGGCAAAGGGGTTTCCGATTTCTTTGTGGCGATTGGTTTTCGAAACGATCGGGGTGTCGACACCAAGTTCCAAATCGACCGCGTCAACCTCGGCAACGCATGGTCGGCCAAGCAGCCCAAACGGCTCCGCTATGAATTCACCGTGGATCCGTCTGTGGTCGACCAGCGACCGTTTATCCAAATCGGACTTTCGAACCTCAATCGCGTTCGCGACATGGCAATTGTGGACCGCGTCATCCTTAATGTCCGGTCGAACACACCCGCGCCAGTCACTTCCCCGCCCAAAACACCCAACACAACGCCTGCGCTGAATCCACCCCAGTCGCCGCCTCGTCCCACCGAAGCCACCGCGACCGCCACGACGCCGCAAAAAGTCGATGATTCGCAGCTTCGGATCGTCACACTGACCACTTCTTCAGAGCTTGGAAGCGATGCAACGGTCCGACGAAGTGGCAGCGCGAACGATCCGCTCGGCAGCAGTTCCAGCTTGGTCGTACAGACTCGAAACAACCGACAGATTCAACACGTCTACCTTCGATTCCCGCTCGAATTGATCGGTAACCCATCGAACAATCGCCAGCCGCAAAATCGCGGTGGCGACTCTGCCCCGGTCAAGAAAGCGGCGCTGAGAGTTCAGTTGACCGAGCCGGTTCAACAAAACGCCACCGTACAGCTTTATGGGTTAGACGACCCGATCAGTGACCTTTGGCCAGAAGACAAGTTGGTGTGGAGCAACTCCCTTTCGTCGGCTGGACTTGAGAAACTGCCCAAACTAGGCGAAGTCACCCTAGATCCGAAGACACGTGAACTTGTGATCTCGTCGGCGGAACTCGCAAGTTTTCTGGCCAAATGCAAACAAAAGACGGTCACATTGATCCTGACCGGAAGTCAAGGTGACGAACTGGTCAAGCTTGCTGCAAGGGAAGACGACACGCACGAACCGCCCACCGTTGTGGTCGGGCTCGAACGCTAGATCCGCGTGTAATTTCCGGGATTCATTCGAGCCAAAGTTGATTAAACTGGCACCTTCAGAGGGAACCCTCCACCGGTCGTAAGACTCAAAAAAGGATCCCCACACAACGTTGTTGCGTCTCTTACGCCACAGCGACGTGCGCTTATGTCTTGCCTGGAAAATCAGTCCTGCCCGGAAATTCGATGAAACCTCGTCTGCTGAAACGCGAGACACTGGAAACTCGGCAATTGCTCGCTGGTGACGTCTGCGACACCGTTCAACTCGCCGTCGCGTCAACCTTTGCCGAGGGCGAAGGTACTCGTTTGGCGGACGCGAGTTTGTCACGGTCGACCATTGCCAGCGACTGGGTTGAAGAAGACTCCGGACAGTTGGTCGCGATCCGGATGAGCCCGTCGTACTACGGCAATGGCATTCCTGGCGCGTCGTTGCCGTCCGGACCACTTGCGACTGCTTATCTGTACCAACGAGATGGCAATGGAGAATTGCAAAGCAGCGGCACGATTGAGTTTGACTTTTTCCCCGAGCGTTTGATCTGGACCGAAAACGAACTCGTCATTATCGGCACCAATGACCGGGGCGCTGCCGGATCTTCGATCGAGCCGGAAACCTATGTTCTGTCCGTCAATCGCGAACAATTGCTTGATCGGTCTCGCAGGTCACTCGAAGGCGAGTTGCAATCAGTCGTTGTCGATTCAGATCGACTATTTATTTCGACCAAGTTCCAAATCACCAGTGATGACGACGCAACATCTGGAGGCGAGATTGTTCCGAATGTAGGGCATCGAATCTCTGTCTACGACCTCGCCAAAACAGAACTCACCAAGATCACCAGTGGTGAAACCGACGGACCGTTGACCGATGGAGCGATTCGCGGCGACGATCTCTTGATTCTGGAACCGACGGCCACGTTCAGCCAAGCCTCGCCCTTCGCGCGGCGTCTCACTCACTACAAACTCAGCGACGAGGGCCTCACGGAACAAGGCGGCTTCGATGTTCAAGCGGCGGCAGAATACCGAATCCAATTCGCGGCTGATGGCGACACGGCAACGCTTGTTTCCACAAGCCAGCCAGCAGGCGCGACCTCGCAAGCAACGACTGCAAACCAATTCGCAACCGACGTGCAAGTAACACTCGTCGACTTTTCTGCGGAATCGCCTAGCCTGTTCGACGCGTTTGAAGTCCCGCTTGATACAAACGCGTTTGATTACACGATTGCCGGAACTTCGCTTTTGATCGACTCGGCGAAAAACGATGCGATCATTGTTAACCTGGATCAATCCGTCGACCTCGATACGGAAAACCGAATCCAGCGACGCGTCATCCCACCAGCGACCTTCCCGATTTACTCGGTAAGGGTTCAGGCTTTGACCCGAGACCTACTCGCGATTAGTCGCACCGCACAAATCTCGGCATCACAAAGCAGTCTTGGCAATTCAGCCAACACGCAGGTCACGCTCTATTCCATTTCCTCAGGGCAAGTCACCGGACAAGTGAATTCGAACGCTGATGCGGCGGCGTTCTTCCTTCCGGGCAACGACGAACCAGAGCTGATGGAATGGACCGATTTGGCGAATCAAATTCGAACTCACCGATTGTCCGTCTTTGACGTTGACGGTTCGGCTGATCTCACCGAACGCAATCAAGTTGAATTCCGCGGCGCGACTGAATTGGATACCAACTCGGACCGACTGATCGTGCGCCAAGTCGACCAGATGCTCGAATTCCCCTGGGATGGTCTCGATCAACCGAATGCGATCGCACTCGGTGATTCCCTTGCGCCGCCACATGCGGTCGATGACGTGATCGAGCACAACGTCGAGTGGCAGTATCCGTATCTGAACGTTCTCGACAACGACGAATTTGCAGCGACCAGCACGGCATTTCCGGCCAAGATTACCGATCTCATCGACGCCCCCGAAGGAATCACGCTTAACGAACAAGGCCGACTCAGACTGTCAAACGAACTGTTGGCCACCGGCGGCGACTATGAGTTTTCCTATGTTGTCCAGCAATCTCGCTTCCAAACTGTTGGCAACGTGTCGCTCAGTTTGATTCGATATGAACAATCCGAGATCTCTGACTTGCGAAACCAAGTCATCGAGTTTGCCCTCGCAGATCTCGAGATTTTCCCCGAGTCGATCAGCTTCGAGCGTGTGGTTCCCTACGTGCAAATCGCGATGCCAGCTGAACTTTCCAACGGAGCAGACAATCCACTAGGCGGCCGTTTTGGGATCATTACCGAACTCGTCGTCAACGATCAACTCTACCGCTACGCCGCAGACTTCGATGACAACGTCGTCCGACTCGATTCGCGAATCGTCGAAACGGCAATGGAGCTTTCCATGCGTTCGATCGATGGCACTGGACAAGCGGTTGACTCTCTTGAACCCGGTGATGAATTCTTTATCGAAGTGACAGCGAAGGACGTCCGGCCGTTCGGTGCGGGAGTCTTCGCCGTTGGTTTTGACTTGCCAATTCCGCCTGCACAGCTGGAACTTACCGGGGAGATTCAGTTTCTTGGCGATTGGGACCCGGTCTTTACACAAGACCTCACCAACTCGATCGACGACCTCTACGCCGTTGAACTGGAATTCGATCACCCCGGTAATGCCGCACAGCCTGTCGTACGGATTGGCGTTCGTGCGATCGCTGGCGGACACGTGACCTTGCAATTGAATCCTGCCGAAGGCCGCGGTCGTGAATTGCTGCTCCGCTCGCGAAACGACGAAGTCTCACCCTTTGAAGTGAGCTTCGGTAGCCTGCAACTTGAAATCGCCGGGATCCGACCGAGCGACACCGACGCTAGCGGAGCGGTCACACCAATGGACGCGTTGCGTGTAATCAACTTCTTAGCACGCTATGGCGATACCGCCGTCGATGACCTTCCGAATCTTGTCCCAAACACTGGTGAAGGCGAGGAGGTCGATCTACTAACGCGATTCCAGCGACTCGATACGAACGCCGACGGCATCATCAGTGTTCGCGACGCGCTGCGTGTTATCAATGACCTGGCAATCGAATATGCGTCAAACAAGAATTCGTCCGAAGGAGAATTGATTCTCGCCGACTCGACCGACCAAAAACACCAATCCTGGTCAACCGGCTTGGTCGACGACGTACATTCAACGCTGTTCTAAAAACACGTCTGGATGGCCTGACGCCTAGGCAAGCACATCAGTCACAACACGGCCATGCACATCGGTCAATCGGAAATCACGCCCTGCGTATTGGTACGTCAACTTGGTGTGATCGACTCCCATGATGTGCAACATCGTGGCGTGCAGGTCGTGCATGTGGACACGGTTTTCGCGAGCGTAATAGCCGAATTCGTCGGTGTTGCCATAGGCAAATCCTGATTTCACGCCCCCGCCAGAAAGGACGACACTAAACCCCTGTGGGTTGTGATCGCGTCCGTTGCTGCCTTGCACCACTGGTGTCCTGCCGAATTCACCGCCCCAGACAATCAGCGTGTCGTCCCACAGTCCGCGACGCTTCAGGTCGTTGATCAGTGCGGTGATTGGTCGATCGGTCGCCAAAGCATTTTTTTCGTGGCCGACTTTCAGATTGCCGTGCTGGTCCCAAACCTGTCCGCTGGATACGGTGATGAATCGCACACCGGCTTCGGCCAATCGCCGCGCAAGCAAGCAGCTGCGTCCGAATTGATCCGTCGTTTTTTCTCCAAGCCCGTATTCCTTTTGAACGGACGCGGTCTCACGTTCGAGGTCAAACACCTCCGGCGCCGCCGTTCGCATTCGCTTCGCCAAATCAACTGCAGCAATCGCGCCTTCAATTTCGCGATCAGGTCCACCGCGTTGAAGGTGTTGCTGATTCAGGCCTTGCAGCAATTGGAAACGGCGGTCCAGCGTTTCCGTTTCCAGTGAACCGGTCAGATAAGGAATCTTTGCGCTACCAGGTTTTCCATTGCTTCCGATTGCTGTCGCTTGATGGAGTGCTGGCAAAAATGCGGCACCGTAGTTCCGTGGTCCGCCGTGGGCGGTTGCTGGACCAATTGCGATATGCGCTGGCAAGTCTGGATGTCCGCTTCCGAGCGCATAGCTGACCCAAGCACCGACGCTCGGTCGAACAAAATTATCGCTCCCAGTGTTGATCATCCCAACCGCTTGACCGTGTGATTGCCCACGGGTGTGCATACTGCGAACAACACACAATGAATCGGCAACGCTAGCCATGTGTGGTAACAATTCACTGACCCACATACCGGATTGGCCATGCTTCGCAAACTTCCAAGGGCCATTCATCAACTTTGGTTTGGCACTGATATTCGGCGGAAGTTCGAAGGGCAAGTCTTTGCCGTCATACTTGGCAAGCTCCGGCTTGTAATCGAAAGTGTCGACATGACTGGGACCACCATGCATGAATAGAAAGATTACCCGTTTTGCCCGCGGCGCCGGATGCTGATCTTCTTGTCCGGCGATTGCCGATGCGTGACTGAACTGCGGTGTCATCGCCGAAACAGTGAGTGCGCCTAGACCAAAGGAAGCTTGGGCGAGCAGCGATCGCCGATCCAAATTAAGTGGCCGCTGTGAGTTCATCGTTTCGTGATCCACGGTTTATGATTCGATTCGTTTTCGCAGGGGTGGTGCAACGGATGCCCCCGCTCTGTTAATCCAACATCCGAAATTCAGTCGATGCGAAAAGCGCCGCAATGACGTTTCGCAACTGAATTCGCTGCTCCTCCACATCGTCTGACAATCCATCGCTCGCCAAGTAGTGTGTAAGCATCTCAAGATCGCCAGCGCTCGGTTCACGCGACAAGCAAACACGATACGCCTCGACCAGCATCTGGTCCCAATCGTTTGTGTCGGCGAGGATTCGGTCTGCGGTTCGATCTGCCCAGCCGATCACGGAGTCGCTGTTTAGCAAAACGAGTGTTTGTCCGGGAACGTTGGTCACCGGGCGTTTGCCGACCAACAAATCTGGATCTGCGATATCAAGTGCCGACAGCAACGGGTCGATGTTGCTGCGGATCACTGGCAGATAAATCGTACGAATCGGTTCATCAATCCCTGACGCGACCTCTTTGGTTGTCGCGTTGTTTTTGGTCACCAAGACGCCTTTGTCGGCGACCGGTTCCGTCCGTTCTTCATCGGAATAGACTCCGGCGGCGATCAACATCGTGTCACGTATTGATTCCGCCATCACTCGTTTTCGGTTGGCCCGCCACAGCAATCGGTTTTCAAGGTCAACAGTCGCCGCCGAGTCGGCATAGTCACTGCTACGCGAGTAGGTTTGGGACAGTACCAATTGCCGGATCATTGATTTCGATTTCCAGCCGCCACGCATCAGCTCGAGCGCCAACGCGTCCAGCAATTCTGGATGGGAAGGCCGCTCGCCTCGACTTCCGAAGTTGTCGACCGTCCGCACAATGCCTTCGCCAAAGACCGTTGCCCAAATTCGGTTGACCATCACACGCGCGACAATCGGATTGTCTGGGTCGGTCAGCCAATTTGCCAACTCCAAGCGACCGCTGCCCTCGGGCGATTTGATGCTCGCATCACCATCACAGCAGACTTGCAAGAAACCGCGTGGGACAACCTCGCCCGTATTGCGAACTTCGCCACGGATGTGAACCGGACAATCGGAAATTTCGTCCACAGGAAGATCTTCTGGACACATGCCGACCGGCAAAGACGGAGGCGGATCGGCTTTGAGGTCTTTGATCTGTTGATTGATCGATTCCACAAGTTGCTTTGCCGCAACGAGCCGAGCTTGCGATTCGTCAGTCTCTGTTTTTTCCGTCGCATCCTCGGCAATAAATTCGACCGCGTCCGCAATCACGTAGCCGCTAGTACCTTCGTTCCGAATCGTCACCACCGCATCTTGATCGGCTGCGAATAGAAACGTGCCCAAGGTTTCCCATGGCGCAGTGTCCTGCTTCGCTTGCTGCGAGATTCGCAGTTGCTGCGTTCCGGTCGAAGTCACAATCTCGATCGGAATGTCGATCGCACGATTACTCCCGGTATTGAATGCGAAGCGGACTTTGTACTGGCCTGGCTTCGGAAGCCTGCGACGGAACTCGATCTGACAATCGCCTTTATTGGCGTTGTTGTCGTGCACGTAACCTTTACCGACAAAGCCTTTGGAATAGGTCGAGTCGACCCATGTTCCAGTTTTCTTTGCATCGACATCATCCACCAAGATGCCAGCGTTCTGAGACCGGAGTTCGAGTTGCAGCGAAGCTTCGGCGTCTTTCAGTTGCTCTTCAAAATCCCTCAAGCTCTGGTTGTATTGCTCGACTTGCCGCAAGTGCTCGGCACTCGTTGGCAGTTTGACGCGATTGAAATCACTGACAAACTGCTGCGATTCGCCCTTCAGCGACAACGTGCTTTTGAAGATCCCGGCTAACGCGTAGTAGTCTTCCGTCGGAATCGGATCGAACTTGTGATCATGGCACCGCGCGCATCCAAGTGTCAGGCCCAAGAATGCGCGACCGACCGTATCAATCTGGTCATCAACAACGTCCATGATCAGCTTGGGCTTGTCACGCTCACTTAGCATTTTGGGTCCAAGCATCAGAAACGTCGTCGCGACCATGTTGTCATAGCGCTGCCGATCTGAATCGGCGTCCATTAAATCACCTGCGACGTGTTGACGAATCATTTCATCAAGCGGCCGATCTTGATCGAAGCTGTCGATTAAGTACTCGCGATATCGCCAAGCGTCATGGTAGGTCGCATTAAAATCACTGCCGTTGCTGTCGGCGTAGCGGGCGACGTCCATCCAGTGCCGGGCCCAGTGCTGCGCGAATGCCCGCGAGTCGATTAGCTGGTCAACGATCTCACGCCAAGTCGATTGGTCCGGGGAAGCGAGCCATTTCTGTCGAACGGATTCCGCCGGCGGCAAACCGGTCAGGTCGAACGCCAACCGTCGCAAACGGATCGCTGGCGACGCGATACCGTTGGGCGAGATGCCAGCGGCTGTTAAACCCGCGTTGATTTCACGATCAACCAAATCCGCGATCGGCGTCTCGCTGGCGTCCTGCCCCAATTGGCGAGGGCTTTGATTGAGCAAACTGTCATCAAGCGACCGGAATGCCCAGAACTCTCGCCCCTCCTGCAAGTCAATGTCATCGATCGGTTCGCGGGAAATCGCTTCGCCGCGGCGAGGATCGACTGCGCCCGCATTCACCCAGCTGACAAAATCTTGGATGACCACATCGGGAAGCTGACCATCGGGCGGCATTTCAGACGATTCGTACCGAAGTGCCGAGATCAGAACACTCGCATCGGCATCACCGGGCTGCACGGCGGGTCCACTATCCCCACCGGTTCGCATTTGGTCGGCAGAGTCCAGGGACAGTGATCCGGCGATCTGCTCGGCGTCTTCGCTGTGGCACTCAAAGCAGTGTTCGATCAGCACAGGCCGGATTTTTTGTTCGAAGAACTCGACCGTTCCAGGCTCAAAAGCGCAGGCCAAACTGCTGGCAAGCGTCCACAAAATGGTCGTTACCGGCAGCACAAACACAATTCGTCCGTCGAAATTTCGCATCGGAAGGTGGGACCTCGGCAAGCGGGGCGATGCAATACGGGGCGGGATTGGGGCGGCGAACCTCGTTAAAGACGGCTTAATGGCGTCCGGAGAATCAAAGCCCCCTAGAATTGTAGCAGGTCAAACGGCCCGAAGCGACTTCGACAAGCTGTGGTTGAGCGAGTTGGGGCAGAGCATTATTTTGTGTCGACCAAAAACGTAGACTTTGTCGAATCGGTCGTCATTGCGGTTGCCGATAACCCCGAAGAATGCACCAACTAGATCGGCCTCAGAGTTTCACGCATCGTTCATTTATGAAATATCGCCAACTCGATCGGATTTTGACCCTCGTTCCCGGCAAACAGATCGTTGCCGAGCGGACGCTGCGCGGCGATGAGGAGTATCTGAAGGACCATTTCCCGCGGTTTCCGGTGATGCCGGGCGTGATGATGCTCGAAGCCCTGCACCAGGCTGCGGTCTGGATGATCCGCAGTGGCGACGACTTTCAGACGCCAATCGTGTTGCTTCGTGAAACTCGAAACGTCAAATTCGGTGATTTTTTGGCGCCGGACCAGACATTAACGGTGACCGCTGAAGTAATCAAAGAAGCCGACGGCGTGTTCACTGTCAAAGCGACGGGACAAAAAGGAGACCGCACCACGGTCACCGCACGGCTAATTCTCGAGCGCTCGGGTAGCAACGAGCCGCCCGAGGTTGGTACAGACGAAGATGTAAAAAAGCGTGTTCGCAAGCAATTCACCAAACTGTTCGGTGATCACGTTTTAACCGATGGCGCTGCATGAACCACGCAATGTGATCAACGTGTCGCCAAATCAATCCACCCAATGATCCCTGTGGCAGGCCTTGTGGACAATCGCTCCACACCACTCGCTTTGCCACAGCACAACTTCCAAACCACTTTCCCTGCAAGGAAACATCAAGATGGCACTGACCGAAGAAGACATTTTCGCCAAAGTTAACGAAGCCCTTCAAGACGCGCTGGGTGTCGATGAAGACGAAGTTACCGAAGAAGCCACCTTGGTTGGCGACCTCGGCGCCGAATCGATCGACTTCTTGGATATCGTTTTCAAGTTGGAAAAAGCCTTCGACATCAATATTCCACGTGAAGAACTGTCTCCCGAAGACATCCTCACCAACAGCCAGTACGTCCAAGACGGCACCGTCACTGCGGAAGGTCTGGCTGAACTGGAACGTCGTATGCCTTGGGCAAACCTCGATAACTTCAAAGCAGACCCCAAAGTTCAAAACTTTGGCAACCTGCTGACCGTCGGCGATTTGTGCCGCTACGTCGCTACCAAAGTGAACGCCTAAATGCGTTGGTTTTGGGTCGATCGATTTACGGAATTCGTCAGCGGCTCACACGCGGCAGGCATCAAGAATGTCTGCCTCGATGCTGAGGTCGTTGACGAATACTGCCCCGGATACCCCATGCTGCCGCCAACCCTAATTATCGAAGGGATGGCACAGCTTGGCGGCATCATGGTGGCCGAAGCATTCGAATTTGATAAACGCGTCGTACTCGCAAAAGTCGGCAAGGCAAAGTTCCTTCGCCCAGCACTTAACGGCGATACGTTGCAATACCATGTCCAATTGGATGCCCTCCAAGACAATGGCGGCACGGTGACCTGCACCAGCCATTGTGATGGGGAGTTGCAAGCGGAAATCGAATTGATGTTCGCGTTCCTTGAGGACGGGACGATAGTGGAAGGCCCACTTTACGATCCCGACGACCTCAAGGCGATGCTGCAAATCATGAAGTTCTTCGTCGTAGCCATCGACAAAGACGGCAATCGCTTCCCAAAATACGCAAAATTGGAATCTGAGGACTAAGGCCCTCTGCGACCTTCCCCGATGTCCGGCGCTGATGCGCCGGCGTTGGCCAATCGGATTCCGTTTTTCGTCACCGGAGATCGGCTCGTCAGCCCCGTACTTCGCCAGCACTTCCATGCTCAGTACCCTGACCGCAACGCGATTCACCTTTCGCAGCGTCTCCTCACTAAACTCTCATAGTCGCCCAACCATCTCCCACTAGGTCGCACCGCTATGGACCGTCGTCGCGTCGTTGTCACTGGCATCGGAATGATCAACCCGATGGGTCATGATGCCCAGACCGTTTGGCAAGGCCTGCAGGCTGGAAAAAGCGGTGTGGGATACACCACGCTGTTCGACGCCAGCGGTTTCCCAACCAAGATCAGCGCCGAAGTCAAAGACTGGACGCTGACCGATGACGATCACCCGCTCGGCGGCACCGCTCAATTGGGACGCCACACCAAGTTCGCAATTGGTGCTGCGACACAGGCGATGAAAGACAGCGGCGTGATGGAAGTCATCGACAACCCCGTCCGCTTTGGGATCTACCTGGGCAGCGGCGAGGGCAATCAGGACTTCAACACGTTCAGCAAGATGATGACAGCGGCGATCGCCGATGGCGAATTCGACGCTTCGAAGTTCATCGCCCGCGGCTTGGAACTGCTCGACCCTGCAAAAGAACTCGAGCAAGAACCGAACATGCCTGCCGCTCACCTGGCGACGATGTTCAACGCCCAAGGCCCTAACCTGAACTGCTTGACCGCCTGTGCCGCGAGCAGCCAAGCGGTCGGCGAAGCCACCGAAATCATCCGTCGCGGTGACGCCGACGTGATGCTGGCCGGTGGAACCCATAGCATGATCCACCCCTTCGGTGTGACTGGATTCAACTTGCTGACCGCATTGAGCGAAAGCAACGACGAACCCACCAAAGCAAGTCGCCCGTTCGATCGCCTTCGCAACGGATTCGTCCTCGGCGAAGGCTCCGCCATGGTCGTCTTGGAAGAACTCGAGAGCGCCAAACGTCGTGGCGCGACGATCTACGGCGAAATTGCCGGCTACGGTACCACAGCCGATGCGTACCGAATCACCGACATCCCGCCAGACGGACACGGCGGTATCGCAGCCATGCGGATGTCGATCGCCGATGCAGGCCTGACCCCAGCCGACATCCGTTACGTCAACGCTCACGGAACCAGCACGCAAGTCAACGACAAAGTCGAAACATTGGCTTGCAAACAAGTTTTTGGCGACAACGCTGCCAAGGTTCCCGTCAGCAGCACGAAGAGCATGATGGGTCACCTGATCGCCGCCGCGGGAGTGACCGAGATGATTGTCTGCCTGCTGGCAATGCGTGACAGCGTACTGCCACCGACAATCAATTACGAAAACCCCGACCCGCTTTGCGATTTGGACTACGTCCCTAACGAAGCCCGTTCGGCCGATATCCCGTACGCACTCAACAATAGCTTTGGGTTCGGTGGCCAAAACGTGACGCTGTGCCTCGCCCGAGACATCGCGTAGAACCAAGCTCGCAAACTGACGAGACCCCATGCCAGACTTTTCCGATGCCGAACTGACCGCGTTCCTTGACGAAGCCTTGTGCAGCGAACGGTCTTCGGAGTTGGAATCGCAGTTACGTCACGACGAGGGCCTTCGCAATCGTTTGGTCCAAGTCAGTGGCCGTGAATCCGCAGGCCTGCACACGCTCGCCGCGATCTGGCAGCGCAAACGACTGTCCTGCCCATCGCGAGAAGAACTCGGGCAACATCTGCTCGGGATCCTTTCCGACGACCAGGCGGGCTACATCGACTTTCACCTACAAACCATCGGGTGCCGGTACTGCGCCGCAAACCTGGAAGACCTGCAGTCGGCCTCCGCGGAAGCCGATCGGGGGGCCGTCCGCCGCCGCAAATACTTCCAAACCAGCGCTGGTTACCTGCGAAAACCCTAACCCCCCGGCACCACATCAGCGACTATTTCGATGATTGGTGCAAAAACGGCTGTTTTATCACCGCAAAATGACTCGATAACCTTGCGGATTCAGTCGTGAGGTCGTATCCTTCGCGACCTTCCAAAGACGAACACGACGGTATTTCCACCCTCGGAAATACGTTATTCCAATTCAACTGCTCCCCGAGGAAACCTACCATGACGCTCGATCGTAGCCTAAAGGTACGTGCCGGGGCGATCAAGACGCGAAACGTGCTGACCCGTGCGGAGCGGATCGCCCAGTTGCAACGGCAAGAAAAGTTCAACGAATCCGAAGACGTGCTCGGAATGCCGAAGACACGCGTGCTGAAGGTTTCGCTGAAGAAGAAGAAGAAGGTCAAGAAAGCCGAAGACGAAAAGAAAAAGAAGTAGTCTGCTTGATCGTTGCCGAAATTCTCGATCGCCTTTCGTGTTCGCGGAAGGCGATTTTTTTATGGCTGATGGGTCCAATAGCATGCCGCGTCGGTTAGCGCCACACGGCCAAGCAATCCCTTCAAGACAGGCCACACGAGCACTACCAACGCCCCCGCGGCGCGGCTGCTCTGCCATTCGCGGATCTTCCCCAGTGGTTCCAAAACGTGCGTTTTAGGCACAATTGAAGTGCGACTCAGACACGTCGCGGGTGGGAATCAGTTTGTGTCTCGCGACACACTGACGCGGTCTCCCCCACAAGATTGGCCTCACATTCAAATCCTGGATTAGCATACAACTCGATCCAGGTTTTGCGACCTTCGCAACCTCTTCTCCCTTCAATCGTGCCGAGACCATGCCGTCCAGTGATGCCTCCCCGCGTTCACGCACTCGTGCAACCCATCGAAACATGATCGAATCATCCACCGAAGCGAGTCCAGTCACCGTTGCCCCCGAATCCGATGTGGCGGCGGACGCTGCCGCTGAAGAAACAACACAAACGCCCGGCGGCCGACTAGCAACTCCCGAAAAGACTCGCCCAACGCGGGTGATGTGGGAATATGTCGCTGTCCTTTCGCTCGTCCACTTGATCGCGGCGCTGGCATTCGTGCCCCAGCTATTCACCTGGTCTGGATTGGTGATCGCGATTGGCGGGCACTTTTTCTTTGGGATGCTCGGCATCACGATCGGATACCATCGGTTGCTTACACACCGTGGTTTCAGCTGCCCCAAATGGCTGGAACATACGTTCGCGATTCTTGGCATGTGCAACCTTCAGGATTCGCCCGCACGCTGGGTTGCGATTCACCGGATGCACCACCAACACAGCGACAAAGAAGAGGATCCGCACTCGCCGCTGGTCAGCTTCTTGTGGGGACATGTCGGTTGGGTCGTGATTCGCCACCGTGACTTTGATCGGACCAGTCACTACGAACGCTATGTGCGTGACCTGCTTCGTGACCCGTTTTACCTGCGTCTCGAACGGCGCGGCGGCTGGTTCATGGTTTACATCGCACATGCCATCGCAATGACTTTGATCGGTGCGTTGGTCGGTTACCTTGTCGGTGGCGGCAGTGAAGCGATGCGTTACGCGGCAAGCTATTTCGTTTGGGGCGTTGCTGTCCGCACCGTGTTTGTATTGCACGGCACCTGGGCCGTGAACTCGATCGCCCACGTGTTCGGATACCGCAACTACGAAACACGTGACGCCAGCCGCAATAACTGGTTAGTCGCGTTGTTCTCGCACGGTGAAGGTTGGCACAACAACCACCACGCCGAACCGCGTGCCGCGGCGCACGGACACCGCTGGTGGGAGTTCGACATGTCATGGCGAATCATCCGGATGATGGAAATCGTCGGACTCGCCAAAGACGTCGTGCGTCCCAAGTCGATGCGATAGCACAGTCGACGCGATAGACTGGATCTCGATCACCGGGCGGGTATTGGTGTTTCTCGACAACATTGATCCGCCAGCGTGGGTGCCAGTTCTTGTCAAAGGTTTGCTTGCCATTGCGTGCATCCGCGGTCGGTGTAGATTCACCGAAAATTCCTCCAGCGCGGGCACGACGAAAGAACCAAGGTGCGCACCCTACGACGACTTAACTCAGCATTCGGATTCCAAACGTCCGCCAAGTGGATCATCTTGGCGACCGTCGTTGGTGTTTCGTCTGGGGTCGCCGCGATTGCGTTTGATGTTCTCGGTCAGCTGATCATTCGCATGACGCTGATCCAGATTGCTGGATACTCTCCCCCCGAAGCACTGGGCGAGTTTTCGCGTTTTGAAAGCGTCTTGGGTGGTCCCGCGGCGACGTTTTCGCCCTGGTGGATCGTGCTGATCATGACCGCAGGCGGGCTGGCGAGCGGCGTGCTGGTCTACAGCCTGGCCCCCGAAGCGGCGGGCGCAGGAACCGACGCGGCGTTGGATGCGTTTCACAATCGCCAAGGCCGCATCCAAGCTCGCATCCCGTTTGTCAAAACACTCGCGTCCGCGATCACTCTCGGTACCGGCGGATCGGGCGGCCGTGAAGGCCCGATCGCTCAAATCTCTGCCGGCTTCGCATCGGCACTCAGCAACAAGCTAAATCTTTCCAACCGAGAACGACGAATCCTCTTGGCCGCCGGAATGGGCGCCGGCGTCGGAGCGATCTTCCGTGCACCTTTGGCCGGAGCTATCTTCGCGGGCGAAATCCTGTATAGCGACGCGGACTTAGAAGCAGACGTGATCCTGCCGTCTTCTGCCGCTGCGGTGATCGCGTACAGCATCTACACGCAATCGCTCCCCGCCGAATCGCGTTTTGTGCCGCTCTTCGGCGACGACCTCCAGCACGTCTTCAACACTCCGGTCGAGTTACTCCCTTACGCGGTGCTGGCGATCGTGCTCACGTTCGTCGCGACAGGTTACGTCGGTGTTTTGCGAGGTACACGGAACCTGTTCGAGCGGTTGCCAATCCTGCCACACTTTCGACCGGCGATCGGCGCGGGCCTCGCCGGACTGACCGCAATCGGTCTGCTCTACGCTTTTCGCGGCGACACTCGAGTACTTGGTGTGCTGGGCACCGGCTACGGCTCATTGCAAACCGCAGTAACGGCGGCGACGCAGATGGGCATCCCACTGCTGTTGACCATCGCCGTCGGAAAAGCTCTGACCGCTGCCCTGACAATCTCGTCGGGAGGGGCAGGCGGTATCTTTGGTCCATCGATGGTGATCGGGGGCTGTATCGGGGCAGCGATCGGGCTGACATTTCAAGCGATCGTCCCCGACTTGGTCAGCGAACCGGAGGCCTTCGCCGTCGTAGGCATGGCCGGATTCTTTTCAGGCGTCGCGCGTGCACCGATCTCGACCATCATCATGGTACGTGCCTTGACCGGAGACTACGGACTGCTGCTGCCGACCATGCTGGTCTCGACGCTTACGTTTTTCACCTGCCGACGATTCCGCCTGTACGAGAAACAGGTTCCAACTCGGATGGACTCACGTGCTCACCGCGGTGATTTCATCGTCGATGTCCTCGAAGGCCTGCGGGTCGAAGACATCTATCGCAAAGATCAACACCTGGTCCTGATTTCCGAAGGCATGACGCTAGATGACATCGTCCATGGCTTGGCCTACACCAATCAACATTACTTCCCCGTGATCGATGCCGACGACAACATGATCGGCATCTTTAGCGACGAAGATGTTCGGGCCTATCTTTACGACGACACGCTGTGGACCTTGGTCAATGCGAAAGACGTCATGATCAGTGACTTCATCGCCGTCGCGCCGAAGGACAACCTCAATACCGCTCTGAAACGGTTCACCTCATTGAACCTGGACGAACTGCCGGTGATCGATCCAGAAAAACCGGGCAAACTGCTCGGCATGCTCCGCCGCAAAGAAACCATCGATGCCTACAATCGCCGGCTCGTCGACTTGAAACGCTACGAGACGGAACACTAAACCTCAACGCTCTATTGATCAGGCATCGCGAATTTCGATTTGCTCACGAATGTGCCTCTCGACGCGTTCGAACATCTCACGAAACTCGCCATAGCGAGCGATCAGTTTTTGGTACCCGCCACCGGGCTCCCCCGTCATTCGACGTGAGCGTTGCTTATATCGGTACCCCGTTCGATCGGGATCGGAGTACATCATCTCGGCGAAGCGTCGGTAGCGAAGGATTTGGCGATAGCCACTGTAGGACGCGTTGACCTGTTCGTGATTGGCACGCTCAAGTACATCGAGCCTGTCGATTGTCTTGAGCCATTTCACAACGTTCTTCAACGAAAACCGCTCACGCAATTGGAGCCGTACCGTGGAAGGCTTTTCGAAACCTGGAATCAACGTGCGCAGCAATGCAAGCTCAATCAGATCGGTCAAATGCCAAATCTTCTGTCGATTGGTTTGCGATTCCAGCAATTCTTTTTCGCGACACAGATACATCGTTTGAAACCAAGTTTGAAACAATGAGTCTTCACCACCAAGCAATTCGGTTTCCGGCCACGAAAGGTCGTCGGTGTATCCGTTGTCAGAACTATAAAAACTGATGAAGCGTTTTAGAAACAACGTTTGAACCAACGCCCAGGAATGGTTCGCATCCAAGTCAGTAATCAACATGTAGCGATAGTGCGAGCGCCAGACGAATTCCATCCATACGTCATCAGGTGAGTCCTCGGAGTTGCTTTGATTGATCCACAACAGCTCCGCAGCCCGCTTGTTTGCACTTGCCGAAATCCCAAGCATTTCGACGTACGTTTTCGAACGCTTGTTCGCGTCCACGAAGCGATCAAATTGCTTGACCTCATCGGCAACTTCGCATGCCAACTTATCGAAGTGCGGCGGAATAATCGTTTCGGATTGGTTGGACGAACTGCCGATCTTCTGCTCACCAATCGCGCCATCACCCGATTTCAGCTTGACCGCCATGCGGCGTTTTATCTGATCACATTCCAGTTGCTTGGCCTGGATTTCGATATTGTGAGGGAACGCGGCGAAAGCAATGATCGAAGCCCAGTCGTGTCTTCCAACGGCATCACCGCGTTCGGCACTTAACGCGAACAATTCCCTGCGTGCCTCCCAAAGCCCCACCCGCGGATCGGCACCATTTAGCAGTTGACGATAGATGCTATCCGCAAACACAACCGATCCGCTTTTGGTCAACGGAAACTGAGACCCGATCACCAACGGGATACCGGCTTCGTGGACATGAAACGCGACACTTGCCCCAGGCTTTGCGACATCGATCCCTTTGTTGCCCGAATCACACACGGCCAACGTCACTGACAAAGGACGAACGTTCTTGTTATTGACGCCCATCCTTGGGTCGTCAATCAGCTTGCCACTCAGCAATAGCCCCAGACGCTTGCCGTCGACTGGGTCGTGCTCACCGGATGACGGGTTCTTCAACGCGACGCCGAAGCTTTCCGACTGAAACGGCAATCGACATCCGTGGGCCAATACATGAATGTGTGTAAACGCACGATTCTGATCAATCGCGTCACGGATCGTATCATTGATCTCTTTCACCGATGCGTCCGCCAACAGCACAAGGTACTCATCGAGCGACTCACGGTTGAAGTCGATCGGAGGCGCCTCGTCGTTGACATTGCCGGTGGTGAAATCATACGCAATCCAAGGTTCAAGCAATCGCCTGAGCAGCGCATAGTGAGACTCCAAAGGGACACTTCCGCCAGCCTCAGACGCGATCATCAGCACACGCGGTTTGGCGTCCCACTTGAACATTTCGCAGCGAACGTTGCGACTGCGCCGGGTGATGCACACTGGAAATTCAGTTTGCAGACTGAGCGGACCGCCCGATCCGGGAAAGCCTGGGGGCGCATTGGACAACTCGAAAGGCACCAGTGAAAGCTCGCTCGCACTCGATGCGATGCTTAAGTGCACCAGCGCTTCGGCGCTCGAGTCACGATACCCCAATTCGGAAATCAGCCCTGGGACATCCGCCAACATTCCTGCGACCAAACTGGCTGCCTCGTGCATTTGGATACGACGTGTTTCTTCGCTATCGCGATAGCGTAGCGTCCGAAGTTGCACGACAAGGGACTCGTGTTCGATCGGGAAATTCAAGGTGGTATTGGGATGGTCGCCACAGAGCGCCAAGTAATTCGTCAGCGGAGACAAAAGTTGATTGTGTGGCGGTCCATGACGCAACAATTGCAACTCGACGGTGCGGACTCGTTTGCCTTTCATGATGTTCCTTCGATGCGATTGCACTATGCGATGACGGCCTGGTTCGACTCACCTGCCAATTCCGGATCAACCAAGTTGCCTTGCTCATCCACCTCTTTCAAACTCAGTTCGCAGCCCGCATAGCCGGTCTGCATCACAGCGACCGTGCATTCGTTTCGAAACCAGCGTGACTGCTGAAGAGCATTGCGATCTCTCTGACGCAACAGGTCATATAGCTCGCCGAATCGATCGTCATTTTGCAGCGTGGCATGATCGACAGACATCAATCCCGCCCATGTCCCGGTGTTGATGTACCAACCGAGCGTTTTGCCACTTGTCGGTGAACGACGCTGTGCAAATCGTCGTGCATGGGTGTGACCGGCGAACACGACGTCGTAACTCCCTTTGACCATTTTCAATAGGTCTTCATCGCTCGACGACAGTTGGGCAAGCTTGTTGACTGCAGCGTATGGGTGCAGTGCCGAACGAAGTGCTCGCAGCTGAAACTTGCGTTTGGATTGATCGACTTGGTCACCAACCCAGTTGCCTGCCTTGTCGATCCACGAAATCCCTTCGTTGGCCAAGTCTGTCGCAGAATTACTTAGGCGTGAGATCCATTCACCAACGCCCAACGTGCCTTCCCAGTCGCCGTAGATCAGATCGTCTGGCGACAAATTCGGATTGCGAACATACTCGGTCGCACGACGTTCGATCGCCAAGCGATCGGGCTTTGCCGACGGCCCAACATCTGCCCCCGAACTCAAAAAACGAAGTTCCGACGCCGGGCGACGCAAGTCGTTGACAATACTCGCAGCCTTCATCTCGGCGAGTTGCTGCGCTAGCGAAAGGTATTGCGGGGCAAGCGTGACGATCGCCGAAACAGCCGCCTCGTCGGGCTTCAACAAATCCACAAACGGCAGATTTCGTTTGACCTTGTTGACCGCGTCGACGACAAAGGCGGCGCCAGCACTTGGACACCATGCGTCGCTGAATGCCGACTCGTTGTGGATTCGAAGCTCATAGTTGATTCGGCGGAGCTCATCGAATCTCGTGAAGTTATTCCCATCGGTTTCGTTTCCATGCGCGGCCAACGCCTTCGCATTTCCAACTTGAAACCGGTAACCGCAACCATCAAAAATGGTTTCAATTCGACTTCTCCGAAGCGGGTCGTTGTTTGCCAACATCCCCGTCAGAGTTTCAGTCACCTCGGTCAACGCGAGCTCTAAATCGTGGTTGCCGAGGACGATCGTTAGCTGTGCCCCGTCGCACGATAAGAAACGCCTAAGCCCGTTGAGGACGGGCTCGAAAGCCTGGCGTCCAAAGAGCTCACGCAACCAATCCTTTGCACGTGCGGGGTTCCAACAGCGTGCGCCAGGTTCGGCTAAGAAATCGACGAAGTCGCCGTTGATTAGCAGCAGCGTCGGATTTTCGTAGCAGATGTCACGGGAGATGTTCTCGCAAAAACGCTCGAAGCGTTCTCCGGCCGAGAACATTTGGAACCCATCTTCGCCGCCAAGATGTAAATCACTGACTACAAAAGCACGCTGAAAATCCGAGCCCACACCACACCCCCGCAAGGCATCTGACAACAACCATTCGGTGCAATCATAATCAGCCGTTCATGCGGAGGGATCGGCTCCCACCAGTTATGCGATGAAAACGCGGAACTTTAACGCACGTCCCACCACCAGCGATCAATTACAAGCGGTTTTCGATCTGCCGCCGTTCGGTAGTCCGTCAACGAGGCATACGTGATCACATCGGGTGAAATCGTATTGGCTGGAGAGATATCGACGCCCCACTTGCCAAGATGATGTGGTGCCTTTGCGAGCCTTTGCGAACGGTGTGCTTGGTCGCGATCGACGCTACTTGCCTTGGCGTGTGAAGCAGCCATTCGACCGCATCTTCGTCACTCGCAATTCCGGCAAACAACTCTTGATGCTGCGTGCCGTATCGGCAGACCAACTGCGCTGCTGCGGCAGCATGATAAAGCGATTCCAACGCACCATAGATTGGATAAGCATCGCGGATTCGCGTCCAGTTGCGATTGAAGTCGTCAACAAACATGGTGCTGCGTGGATCGGCAATCACATCCCCACGATTTCCATTGGCCAACGCACGTTGGTTTTCACGGCTTAACTTGATCGGGGTACCACTGAGTTCAAAAACATGCTGGTCCGGATCACAACGGACTCGCATCGCTTCGTTCGTAAACCAAAGACGCAGCAACAAATCGCTGGGCGGCCCTTGATCGATCAACGCGTCAACAGCGTCGAGGTAGTTTTTGGCCCCGTCGGGCATCGGAAACTCGCCGAGCGCAAGTTGCTTCATGTGGCGATCTGCTTCGACCATCAGCAAGGCAACCGCGTTGTCCGCCGCCGACCCAAACACTTCGACCCGCTGCATACCTAATGCAGTTGCCAAATCGTCCGCGGCCTTCCCGATTGGACGCTTCCCCGTTTGAATTTCACTTGCCACACGCATCGCGTTTTCCATCCCGGTCGGGGTAGGATCGATCGTGCAACCGAAGGGTTCGTTGCCAATCGCGGCAGCAAAGCTGCGAGCCAAGAAATCGTATCGCAGTGGTGTGCGACCAGTTCGCCGATCAACAAACCAGCCCTCGTTCTGCTCGATTCCGCCAACCGATGCCGCAAGCAAAACGTCGTCCTCGGTCAACACGACATACTGGACATTGGAAAGGCCAGCCATATTCACAATCGCATCGCCGAGATCCTGGCCGAGCAATCGTCGCTGCAAAACTGTGTCTCGCAATCTTCGCAACGAAACACAACGCATCCCCGATGGCAAACGCCAGTCACGCTGAACGCCAGTATCCGATGACGCCAGCAACGTTTTCAGGTCTCCCCAAGTGCCCGCAAAAGCATCTGTGGACTCCACCGGCGATTCGACCAACGTCCCATTGGGATCGACGAACACACCCTGGGGATAAGGCGCCATGGTGCTGTTTCCGCCAAGTGCCTCCCATGTATCAGGCACCACCGTGGTTTCGATCAATTGCATCAATGTGGTGAAGTCAGCCATGGAGCTACCGCCGCGGGCATGCCCGGCCTGATCGACGACGCTTTGCCTTACGTCAGCCGATGCAACACCACGCAACGTCTGCGATGCGGCCGACGTCTCACCAATCGATGCCTGACGCGCGGCAACCTGCCCAAGCAACGAATCACGTGCGCTAGTGCCGGAAACAGTTTTCAACACCGTCGACTTGGCCACGGCGAATTCACCTGTCTCGATCGCCTGCTGCGTCCGTCGGTCTACATTCTGTAAGCCCTGAGCTGCAACACTGCTCACAAGTGCATTGCTTCCCAAAACGCTTACGAGTGCGACGGATACGCAAAGGAACACCGGGACGCCAAAACTCCATGATCGGACTTGTCTCATCGGACGGTGTCTCCAAAAGAAAGGTGGTGTGGCGGACGAGAGAGAAGTAGAAAATTTTGTGCCAAACCGATTTTATCGCTTCACCAATTCGGCGCGGCACCGAGTGTTGCAAAATACTGCGGCACAAGCTGTATCACTTTGCCTCAATCCGAACCCACTCTCCGTCCAGCCTTCGTTCCTGCGGGACGAAGCGATCCTTGTAATTCAAATGTGAATTGTCGGCGACATACAGCCCCAAGTAGACGTATCGACGCCGCGTTTCGAGAGCCCGGCGAAATTGAGACAAGATCGCCAAGGTCCCGATCGAATATCTGGCGTGATCTGGATCAAAGTAGGTGTACACCGCGTTGAGAGAATCGGTGGCAACATCGGTGATCGCGATACCGATCAATTCGCCTTCACGTCGAAAAGCGATCTCCCATGTCTCAACACTCGTGGAGACTAAAAATTCGTGGTAGTCGGCCAGCGTGCTGGGCCCGCGTTCGGTCAGGCCGCGTTCGAGACGATGTCGATTAAAAAGCGTTAGCCGCTCTTCATTCAACAACGGTTGCCCCCAGGAAACGTCCAGCTCTTTATCGCTTCGATTAAGAATGCGTCGCATCGACGCGGACGGCCGAAACTCGTTCACGTTCACGCGAACGGGAATACAAGCGTCACAGGTCGGGCAGCTGGTTCGATAGAAAAATGGCCCTGTGCGACGGTACCCAAACGCCAACAGCTCGTCCAAATCGTTTGGGCGAATGCGCGTCACCGGATGCTCCAGCGGCATTCGCGCGGTTAACCCATCTCGATAAGGACAATCCTGTGTCTGGTCATAGACGACCAACATCGGTAAACGAGCAGGCTTTCGCGGAGCCGTGCCGGACGAGGCGATCGCGGCTGATTCGGGCGTAGCGGATGTCTTCCGATCCATAAAAAAACTGGCCAACCAAGGGTAACCTTCGTTGACCAGTCTAGAGCTCTCGAGGTGAAAAAGCGAATCAGTCCCACCACCACTGGCCATCTGCCAAATCAGCAGGCCCGGCGGATTGCTTGATCGCATCATTCTTGCCTTCGTGGTCAACGACCAAGTTTTCCGAGGTCAACGCTTTACGAGGCTGCATTTGGACGCCGCCACCGAGTGGGGTCATCAGCGTGTTGCCACGCCAAATCGCGTTGACAGCCGTTTCGACTTGCTCTGGTGCGGTGTAGGTCTGAACCGCAACCGTGTCTTCGCTACCCAACGCGGGCATTGCCCAGCCGGATTGGCCGTAGAAATCTTGTTCTTGGATGTAGGCGGCGGCGATCGAGATGTCCATCAGCTGACGGAGTTCTGCATAGATTCGAACGCGTTCGGCGATCAGCGGGAATTTCTCGGTGAAGTCTTCACAGAAGGCTTGGCTGGCTTTGTTGACTCGCTTGGTGATCGTGCGGTTGCCGCCAGCAACGCGTTCGTTCTCGCCGACCAACTGAACGCCACGCTCGTTAATTTTCATCGCCAAACCGTCTTCGCTGACCGAGATTCCGTCATAGCGAGGCTGGAAGTACCAACGTTCCATGGCATTGGCAGCGACGGTGGCTGGATTAGCCCGATCAACATAGCTTTTCACGGGGACCGGCAAACGCTCCAGACCGATACCGATCAACTTCATGCGGTAATCCGCCTCGACCAACACGCGTGCGAAGTGAGTGTCGTTCGGGATGCCATTGATCGAAACAGTCTGCAATCCAAGGTTATTTTTCAGTCCTTGAGCCAGTTGCTGTGCGTCGCTTGGACGAACACGGCCGCGGACCGAAGCGAGGAACTGCTGCATTCGCTGCAGGCCTTCGGCGGTCGGGTCGATCGACACACTAATGACACCCGTCGGTTGTCCGCTGGGGGCGAATGCACGCAAAGCGGTCACGAGATCTTCGAGCAACACTGTTGGCTTGCCACTGTCGATTCCGACAAATCGCTCGGTCGGATCGGCGACAAAACCTTCGGCAGGTCCCGCCAACACGATGTCTTGGGTTTCGGGATAGTAGAACACGTACTGAACACTGGTCAGTCCCGCGAGCGCTTTCAGGTCGTCACTCAACTCGCCTTTGGTGGCAAGCTGTTCTTGAGCCACTTTTTCCAATCGCTGCAACGAAACCTTTCGCAACTCGCTGGTTCGCATCAAGTCATTGTCGCGTTGCTGGCGGGCTGCCATCAAACGCTGACGCGCGACGCGAGGATCAAAGGTTCGGACTTTCAAGACGCCCTTGGCATCGATGTCGACACCCGCGATGGGCTGGCCAAAATCAAAGGTGGTGCCGCCACCGTTGTCCTGTGCCATCAAGGCCGAAGGGAACGAAAGCAACAAAACGGCCAAGGCGATGGGAATGGCGCGGAAAGGACGATTCATCGGGAAAACCAATTTCAAGGTCGCGACCAGAAGATTCGGAGCGTCGGAAGGATGAGATACAGGAGTGTGACAGTAATTAGTCACCTGCCTCCGAGCAAGAAACAAGCCAAAATCGGCCCAGAATGCGCGCGAAAGCCTGCGGGAAATCGGGGTCGAGCGAGTTTTTTGCCGCTGTGGGGGCAGTCGGTGAAACCGGAGACGGGGTGCGATCGCAACGGATCGGCAGATTTGCACACATGCAAACCCCGTACCGCACCTAATTTAAGTGTAGCTCTCCACTAGTGACCGAGTCCCCGGCTTTCGGTTTTTTTACCACGCCGTAGAATCTCCAACCTACAAACACTTCACACCTCAATGCCTGAAGAGCACAAAAATGAGCGGCGATTGCGATTTTGGATTAATTGGCTTGGCAGTTATGGGCGAGAATCTGGCCCTCAACGTCGAGAGTCGTGGATACAAGGTCGCTGTGTACAACCGAACCACCAGCAAGGTAGACGAGCTGATCAACGGTCGTGCGGCTGGCAAAAACTTCGTCGGCACCCACTCGATCGAGGAGTTTGTCAAATCCGTCAAACGCCCTCGCAAATTGATGATGCTGGTCAAAGCAGGTCCCGCCGTTGACGCAATCATCGAACAATTGCTGCCGTTCTGCGAACCGGGCGACATCATCATCGACGGTGGAAACGAATACTTTGAGCACACCGAGCGCCGCGTCAAGCAGGTCGAAGAAGCCGGTTTGTTGTACGTCGGCTGTGGCGTCAGTGGTGGCGAAGAAGGCGCACTGAAAGGCCCGAGCTTGATGCCGGGTGGTAGTGCTGACGCCTGGCCGCACATCAAAGAAATGTTTCAGTCGATCGCCGCCAAAGTCGGCCCGAACAACGACATTCCCTGCTGCGAGTGGCTCGGCAGCGGTGGCGCCGGCAACTACGTCAAAATGGTGCACAACGGCATCGAATACGGCGACATGCAGCTGATCTGTGAAGCATACCAATTGCTTCACGAACTCGGCGGATTGACCAACGAGGAACTTTACGACGTCTTCGAATCCTGGAACGAAGGCGAACTGCAAAGCTACCTGATCGAAATCACCCGCGACATTTTCAGCGTCAAAGACGACCAAGGCGGCAGCGATTTCTTGGTCGACAAAATCCTGGACGTCGCTGGCGCCAAGGGCACCGGGAAGTGGATGAGCCAACTTGCTTTGGACCTCGGCGTCCCCAGCACCCTGGTCACCACCGCTGTCTTCGCTCGTGGACTGTCCGCGCAAAAGGAAGCTCGTGTCCGCGCCAGCGAAAAATTGAACGGCCCCTCCGAATCGTCGAACCCCGAACTTCAAGCGGTCGCCAAAGCACTGATCGGCAACAAAGCCGAATTCATCGAGGCTGTTCGCCAAGCACTCTACGCTTCCAAGATCGTTTCTTACGCTCAAGGTTTCGTGCAATTGCAAGCCGCATCCGCAGAACACGGCTGGGGTCTCGACTACGGTGCGGCTGCGTTGCTGTGGCGTGGCGGCTGCATCATCCGTGCTCAGTTCCTCGATCGCATCAAGGAAGCGTTCGATAACGAGCCAAACTTGGAAAACCTGCTGCTCGACAAGTACTTCGAAGACGCTGTCGAGAACTGCCAAGAGAAATGGCGCAAAGTCGTTGCGTTGGCGTCGGTCATGGGCATCCCCGTTCCCGCGTTCAGCACCGCGTTGTGCTACTACGATGGGTACCGCTTGGCTCGCTTGCCCGCCAACTTGCTGCAAGCCCAACGTGATTACTTCGGTGCACACACTTATCAACGCACCGATAAGGAAGGGACGTTCCACACCGAATGGTTGGACCTTCGCAAAGAGCCCAAGGCTTAGTCACTCCATTGTGATTGGTGACGGGGCGACTGCCCCGTCATATCGGGGCACGCGAAAGACGCCCTGCCACCATCATGGTAGAATCGCCACGGCGAGATCATCTCGCCAGCTTTCTTCGATTCCCTGAGGTTCTATTCTGTGGCGTTCACCTACGTTTGCCCTTTTTGCCCGCTTGGCTGCGATGACCTACCTTGGGGCGGCAACGGTGATTGGGCACAGATCGCGGAATGTGAACGAGCCTCCGCCGAACTGGCCTCATTCAAACACGGCACCGTCGCTCGCCTGCACGATCGACTGATCGATGATCAATCACTTGTGGTCGATGATTTTCTCAGGAGGTTGAAACTGCCCGCTGTGCCGATTCTTTCGGTCAACCAACCGACGATCGAAGAATCCAAACGCTTGGTCGATTGGCTGGTCCAGTCACGCATTCGACTTTCATCAGCGGAACGCGATCCAAGCGAACGCGCCTTTGCAAACACGATTGGTCGAGACGGGAATGTAACCGCAACACTCGGTGACGTTTACCGACACGCCAAATCGATCTGGGTCCTCGGCGATCCGGATGAGACTTTCCCCCGGCTCAACAAGCAGCTCGATCGATTGAAAGCGACCGTCGTGCGCTCTCGCCAAATCGACTCGTTGTACCTGTCACGTCTTTCCGAGCCAGCGGATTGGTTATTGCGTGACTACGTCGGCATCATTGTGGCAAGCAACGCGTTCGCCGAAAGTGAAGAAACGATCGCGGCAGATCTTTTGTCTCGGCTGATTGCGAAACTAAACGCCCCCCTGGACGACCGCAGAATGCGTCGGGCGGTCGCGATCCGACTATCTTCAGACGAAAACTTGTCCTCAGTGATGCGATGGACCACCAATCACTCACTCGACCGATACAGCACCGACCTTGCCGCGCACATTCAAGTCGGTTCTCCCCGCCGAGCCGATTTCTCGGCACGACCTCCAGTCAAACTTCAAATCGGCGGAATCGATTTCGGTCCCGACGCCGCGGACGCATACCTTCCTGCGGGACAACCGGGCATCGATTTGGCTGGCACCACAATTCGCCTGGACGGTTCGGTCACGCTACCGCTCACGCGACAGGTAGAAACACACTTACCAAGTCGCGGCACATTGCTAGGCCAAGTGATCGCGAGCCTTTCTGCTGATTCCGCTTCCCCGATTGAAACCGGGAACAAACGATAGTGATCTGGTTGAGGTCGTCTTGTTTCGCCTGCGCCGATCGTACTGAAACTAGCAGTCGCATTGATCATGGATGCGATGTGTTTGATACGAATCATCATGGAAGGGTCGCTGGCGGACCGTCTGACTGCAGGACGGTTTCTTGAGCGGGGTGAAGAATCACGTTGTAGAGTTGTGATGGATCGGAGTTCTTAACTCGTGGTCAAAACAGGATGCATTGTGCGGTCTGTAGCGAGCGAGTCGAAAACAACGGTCGACGGCGCGGTGCGTCTTGGGACTGTAAACCGCGTTGCACCTTTCGATCTCAATGAGAGCGTGAATCCTGGTGTGTCGCCTGATCGAGACAAAGGCGGTAACAATCATCGAGGATTCGTGCATGGACGTTTCCAGTTCGTCGATATGACAGGTGTTCGATTAACCCTCGAATCGATGCTCAACTGACGCCTCTCCCTCCCAACGTCGGTTGGAATCACGTTGCTTTAGAGCACCGACGTCTGCCGTCCTGATCCTTAAGCTGACCTTGTTCAAGACACCCCTTGTCAAGCCAGTGGGCAGACGTCGTTGCTCGGCACGTGATGACTACCGCGACCCCGCGACCTGTTTCGTCATCCTCCTCCTTTGACGGACGAACGGTCGTGAACTCCCGAGGGCGTTTGGTGTGAGCGCAACCCTCTCAGACTCTCCAGCGCCACTTCCTTATTTGGAGGCACCATGGCCAAGAAAGACACCTTCCGTGTCGTGACACGTTCACGAGACGGGTCGTTGATGATTTCCGATTACCCATCGATCGATCCGCTAATGGTCTCGCACCAGCAGATCGGGATTGACGATTGCAGCACCGATCTTGCGTTGCGTGGGATGCCCGTGTTCCGTGGCCTGATCGGCCCGATGCCGGAAGGCAAGAACATCGTCCGCTATGAAACCCCCGAGGTCTTCGAGGTGTTGACGAAGGAGTGGATGAACGCGAAACCACGCAAACGCCGCCGCCGCACCGCAGCCCAAATCGCCGAAGAAGCCGCCCTGGCACTCGAGCTGGAAGCGCAAGCCGCCCGAGTCTAGTCGCACAAGGTCCATCGTCGCCGCACCGTTCGGATCGGCGAAGCGACCAATCGATACCAGAGCCGTGAACCTCCTAGCGGGGGTTCTCGGCTTTTGCGTTGGTGACTTGTCGGATTTGTGGTCCTTTTGCCAAACTGTGGGCATCGCCGAGGCAATCATGCCGCTGTGCCTCTAGGCGATTTTTGCCAGGGCCCTCCTTTCCGACATTGTCTCTTTGCCATGCAGTTTACTGATGTCGTACGATCGCAGTTCGGTACCGATGACCGACGCGACGGTTCTTCCACAACGATGCTTGATCAAATCAAAGTGGTCGATGTCGGAACGGACGGTCTACACATCCAAATCAGTGCCCCTGGACGCGTCCCCATCAAAGTGATGCTGGACTTCGTCGATCTCGAAGCCAACTACCTGGGTATCTTTTGCACCTGCGATCGCTTTCGAAATGGATACAACTGTGATCATGTCTGGGCGGCACTCACGGCTTTTGATTCCCACTTCGATCACCCAACGCTTCCCAACATCGATCCAGTCGATTTAGAAATCGCCGTGATCGAACCGTCTTACTTTGAAGCCGGAAAACCGTTACCGATCGTCAGAACCTCGAGCAACTCGCCCCATCTGACCGACGAGTTCTCGCGAAAAGCCGTTCGCCTGGGACAAGATTCATGGCGGAACGAGTTGCTTCGTTGCAGCCCGAAAAGTTTGCTCACCCCAAAGCCCTCGCTGGGAGTACCGTCTGACCTAATCCCTGAGTCGTTTCGAAAGTCGCAAACGTGGTTCGTCTTGCCGATCACCCATCCTCTGAACCGCAACTCGATGATCCTGACGACGATGGACAGTCGCAGGAAAAAAGATGGTTCCTGGGGGCGTCCCACCGGCGTGAGCTACACCCTCGATCAATCCAAAGCGATCGATGATCCCAACGAACGCCGCGTCTTCTCGCTGCTGAGCGCCGTTCGTACCGACCAATCGCCACGAACGTATCTCTATAGCACTCCCAGCTATTGCGAATACGCAGTCTCTGACCAGCGTTTGGCCCAATCGCTACAAGCGTTGTACGACACGGGGCGACTGGCCTGGAAACTTGGTACCTCGCAATCGTCATTCGAAGATGCGTCCAAAGTAGATTTGATCTCCGTCGACCGCCAATCGGTCGTCTCCTTCGCCGTTCGGTGTGACCCCAACGATTCGTCTAAGCTGTTTGTCGCACCAAGCATCACGATTCCCGATCTCGGTTCGTTCTCCCATCGGCACGTGATCTGGGGGTCCCAAGTCGGCTGTGCGATAGTGCAACTCCCAGCCGAACCAACCAAGCTAAGCGACGACTCGAATAGCGACAGCATGGATGGTTCGACCGCGGAACCGATGAAACCTGGAATTGACCTGAAACAAGACAATGATGTCGACACGTGGCAGCCTTCACCTAAAGATTCGATCGAAGGGATTCGCACGTGCATGATTTTGATCGACCCAGACTGCCTGGACTTACTTCGTGGCTGGGCGGTCCATGACGAAATCACCGTGCCTCGCAAAAACCTGGATGAACTGCTCACACTGGTGTCTCGTGATTACGCCAAAGTCGATTTACAGCTTGCCCCTGAGCTGCAAATCGAGTTTGTCACCGAAGCCCCCAAACCGTCATGCACACTCAAACAGCTTCGGCACCGCGAAAACCAATACGAAGTCTCGCTCGCGGCGAGCTATCCGAATCGATCCATACGTTTTGATTCGGAGAAAAAGTGGTGGTATGAACCTGAAAGCAAACAAATTTATCGCCGCGATTTGGAATCTGAAAAAGAGCAACTCTCAACCATCGACTTCAGTCATCTGAGACTGACACGCAATAGCTACGAGTCAACGATCACACTCGCGCCGGAACACTTTGTCGAGTTGGTCGAATCGATGCAGAATTCCGGATGGGAAGTCACCGCTAACGGAGCTCCGCTGAGGGCCGCTTCGAGCTTTGACGTCAATGTCACCAGTGATGTCGATTGGTTTGATCTCGATGTCGAAATCAGCTTCAACGACCAATCGGTGGCGCTACCAGAATTGCTAAAAGCGCTGCGTGAGGGCAGCGAAACGGTGCTGCTCGACGACGGCACCATGGGCATGCTGCCTCGCGAATGGTTAACCCGTTTTGGCGAAATCCAGTCGAGCGCAAAACAAGTCGACAACACCTTGCGTTTCCATCGGTCTCAAGGCTTGTTGTTGGACCTGATGTTGGAAGAAGTCGCTGACGTCCGCTCTGACCACGACTTCACCAAATTCGTCAAGCAACTGAAATCGTTCCAAGGCATCAAACCGGCCGACGCGATCAAGTCCTTTGATGGAAAGCTGCGTGAATACCAACGCCTCGGACTCGGTTGGCTGAAGTTTTTGCAGCAGATCGGATGCGGTGGCTGTTTGGCTGACGACATGGGATTGGGCAAAACCATCCAAGTCCTCGCGATGTTGGAGTCACGTCGCAAACGCCGCGTCAAAAAAGGCCAGACCCGGCACCCTTCCATTGTTGTCGTTCCAAAGAGTTTGATCTTTAACTGGATCGAAGAGGCACAGAAGTTCGCGCCGAAACTTCGCCTTCGCAATCACACCGGACCACAACGCAAAGAAGACTGGAAAGAGTTCACAGAAAATCCCGACTCGATCGATGTGTTGTTGACCACGTACGCGACGATGCGGATCGACGCAAGTTTGTTGGCCCCGATCCAGTTCGACTACGCGATCCTGGATGAAGCTCAAGCGATCAAGAACCCTAAGAGCCAAGTCGCCAAAGCGTCACGTTTGATTCGTGCCGAACACCGATTGGCGATGACCGGAACGCCTGTCGAAAACCATCTCGGTGACCTCTGGTCGCTGTTTGATTTCTTGAATCCGGGTTTGCTGGGAGCGAGTTCGACGACGCGTCTGGTGCCAAATATGCAGGACGAAACACAGCGCAAATCCGTCGAACTGATCAGCAAATCCCTGCGTCCGTTTATTTTGCGTCGCACAAAGTCAGAAGTCCTAACCGAGCTCCCAGAGAAAATCGAGCAGACGCTCTCCTGCGAGATGAGCACCAAGCACAAGAAGCTTTACAGCGATCTACTGAATCACTATCGATTGATGCTCAGTAAAAAAGTCGAAGAGGTCGGCATCAATCAAGCCAAGATCCATGTGCTTGCTGCACTGATGCGGTTGCGTCAAGCTGCCTGCGACCCGCGACTTGTTGACCCCAAATCGAAAGTCCGTGGTTCGAAAGTCGACGAGCTGCTCGAACGTCTCGAAGAACTGCTTAGCGAAGGTCGCAAAGCACTGGTGTTTTCGCAATTCACCTCGTTATTGCAACTCGTCCAACAAGACCTCGATGCTCGCAATTGGCGATACGAGTACCTTGATGGGAAAACGAATAATCGCGCCGAACGGGTCAATCGATTTCAAACCGACCCCGATTGCCAGCTGTTCCTGATCAGCCTGAAAGCTGGCGGTACCGGGTTGAACCTGACCGCCGCCGAATCGGTTTTTATTCTTGACCCTTGGTGGAACCCAGCGACGGAAGCCCAAGCGATCGACCGAGCCCATCGAATGGGGCAAACCAATTGCGTCAACGCCTATCGAATGATCTGCAAAGACACGGTTGAAGAAAAAATTATCGAACTGCAGAAAAGCAAACGAGAACTCGCGGACGCGATCATTGGCGAAGATAAAAGCCTAATCGGGCAACTGACCGCTGATGACTTGCACTCCCTGCTTGGGTGACCCGTTTGGCGAACCTTGGAAAACGGCAGTCGTGTGCGTTCTCGAAGGTGTCTGTCTACAGCGGTCCGACGTGGGCGTTCGTGTTTTGCCGCACGCCGATTGCGGTTCGCCCTTATTTCAGACTCCATGGGGCTTGATCTGGGAACTGATCGAGTAATCATCGGTGCGATGGATCGCACGCGGACGCCAACCGCATTCCCCACTTTTCCGATTGGCGAAATTGCTTTTTTCGTCGTCCATGGCAATTGCCGGTCGGTTCGCTAGGGAACCGAATCGTCGTGTTTGTCGTCAAAGCAGTACCTGCGATCCATCGACGAAAGCCCAAATGGCGGAGCTCACTGACGGGGGGCAGTCGATCTCTTCGATAAACGTCACCAGTGCCCAATTTTCGGTTGTCGACCTGCGATTTCGACTCCAGAAAACGTGGTTGCGGGAAAATCACTGTGGACGAGCATCATGAGTCAGCAAATGTCCAGCATTCCAGAATCTCCTTCTCATCCGTCCCATTTCGGCCCGCAGGCTGCCCTGCCAGAACGGAGTGTGCCCGAGCTGTTGGCTCAGGCCCGCGACGAATCGGATAAATCGGCGGCGGATCTGGGACCGCTCGGAGACCTTCTTCAACTGTACAGAAACTACCTGACCGTACTTGCGACCACGCAGCTTGATCAACGCCTGCGAAGACGCATGAATCCGTCCGACCTGGTCCAAGAAACGATGCTGGCCGCACATCGTGACTTCATCAGCTTTCGCGGCTCGAGCGAACCGGAATTGCTGTGTTGGCTGCGTCAAATCCTGATGAATTGTTTGCGTGACGCGATCGACCTTCATTTCAACGCCCAAAAACGCGACTTGCGGCGCGAGATTTCGATCGAAGCGGTGAGTGCTCAACTTGACGAAAGCGTTGGCCAATTCGCAAACGTGCTAGCCGATCGGGGGCCTTCGCCAAGCGAACCGACGCGCCGTCGGGAACGCGCGGTCGAACTTGCCGATCAGCTTGCAAAGCTGCGTCCGGAATATCGCGATGTGATCGTGCTTCGCAATTTACAGGGACTGTCGTTCAACGAAATTGCAGAGCGATTGGATCGTCGCGCCGGCACCGTCCGGATGCTTTGGTTGAGAGCGATGGACAAGTTCAAACAAACCTGTTCAGAACCCCAAGCGTAACGCGGGCACCAACGACCACAACAATTGATGCAAGACCTTTCTGTTACCGATCTGAGCCTCGAACCGGTCATGACCAGGCATTTGACCGCTGCGCAGAAAGAACGTCTTGCCGTCTTGCTCGACGATTACCTCACACGTTTAGAACAGGGGACTCCACCAAGTGTTGAAGACTTGGTAACGGACGACCCTGAACTACTCGAGCCACTGCGTTCTTACATCAATGGCCTCGAAGAACTGCACCAAGTTGCGGCCGGTTTCACGCCACGACAGGACCTCACTCGCGAAGCCGACGACTGCGATTCTTCAACCACGATCCTCGGCGATTTTCGACTGATTGAAGAAGTCGGGCGCGGCGGCATGGGCGTCGTCTACCGCGCCGAGCAGATTTCACTTGACCGAACCGTCGCGATCAAACTGTTGCCGTTTGCTGCCGTTTTGGACGCGAGGCAAATCACCCGGTTTAAACACGAGGCCCAAGCGGCAGCGCAATTGCATCACCCTTGCATCGTTCCCGTCTATACCGTTGGAACGGATCGCGGCGTGAATTATTACGCGATGCAATTTATCGATGGCGAATCGTTTAGCGAATGGATCGAAGCACGCCGCCAAAACAATCAGTTCCCCGACGTCGAACATTGTATTGACGATGTGATTCAAATTGCCGGTGCCCTCCATGCGGCACACGAAACTGGCGTGGTCCACCGGGACATCAAACCTTCTAATTTAATGCGAGGTCACGACGGCAAGGTCTGGGTCACGGACTTTGGCTTGGCACGCTGCCAAAGCGAAGCGACAATGACGCGAACGGGCGACATCGTCGGCACGATGAAATACATGAGTCCTGAACAGGCTCGCGGCGAATCCGCGATCGTCGATGGCCGGACCGATGTGTATTCGCTGGGTGTGACCTTGTACGAGATGCTGTGTCTACGTCCCGCGTTTGACGGTGGCGAGATGCCAGTGGTACTGCGGCAGATCGAAGAACATCATCCACGCCCGATGCGATCGATCCGCGAAGACATTCCCAAGGCCGTCGCGACGGTGATCGACAAGGCGATGTCCAAAGCTCGCGACGATCGCTATGACACTGCGTTGCAATTCGCGGACGATCTTCGCCGCGCCATCGCTGGCCAGCCCACCATCGCTCGGGCCCCCACCCAACTTGACCGCATCGCTCATTGGGCGCTTGCGAGAAAACGGGGTGTCGCGGCCGGAGCGGCGGTGTTGCTAACTCTCCTCGTCGTCCTCGCGATCAGCACCGGTCTGATCGCCTCCGCAAAACGAGATTCCGATCACCACGCCTTGCTGGCGAAACAAAGCAGCCAGTTGGCCCGCAATACGGTCGACGAACTGGGCGCGAAAATGGCCGAGCTTTTGGCCGACATACCGGAAGCGGAGTCAGTGCGTCGGCAGCTATTGCAGGAAACGTTGGCCTACTATGAAAAATTTGCCGCGCAGGTTGGCGATGACCCTACGTTGATGCAGGACTTGGCAGTGACGTATGGAAAGATTGGTTCTTTGCAAAACGAGATTGGGGCATCCGAACAGGCGATCAGGGCACTCGAACAATCCCGTCGCTTGCTGGAAGAACTCGTTGGCAACGCACCGGGAAACATGGATCTGAGGCACCAACTTGCCACAAGCGAGAACAACTTGGCACTGGCACTCGACCGTGCCGGCCAATACCAAGCCGCCGAAGAACATTTTGTCGCCGCAATCTCGTTGGGCGAATCGCTGATCAAGTCCTCTCCCGACGAAGCCAATTGGCGAACCGGGTTGTCACTCGCGCTGAGCAACTACGCCCTGCTGTTGGGAAAGACACATCGCATCGAAGAATCCGAATCGATGCTAAAGCAAAGCTTGGTGATGATGGGCGACAGCGAAGACGGCAACAACGAAGACAATGAAAAACTGCAACGTCAGATCGCGTCGACCTACCAAAACCTCAGTGGCTTGCTCGCCGATCAGTCGCCCGAAAAGTCGATCGAGTACGCACAAGAAGCGTTGCGATATCAGATGGATGCCTTTCGTGAGAATCAAAGTGATGCCGGATTGGCCAGCCAAGTCGCTTTAACGCTCAATAGTCTCGGGGCGGCACAAGCAGCCGCTGGCGATGGAGAAGGCGCAGTGCTTTCCTATCAACAAGCCGCAGATATCCAGCAGCAGCTTCATTTCTTGCAACCGAACGCGTTGACACACCAACGCGACTTGGCGGTCACCCAAAACAACCTCGGGCTCGCGCTCGCTTCACTGGGCAACTACTTCGCGGCAAACGAAGCATTTAATCAAGCGTTGCAATTTCAGCAGACCTTGGCTGCGGAGTTCAAACACGACGCGGAGATCCAGAGCACACTGGGCGGGATTTACAACAATCAGGGGTTTGTTCAAGAAAAACTAAACGACTCGTCGTCAGCACTGCTGTCTTACCGCAAGGCGGTCGAGCATCAACAGTTGGCCCATCAGACCGCCGGTGAAGTTCCCAAGTACCGCGAGTATTTGAGCAAGCACTACTTTAATTGTGCCCGGCTTTTACGTGATGATGGCCAAACCGATGAATCGATCAAGTTCACATTGCGACGTCGGGAACTTTGGGAAAATGACGGTTCTCGATTGGCGGGGGTTGCAGACGAATTCCTCGCTACCGCATCGGTAATTAAGCTGGGCGAGGCGTCTGGCCGTTCTGTTGACGTATCGAGTACCGATTGTATCGACTACGCCAAACAGACCTTGCGTTCCGCAATCGACCATGGCTTTCAGGCCCCGTCAGAGTTTTTCGATCGTCCAGAGTACCTTGATCTAAGGCCAAACACGTCACTCGAAGGGATCTGACGTCCTAACGTTTGAAAACCATTCAAAGCCCTATGAATAGTCACTCATCGTTGTCTAAAGAATCGGAACAACTGCGTAAAGTCGCATCCGTTCGACGCCCGCTAAACGTGGAACGTTTGGAGGTTCGGACGATGCTTGCTGCAAACCTCTTTTCCGGTTTTGATGACGGCTTGGATTTGCCTCCTCGCCGTGTGCTCTTGGACACAACCTCGGACGCCGGCAGTGCGTTTTTCTCCAACTTGGTTGAACAGCAACGGGCTCCGGCGCCATTTGCATTTGAAGCTGGCCCAGACGATCAACTCGCATTCACACTTGATGGGGAACCGGTCCGATTGTTCGTGATGCGAGATCTAGAGCTTCCTGAACTTGCCGACGCGTCGCGTCGGAGTGAATTGCAACGACACACGCCCAATCCGCGACGACAATTGTCCGTCTCGCCGGTGCTGGTCAAATTCGAATCGCTTGAACCCGAGATCGAAACCAATTTCAGTATCGCCAGCGAAGTGATCAAAGCGAGTTCACCGTCTCAAATCGATTTAGATGTGCTCGAACAAAGCCTCGACGAGATGCTGGACGAACAGCCGGTCGCACCGTCAGCTCTCGACAGTGGAATGGTCTCCTCGGAGATTCCAAGATCACGGCGACTTGATCAGCCACCGGGGAAGGACACCGAGACAACCGATTTGGACGATGACGAAGAAGGCGGTCTGATCGAACTCCGTAATTTGAGTTTTCCAGATAGCGCACTCGATTCTGCGGACGCGCGATCGGCAAAGATTTGGCATATCGATTTGCAAACGGCTCCCGCACTCGGATCGGTCCCCACCCCTGTTGTTGGTCCTGTCTCCGGTCCGACACCGTCACCCACGGTCATTCCGCCGGGTGGGCCGATTTCCGTGGTTGCCCCGCCCCCAGTCGCTGGTAATCCAGTCTCCGATCCCGTCGCTGACGATGGCGGCCTGATCCGCATCTCCGGTAGCACTCTGCCGGTCTCTGTAGCGAATCGGAGTTATAGCGGTTTGCGAATCAAGCTCGATCCCAACGTCGGACGCATTCGCAACTTCCAAATTGCGGCCGCACCGGGATTGGATAACGACCTCGATGATTCGCCTTCTTCAGAACTGGTGTTGAGTTGGGATAAATCGGATGGTTCAGATTCCAAAGAAACCAAATCCGACAAAGACGATTCTTCAGGTCGTTCGCCAAGCATCTCGCTGAGCGGAATTCTTGTCGCGGGTGGCTTGCTGCTGACCACATCAACGTCCCATCAAGACGACGCGTCGGGCGACGAATAGAGCGTCCGGCTGGCAGAATCACCGCAGGCTTCTAAAAATCTTTCTCACGAAGTGTGACACCGGGATCACGCCTTCCGTCATCTAGGGTAGCGGTCATGAAGTCCGCCCGATCGCCGCGTCGCGAGTGATCGCCACCACCAATGCTGCCTCCAGATGAGATTGGGGCCGATGACGCCGTTGCAATCCGATCCGATCACCGAAATGATCTCCCGACTCTACCTCCCCGGCTGGCAAGCCGCGATCTGGAAGTTGAGCGGCAATTGGGGGCTCGAAATTCCCGAGAAACACGTCAGCCTTTACGTCGTCACCCAGGGCAGCGGCTGGCTGTTGTCAGACTCCTCGGAGCGACCTCCCGTTCGTGTTTCCAGTGGCGACCACATCATCACAGCTGCTGGTCATGGGCATCGATTTTTGCGAACCTTGGACGCCACATCCGAGCCGATCAGTGACCGTCTTTCGGCACCAATTTGGCCAATCGTCCCGAACGATCACGACACCTGCGAATTGCTGTACGCCCAATTCGAACTCGACCAATTGAATGCCAATCCACTTTCGATCGGGCTGCCTGAACTGATTCACCTGAATCATCGGCGCGATCAAGAACTGAAATCGTGCGCAGCGATTTTAGACCTCACGCATCAAGTCGCCCGCGACGGCGAACCGGGTTGGCAAGCGATGGTGCGTAAATTTGCGGAGCTCGTCTTTATCCGTACGTTAACCGCTCAGTTGCGGATGACATCGGTAGAAGTCAACGGCGATGCACCAATCGGAGTGGTCAAAGCGATGACCGACAACGTCGTCGGCCCTGTGTTGAATCAGGTCCTGACCGCCCCGGAATCACAGTGGACCGTCCCGCAAATGGCCCGGATCGCAAGGGTGTCGAAATCGGCTTTTTCCGACCGGTTCCGCAGCCTGCTCGGGCAACCGCCGCTGCAATATGTCACTGACCTTCGCATGCAGAAGGCAAGTCGATTGCTGCACGAAAGTGACTTAGAGATTTCCAATATCGCAGTGCTCGTCGGTTACGAATCGCCGTCTTCTTTCAGCACCGCATTTCGACGCTGGAACGGTCAATCACCGGCGGAGTATCGAAGACGGTGCAAGATCGCAGCGGCGCGGGCGAACCACGCCGTTCCACAAACCAAACTTGCCACGAATCAGTCGGAACTTCAACACGTCAGCTAGATGCTGAGCGCCGGACGAAGTGGTCCAACGAAACAACCGCTTTTCTGCTGGCCGATCCCTTCACGCATCAGTTCGTCGATGTGTGTCGGATCGAATCTGCGATGCCATCGCTGCAAAAAGGGTGGCAAAAGATGATCGTGGCGGCGTTCAGAATCGAGATCTTTGATAGACGGGACTTCTAAATCGTACTCGTCTGTTCCAACGACAGGTGGCGTCTCGATTTCGATCCGCCCTTCGTTCAATTCGACTTTTTGCAGGTCGATTGAAATCGGTTTTCGCTTGGCGCGAGCAGATGCCAACGCGAAGTCGACTTCTAACAAATCACCGTCTGCCTGTTCGATCGGCTCGGCCGAAAAGACGAACGCGATGATCGAGCCCTCTTCTTCGTTGACGTTGACCACCACACTGGCATTGCCATTCCAGACCGATCCCGATCGGATTTGCAGTTCATCCGTCGACAACACGCTGGGGTCATATTGCAGACGAATTTCTGCCGCACGAACGCCTTCGGCATCTTCGATGTGCAGCGGGGTTTTGAGCCGTTTTTCCTGATGGTCCCAGTGGGCGTCCAGCGAAACCGCTGCCATCAATTGCCGTGACTCCAACGATTCAGTCACAAGCTTGCGAGTGCGTCTGACCATGCGGACTTTGATTGAGAAAAGACTGGCATCCTGCCATAAACGTGACCAACAATGCCTGCCATGTACCGCGTTTACGGCGCTGGCGGCAAGGCCAACGTGGAGCGACCTAGTAAGAACTGTCGCCCAAAAGACAATCAAAGAAGCGTAGTGGCGAACAGAAAAACCGTCCACCTTTGGGGGATATCCACAAATCCGATCAAGGATTTACCAGAGATCCGATGCGAGCACGCGATCGACGACTTCATCCCGGTCATCGTCATCTTGGTTGATCGCTCCCTGCGGATCGTTCGAAGCTGGCTCCGCCTGAACCGCGAGATCATCGTTCGTGCAGACGATGATCGGATCGGCGACCGCTTGAAGCCCCGCCGCGAGTTTCGCGTCGCCTGTTGCTTCGGAATGTGCTTCTGGCGATTCAGCTTCGGCGGATAGCATCGCCCTCAGTCCAACCCCGGCGTCTTCCGATTCTGGCTCACTGCCAAATGACGATGCAATCATCGATTGCGTTGCCGCCATCACCACTGACTCGGCCGATACCGCAGCGACAGAGCTGGCCGAACTACTTGACGGCACACTTGGCGCAGTGGGGGCAGTTCCGGTTTCGGCGTCCGTGGTGATTCGGGTGACCTCGTTGGACCAGGATGTTGAACCGACGGGCATCACCAATGTGGTCAACAAACGAGTGTAAAGATACTGCGGGAGCAAACCGTCTTCGACAAAGTCTTGGTCGTCGGCGGGAGTACCGGCCGTCAGCGTCACTGACAACTCGTTGTTACCGCCATCGATAAAGGCAACGGGTTGCGATTCGGTGATCGTATAGTCGCCAGGTGTCAATTCGGTAAATTCGTACGAACCATCGGTATCGGTGACCGTCTGGAACTGTTCGTCTGTTGAATCATTCGTCAACGTAATCGTGACACCGCCGATCGCCTCACCGGCATCCATTTGGCCGTTGCCATTCGCATCGGCATACACTGCACCCGAAATGACGTCGGTGCCACCGGTCGTAATTGTCAACACGCCGTCGGTTTGATCACTGCCAGCGACAGGGGCGGGTGAAACATTCACTTGCCCTTCATTCAGTACTGCGGTGATCAAATCCAGATCCGACGTTTCGCCGACGGTAGCTGTATCAGAAACGGTAAATTCCAACTCAACCAACGAACCTGAACCGGTGCTAAGAGCGGCCGATGCGGAAACAAAGATCACCACCATCCCGGTAGCGTCATCAATGTTGACGGTCACCTGAGCATCGCTGGCGCCGTCCCATACGGAACCTGCCGTGACATCACTTGCGTCAAGCGAAAGCAATTCCGGATCGAATTCCAGGCGGATTTCTGCACCACGAACACCAGCCGCATCATCGATATTGACCGGAACCGACACGACAGCTGCCGGTGCAGCCGTCAAATCATCGGGAATCTCGACCGCGGCAAGCAATCGACGCGCCGTCAGCGTTTGAAATCTTGGGCGGCGTCTTCTCATGGAACTATCTCAATTTGTGGTTCAGCAAGTCGGTTTATCGATGGAAGGACGGTGAAAGGTCCGCCCCCCGACTCATTAGTAGGATTTTTGTCGGCGAATGTCACACCGTGACTTACCTTCTCCTGAATGTTGATTGTTTTTCGGGTTGGCGAGAAAAAATTATCGGAAGTGGTGTGACATTGACCGAAAAGATTCCGCCTCGAAAGAACAGGCTGACCAATGCCCGTTTCTCTCCAGCCTTCCGTCTACAAATGGATTTTCTTGACGGTCGATCAAGCGATGGACTGCCCCTTCCCGTTGAACCCGGCAGTGACCGGCATAGGTCTCAAAGAATATGCGTCAAGTAACCAAAGCCCTGTTATCGCTCGTTCCATCGCGGCGTTCCGATTCAAACCGTAACCGCCCTGCAAAACGCAAAGGCCGCAAAGCACGACTGGAGACGCTGGAGTCCCGTCGCGTTCTGGCCGCAACGATTGCTTCGTTCACCCCAACGGCCAGCGGCTTCGTCGCCGAACTGAGCGAAGAGATCGATTCCACCAAAATCAATCTCTACGACTCCGAAAATGGACTCGCCGGTGATGCCGATGTGACCTTGAACGGTGCCAGTGGTGGCAACGTCCAAGGCTCGCTGATCATCGATGGCACGACGTTGACGTTCGTTGCGACCGGTGGCGCACTTCCAGCCGATACCTACACCGCAACCTTGCGTAGTGCGTCTGACGGGTTCACCGACCTGGCCGACGGCGAGCTACTTGATGGCGATGACAATTCCACCGCCGGCGGTAACTTTGTCGATACGTTCACAGTAACCAGCTCCGGAACGCTGACCGTTGGCATCCCCGACATCGTTCGCGGCCCGACGCAAGCCGTTCAAGTTCCTGTTGGCGGAGACGGCACTACTTTGCCGCCTGGATTGCCGATTCAACTAAGTGACGCCGATGGCGTGACCTCGGTCACATTGACGATCCAGTACGACCCAGACTTGCTGGATATCAGCGACGTCCAGCTGGGCAGCGACGCACCAACCGGCAGCCAGGTGCAAGCGAACTTGGATACGCCCGGAACCGCGATCATTTCGTTCTTTAGCGTTGGCCCAATGTCGGCCGGTGAAGCAGACATCGTTGACATCATCGCGTCCGTTCCCGAAGACGCCACCTACGGCGCGATGCAAGCGATCCAAATCACTCAATTGGAAGTCAACGCCGGTGCGATCACCGCCGACAGCGATGACGCCATTCACGTCGTTGCTTTCCCCGGTGACGCCAACCGTAACCAACGATACGACGCCGAAGACGCCCGCCTGATTGCCCGTGTCGGTGTCGACCTGGACTCTGGGTTCGTGTCGAGCAACCCGACCTCAACAACCGCCTCCACGATGCTCTACCCGACCGTCGATCCGATGCTGATCGGCGACGTCAGTGGTAACGGTGAACTCAGCCCCCTCGATTCCAGCGATATCCTTCGCCAAGTTGTCGGCCTGTCGACTCCGAATATTCCAGACCTGCCTGATGCACAAGCACCGACCGGACTGAGCTTGTCCGCGACGTCGCTGAACGACAACATCACGACAGGAACGACCGTCGGCACCTTCGCGACGACCGATCCTGACTCGGGCGACACACACACCTACACCCTGGTCAGCGGGACCGGGTCGACCGACAACAGCTCGTTCACGATCAGTGGCAACACGCTGGTCAGCGCGACGACGTTCGACGCGTCGGTGAAAGACACGTTGAGCATTCGCGTGAAGTCAACAGACTCGACGGGACGTTCGATCGAAAAGACATTTACGATCACTGTCCAACACAACAATTCGGCACCGACCGCGATCGCGATCGATAGCATGACCGTCGCCGAAAACAGTGCAACTGGCACCAGCGTCGGCACGCTCAGCACCACCGACCCGGATAGCGGCGACACCCACACGTACAGCATCGTTTCGATCGACGGAAGCACTTCGAGCACCGTGTTCACGATCAACGGCGACGAATTACAAGTCGGCTCGGCCTTGGACTTCGAGACCAAGTCCAGCTACAGCGTCGTCATCCGCAGCACCGATTCGGCGGATCAATCGACGACACAGACATTCACGATCACCGTCACCGACGTCAACGAAGCACCGACGGCGATGGCGATCACGAATTCGACCGTTGGCGACAACGCTGTCTCGGGAACAACCGTTGGCACCTTGTCGTCTACCGACGTCGATGCCGGTGAAACGTTCACGTACACATTGGTCTCCGGATCAGGTGACACCGACAACGCTTCCTTCGCGATCAATGGAGACGAACTGGTCACCGCCGCGACAATCGATTTCTCCTCGCAAACCAGCTACAGCGTTCGCGTTCGCACGACTGACTCCGGCGGAAATGTCTTCGAGCAGGTCTTCACGATCACCCAAGGCAACTCGGCACCATCGGCGATCGCCCTGAGCAGCGACACGATTGCCGAAAACAACAACACTTCGGCAACCGTCGGCACCCTGTCGACAACCGATTCGAACTCGGGCGATACCCATACCTACACCTTGGTATCGGGCGATGGCGATGATGACAATGCTTCGTTCACGATCTCGGGCAACACGCTTGTTACCACCGAAGCATTCGACTTTGAAACCCAAGACACGTACACGATTCGTGTCCGCAGCACCGATTCGACAAGCCTGTTTGTCGAAGAAATCTTGACGATCACGGTCACGAACGTGAACGAAGCGGCCACGACAATCACGCTCGATCACTCCAGTGTCGCCGATGGCGAAAGTAGCGGTACCACCGTCGGTGCGTTCTCAAGTGACGACCCTGACAGTGGCGATACGCTGACATACACATTGGTTTCCGGTACAGGCGACGACGACAACGCTTCCTTCACGATTTCGGGCGGACAACTGGTCACCGGTTTCACCGCCGATCAAGCGACCAAGGCAACCTACTCCGTTCGCGTGCAAGTTGAAGATGCGGGCGGATTGACCACCGAAGAAACCTTCACGGTCACCATCACCGAACAGAACGTCGCACCGACCGCGATCGCACTTTCCAGTGCCACGGTTGCCGAAGATGCCGAAGTCGATGACGTCATCGGAACCTTGTCGACAACCGACGCGAACTCGACCGACGTCTTCACCTACACCTTGGTCTCTGGAACCGGTGACACCGATAACGCTTCGTTCTCGATCAGCGGCGATACGCTGACCCTGAACACCACGCTGGACTTCGAAACGAAGAGCTCCTACAGCGTTCGTGTTCGCAGCACGGATCCGTTTGGTTTGTTCTTCGAAGACACATTCACCATCAGTGTGACCGATGTCAACGAAGATCCGTCGGCACTCGTCATTGACAATGCGACAGTCACCGATGGTGCGACAAGCGGAACGACAGTAGGCGGACTCTCGGTAACCGACCCTGACTCCGGTGACACGGTGACGTACACCTTGGTCACTGGCGACGGCGACGATGACAATGCCTCGTTCACGATCTCTGGATCAGATCTCGTTACCGGATTCACCGCCGACTTCTTCCAGAAGAGTTCGTACACCGTTCGCATTCGTGCGACCGATTCGGGCGGCCTATTCACCGAAGAAGCAATCACCATTACGGTGAACGAAGCGAATGTCGCTCCAACAGCCATCGCCCTATCGGCCAGCACTGTTGCAGAGAACACCGCTTCGGGAACTGCAGTGGGAACACTCAGCAGCACCGATGCAAACAGCGGTGACACGCACACGTACACGCTCGTTTCGGGCGCGGGCGATGACGACAATGCTTCGTTCACAATCAGTGGCGATGAATTGCAACTCGCGATTACACCCGACTTCGAAACTCAAGAGACCTACACGATCCGTGTTCGCAGCACAGACAGCGGCGGCTTGACGTTCGACGAAACGTTTACGATCACCGTGACCAACGTTAACGAAGCGGCCACGACTCTGACAATCGGATCGGATCACGTCGCCGATGGCGAAACCTCGGGTACCGTAATCGGCATGTTCGCCAACGATGATCCCGATCAGTCGGACACATTCACCTACACGCTGATCAGCGGAACCGGTGATGATGACAATGCGTCGTTTACGATCAGCGGCGACGAATTGGTGACCGCCTTTACCGCCGACCAAGCGACAAAGTCATCGTACAGCATCTTGGTACAGGTTTCCGATGCGGGCGGCTTGACCACCGACCAGACCTTCACGATTACGGTGACCGAAGCCAATACCGCTCCGACGGCAATCGCGTTGTCACAATCGAGCATCGCCGAAGACCAGCCGTCTGGTAGTGCCGTTGGGATGCTCTCAGCGACGGACGCGAACAGCAACGACACCCACACCTTCGAGTTGGTTTCTGGAACGGGTGACGACGACAATGCTTCGTTCACGATCGTCGATGGCGAATTGCAAACCGCAATCGATCTCGACTTCGAAACCAAGTCGAGCTACAGCGTGCGTGTCCGTGCGACAGACAACTTCGGTGGAACGTTCGAGCAAGACTTCTCGATCACCGTCACCGACGTCAATGAAGCACCGTCGAATTTAATGCTTAGCTTTATGTCGATCGCTGACGGCGAAGCATCGGGAACCGACATCGGCGATTTCACTGCTGACGACCCTGACGCCGGCGACACGCTGACCTACTCGTTGGTTTCGGGAACTGGTGACACTGACAACAGCGTCTTCTCTGTAAGCGGCGGCACGCTGACGATCAACGAAGCAGTCGACGATGCAATTCAATCGATGTACTCGATCCGCGTTCGTGCCGAAGACGCCGGCGGACTGTTCACTGAAGAAATTTTGATGATTACGGTCACCGAGGCAAACGTTGCTCCAACCGCGATCGCCCTAAGCGCTTCGACGGTTAGCATCGGAGATCCCGCGGGAACCGTTGTCGGTGATCTGTCCGCAACAGACAGCAACACCACCGATGACCACACTTACGTGCTGGTCGCCGGAACAGGGGACACCGACAATACCATGTTCACCATTGAGGGTGATCAGCTGAAAACGACCGCGGAAGTTCCTTCGGGAGCGCCAGCGTCCTACAGTATCCGTGTCGAAGTCACCGATCACTACGGCATGACCTTTGAACAGGTCCTGACTATCACGGTTCAATAAGCGTTCGGTAACGCTTGCGGATCGTCAACGATGCAATGGGACTGGACTGCTTGAGTGTTCCGGCCCAGCCAACAAAAACCCTGCCCGACTTCGGGCAGGGTTTTCTTTTGGCATGATTGTCGATTCGCTGGGTCAGAAATTGAACATCGCGTTGAAACTTAAACCGTGTGCGATGAACGTCCCTGAATCAAAATTGAATGCCGGGTTGCGTGTTCCTGTGGGAAGCTCTGGTGGAAACTGTGACACGGTACGATCGATTGCGTCATCGACTTGGATCGCGTTCGTCCAGACCAGCAAGTTGTATCCAATACCGACTTGTAGATTGCGATCAAGATACGTCGACAAGTTGATCCCCAATTCCGGGATCACCGAAAAATCGGACTGCTCGTGAGTCCCAATGTTTGTCGACTGAGCCAGCAACCCTCCATTGATCGACGATGAACCTGCACCAGGAACCGTTGTCGTCGTTTGACCGCTGATGCGGGCCTCCGCTTGGTTGACGCCAAACGCGACCTTCGCATTCGCGGTGAGATGAACTCCGTTTCCATAGCGCGACTGGTATCGCAAACCGAACTGAGCACCATGGAATCGGTTGTCCGTTTCAAAAATGTCCGATAGGCTTCGTGTCGTCCCTGCCAGGATCGGTCCTTGGGCTTGCGTAAAGGTCGATTGCTGGTTGATGGACAACGATTCGTCCAAACGACCGTGACGATAGCCAAATGACAAATCGAGGTGGTCGCAGATCGCAGTACAGATTCGCTGGCGTCGCATCACATCGAATGCGAACAAGCTGTTCTGGAACTCCGCATTGACGCTGCCGGTCAAAAAATCTGGGTGCGCGATCAACAATGCAGACTCTGATCCAGTCCCAGTATCAAAGACAGGTCGCGCAAGCACCGCACGAGAATCGTTGAACGTTTCGCTGTCTTCAAAGACACCCAAGAAACTGAGATCGAAGCCTTCGGTGCCACAACGGTCGTCCCACTGCAATGACAATCGCATTCCGGACCGCATTTGGTCACCAATCGTGTCACCGCCAAAAAGCACCGATGTCCCCGACTGATTGAGCACCCCGGCATTCGCCGCGGGCGTGCCGACAGGACTCGTCGTAACCAACGGCGGCAAATCGGCACCACCCAACGACCACAGCAAATAGTCAGCTTGGATGCGATAGTTCAAATGCGAAAATGGGGCTCGGATTCGCGTCTTCGGGATCCGACATCCCATCCCATCGCACGCTCCACATCCGATGGAATCGCAGGCGCCGTCCATCGAGTCGCAAGCGTCACAACCGCCGGAATAAAAGCTCTCATCGTAGATGACTTCGCCGTGAGAGACCTCGGCTACCGGTTCCATTGCGTCCGAGTTGCTCGGCTCGTACTTCGCCGCAGAAACCGCATGCGTTGATCGATTCTTTTTTTCGGTGGCCGAATTCTGTTTCGACGACACGACTCGCCAGGTCACCCGGTTCGACTCGACATCCGATGCGATTCGTTTTTCGGACGGCGGAGTCTGTCCAGACGCCTCCGGTGTCTCCAGCAAACAGGCTCCGGATATCCCGAGCGCGAATGTGAAGACCCAAAGCTGAAGGCGGTTAAACGCGAGCGACATTTTCCAACTCGTGTGTCAAAATGACTTGAACGATAAAGCGATTCTATTTCCTAGAATCCATCTATCGGACACCGCCGGCACAATCGTTAACTCTTGCCTAAACAGAAAAGTCAAACAATCGATTAAAAAAGCGAGTTTCACGCCGCTTTGGTTTCACACAGCGTCTCTAGCGCCTACGTCGACGGTACACCCCCAACACTCCAAGCGCAGAGAGCGCTATGATCGATGAGGGTTCGGGAATTGCTGTCACAGCCGAAGAGGTGTAATCGGTTTGCGCGTATCCGAATCTCATCGATTGGTTATACGCTTCAACACCAACGTTGCCCGTTAGGAACGTGTTGTCCGTGACGGTGTGGTTGAACAGTTGAGCCCCACCGACGATATCAACCGTCGCAGAGATTTCTTCACCGACGCGTGACACGCTTAAACGGTAGGGCAGTGTCGTACTCCAGCCTGTTGAAGAGAGCGCCAAGATTGTGCGCACACCTTCGACCTCACGAAACAGTTGAATCCCATTTCGTCGGCCACTCACACCGCCCCCGCCCCAACTCAAACCGTATGAGTTGGAGATGTCTTGATAGCCGAACACCACACCAAACAAATCGTTGTCGTTGACCGTTTGAGCTTCGATCGAGAAGCTAAAGTCACCGTTGGTCGTAAAGTCACTGATCAAAGCGCCGGTGCTGTTGTTGCTGTTTTCGATGATGTTCCCAATACGCGACCACGTCGCGTTATTGCCGGAGTCCGAGATACCAGCACCTGCGGTCCAATTGGACATGATTTCAAGCTCCGTAACCAACGCCGCATCAGCCTTCTGAGCAGCCAGCAACGCGAACCATGCCACGCAACAAATCGTGAATCGTTTCATTCAAATACTCGATTGGAAATTCCAGTTGCGCCCCAAGATGTCCGTTTACCCTATCACCTCGTAAAGCGCGGTCAACAAGTTCCAAGGCACAATTGAACACGCCAAATCCCAGATCGTGACCGGTCAGGAGGACTCGTCAGATTAGTGAAACAGAAGGGGTTTTTGACCTTTTCGGATGCCCCTGTCGTGCAGGTTGCGAAGGGTGTGACGCGCGACAAATGACGACTCATTGCGACATCGGTCCAGTGCCAAACGATTCAATCGCAAAGCCCCAGCAGCGCAGGCCCAGGTTGGACCGCGCTCTCATCAGCCGCATTGGCGATAGCCAGCGGTTGTGTGGCTTTGGTTTTGCCGGCGGCCCGAGAATCGCCTAAAGGCTAGACTCCAGCGGGCACCTGGGGCGCTTGTCTTAGGGGCGAAGCCCCGGCCGGTTACCTAGCCAGGTCCGCAGGGCCTGGAAGATGACCCGACCAAAAACATTAGGGCCAACGGCCCGGTCCGTTACCGCGTGTTTGAAATCGATTGATTCGCATCGCCGTACGCAATCGTGACGGTTTCATCAGCCGCATTGGCGATAGCCAGCGGTTAGGCGGTTTTGATTTGGCTGGATCACGTAACCGCACGCTATCGCGGTCGCGGCTGATGGAGAACGGGCGGCGACTACATCAGCCGCATTGGCGATAGCCAGCGGTTGTGTGGTTTTGGTTTGGCGGGCGGACCGAAGATCGCCTAAAGGCTAGACTCCAGCGGCGCTTGTCTTAGGGGCGAAGCCCCGGCAGGTTACTTAGCCAGGTCCGCAGA
>NZ_NPDI01000059.1:0-37953 GCF_002251265.1 Rhodopirellula sp. MGV | reverse complement strand
CCTTCGAAGTCGCGAGCTCGCTTTGTATCCAAGTCGCGTTGGTCGTCGCGATCGCTTCTGCCTGCGTCGCTGGCTTGATGATGCTCAAGGCAATTGCCGACTTTGGACGGTCTCGTTCGTCGTCATCATCGCCATGATCGCGTCGGGATTCTTGCTGCCTCACCGCAGGCTGTTTGCGTTTCCGTTCGAATTTGACCGCGACACCATGCTGTCGCTACTCGCATGGCAACGCAGACTCGCGCTGCTGCTGCTGACCGGATGGAGCTCCGGTGTCATCTGGACGCTAGGCATCAAGTCACTGCAGTGTGCGCGGTTGCTGTACTTTCTCAAACATCGCTGCCAACCGCTCGATGTCGGCACGCTGCTCGATCAATTGGACATCGACCTTCCCTCACGCATGGTCCCGGCCGTGCTTACTTCGGCCGAAGTCGGTGGCCCTTTTTGTTGGCAGCTTCATCGCCCAACCGTCGTGCTTCCCGACCGATTGTTGCGTCATGACAATGCGACAATCAAGAACGTTTTGCTGCACGAATTAGAACACTTGCAAACCCAACACCCAATGCAACACTTCCTGCAGGGTGTCTGCTCAGCGATGTTTTGGTTTCATCCCGCGATCCGTATCGCGGCACATGAAGCCGAACTGAACCGTGAATTCCTTTGCGATGAAATGGTTTCCAAAACGATCGGCAGCTTCGGCCGCTACCTCAAGACGCTGGCAACCGTTGCCGAGTTTTGCCGCACGCCGTCTTGTACCGAAATCACCTATGGGACGATCGGTTTTGGCAATTCGAAAAGCTGCCTCGTCCGCCGTAGCGAACGCCTAGTCAAACTCGCTCGCGTTGAATCGACTCCTCCGCGATGGCGGCACTGGTTCGCCTGCGGAATGCTGCTAGTTCTTTCCCTTTTGGTACATCAAATCTGGCTGCCAACGAACGCCTTCGCTTCCAACCGCAGTACCTGGTCGCCCTGGCCATCCTGGACCGCAAATGCCCTTCATCAAGTCGACGTCAAGGTGCGTGATTTCGAGTCCTTCGAAACCCGCGTCCATCTTCACGAATGGATTCACACCGAAGACTGATCGGCCCTCTCTGGCACACCACACGCTTAAAAACGAAACACTTCGTAATTGATGTTGTGCCATATCGACCACTGCTCCTAATATCGCGCCGGCTTAATTACTAAACATGCCGTAGAACAACTCGATACAGCTCACCGCAGGGACGCAAGTGGCACAGCTCCGATCCGACTTACCGGCCAAGTCAATTTCACTGATCCTTCCGGCGTACAACGAGGAAGCGGTGATCGCGACCGCGATCGAAGAAGCGGTCGACGCACTCGAGAAACTCACGGAAACCTACGAAATCATCGTGGTCGACGACGGGAGCGTGGACCATACCGCTTCCATCGTGCAAACGTATGCCAACGAGAACGCTTCGGTTCGCCTAGTCCGGCACAACCCCAACCGCGGGTATGGGGCGGCGATTCGCACCGGCTTTGCCGCAGCGAGCTGTGACCTTGTTGCGTTCACCGACGCGGACTGCCAATTCGATCTCAACGAGCTAGACCGCTTCTTTGTCTTGTCCAACCAATACGACGTCGTCTGCGGATACCGGATCGACCGCAAAGACAGCTTCCTACGTTGCTTTTACTCCAAAGGATACAATCTCCTGGTCCGCTGCCTGCTTGGCACCGAAGTCCGCGACATCGACTGTGCAATGAAAGTCTTTCGTCGCGACGTCATCGAAGACTTGCAGATTACCGGCAACGGTTTCTTGGTCAACGCAGAGTTGCTCGTTGAAGCGAAACGACAACAACGCAGCCTCGTCGAAGTCGGCGTCACACATCGGCCGCGAACGCTTGGCGAAAGCACCGTATCGATCAAGCACATCCCTCAGGTGTTCGCACAGCTCCTGCGGTTCTGGTGGAACTCGATCCAGTTCCCGGCCGCTCCCGCACTGACCACTTCAACCGCTCCGGCATGGATGCAACGCTTCGGCATCGGCTTCAACAGCTTGCAGGTCATTCTGCTGTTGGTCGCAAGTTTGTTCTTATTGACCAATCTCGGATACCCGCTGATCGACCGCGACGAAACTCGCTACGCAGAGATTCCTCGCGAGATGATCAACACCGGTGATTGGGTATTACCTCAATTGAACTTCAAAACGTATTACGACAAACCTCCGTTGACCTATTGGCTATGCGCGATCGCATACGAGTGCTTTGGTGTTAGTGAAACATCGGCACGACTCGTTCCCGCGTTGGCTGCCTTGGCAACACTGGCGATGACGATGATCTTCGCTTCACGGGTTTTGAGTCCACGCATCGGTTTCTATTCAGGCTTGGTGTTGCTGCTGTCGGCCGGATTCCTATTCACCAGTCGCTACCTGTTGCTTGATGGAGTGCTCACCGCTTTTGTCGCCGGAGCGATGTTCGCCGCATACGAGGCCGTCCGTCCGAGCAAGTCGACGCCAAAGTTACAGTCCTGTTGGTGGATCGCGTCGGCGGTCTTCACCGGACTCGCCTTCCTTACCAAAGGCCCCGTGGTACTTGTGCTCGGCGTGCCTACCTTCGCCGCGTTTGTCTGGCTATCGGAAGGTTACTCAAAACCCGATCGCAAACAGATCGCTTTGTACATCGCCGTCGCGTCCGCCGTCGCCATCCCTTGGTTCGTGGTAGTCCACCAACGCGCCCCGGAATTCCTGATTGAGTTTTTCTACAAGCACAACATCGCCCGGTTCGCCGGTGCTTTCCACGAAAAACCGTTTTGGTTCTTTGTCCCCGTGCTCTTGATCGCGGGACACCCTTGGTCGTTTCTGACGATTCCGTTGACCCGTTTCCTGTTCGGCCGTGGCGAAGCAGAGCGTCAACGCAGGTCGCCTGTGCTGGGATACATGCTGATCTGGGCCGTGTGGACGTTCGTGTTCTTTTCTTTGTCGCGTTGCAAGCTCCCCACGTACCTCATGCCAGCCGGCCCCGCGTTTGCGATTTTGATGGGGCATTTTTTCGGTTCGGTGATTCAAGACACCAAATCGATTTCAGCAATGCCGCTGGCTCGCATGTGGTCACCGCGTGCCGCCGTGATCACCACCACCGTCGCTGGACTTGGGTTCGCCTTGTACCAGTACTCGATCGTCAACGAGCAACAGTTGCTGTCCCTGCTTTGGATAACACTTTGGGCAGGATTGCTGGTTGCGGCGTTAGTGCTGATCCGTCGCCCCATGAAACTGCACCGCGAGTGGTCACTCGTGTCCGTGGCAATGGTCGCGTTCGCAACGATGGTGCTGCACCAGTCGCTGCCGATGTATAGCCATCAACAAACGCTCCTGGCCAAGGAATCAAGCTTTTCGGAACACCTCGCGGCCGATCCCCTGGTTCCGGTTGCAACGGTTAGTCATGAGTTTTCGGAGATCCCTTTCTACTTAAACCGTGACGACGTCAGCAACTATCGTGATGTCAGCGACCACGACCTCCGCACTTTTGTCCAACAATCAGGACATTGCTACGTTTTGGTCAATGATTTGGCGAATCCGACCGAACTTCAAAAGAACCTGCCGCTGCGTGCGAGAGTGACGAAAGTCGCCGAACAGGGCGACACACAACTGCTGGATATCCGCCTATCGTCTCCGTCGTTTCGACTTGCTGCCAAGCATGCCGACGTGACAGACGATCGCAAAATCCAATAAGCCCCCGATCCCATTGACGGGTGCGACAATTTTGATTGACAGAGGACAGGCAGAAATCTAGACTGACTTTCCTATGCACCACCTTTTCTCCCAATCCGGAACGCCTTCGCGATTCCACCTTGGTTCCATCGTGACCAAGGCCGGGTTGTTGGTTGCGCTTGTGGTCGCATCTTCATCGAACGCATTCGGCAGCTGCGGTGACTGGCTGGAACATCCATCCGGCCAACACTCATCCGAGTCCATTCAGTTCGATCAGCCTGGTCAATTGCCTTTCGTTCCGATGCCCTGCGACGGCCCGAATTGCCAAAGTGCACCATTCACACCCTCTGCCCCGGCACCGTTTTCGTCGAACCACTTCAAGTCTGCCAAAGACTACGGTTGCCCCCAGCAACGAAACGATTCGATGGATTGCGACGAAGACGTTCTGCTGTACTTAGAACCCGAAGCCTCTCTGCTTTCGGGTCACTGTGGACGCGTCGAGCGACCGCCGAAATCGGCCTAATTTCGCGTCGACGACCATCTTAAGTTCCGTATGAGCAACGGTTTGCGATCACCGCATTCCTATTTATCAACGGATCCACGTGGCAGCCAATCGCGGGCTAAACCCTGCAGGCACCTCCACGTGATGCATCAAATGCTTGATGGCCTGTTTGCGCGGTCCGCTTGAGCTCGCGTCTGCCTTTGACCGCCCCATCACTCCATTTCCGCGTCGCATCATGTCGCGGTGGGGCAGGCATCGCAGACCTCTTCCTTCAGCTCGCCCCAGTCACCCTTCGACACAACTCTGTGCTGCGAACGGGACGTTGCGCGCTGACGGTTTCGAAACACGCTGCATTCCTGAAACACCACCGCCCCCCTACGACCGGAGTCAACTGATGTCCGCAACGACCTGCGCGCTACCGAAAGCGACCGACCAAATGACTTGGATGGAAAAGATCAACGGCCCCTATCACAAAGAGGCCCTCTGGATCTACACCGCCATCGTTCTAGCCCACTGGACCGAACACCTTTGCCAAGCGATTCAGATCTATTTGCTGAATTGGCCCATCCCCGAATCACGCGGTGTACTGGGGCTTTGGTTCCCTTGGATGATCAAATCCGAAGCCCTGCATTATGGATACGCAATCATCATGCTGGTCGCGTTTTGGATTCTCCGCAAAGGCTTCGTTGGTCAATCATTGACGTGGTGGATGATCGCGTTTTGGATTCAGTTCTGGCACCACATCGAACACGCCTTACTACAAGGGCAAGCGATCTTTCAACGCAACCTATTCGATTCGCCCGTCCCGGTCAGCATCGTTCAACTGTTCGTTCCACGCGTTGAGCTGCACCTGTTTTACAACACGGTGGTGTTCGTCCCGATGGTGATCGCGATGTTCTATCACATGTTCCCGCTACCCGGCGAAGCGGCCCACCAAGGCTGTTCTTGTGCCTGGCAACCACGTTCTAGTCGTGCCTGATTGAGTCTGACGTGTATGCAAACGTCAACACCGTTCCACCGTATTCGTTTACCCAAAAGGCATCGTCATGAATCTCATTCGCTCACTGATTTCTGTTTTCCTCGTCGCTTTGTTCGCGGTCTCGATCGCAGGCTGGTTCTGGGCCGGTGAAAAGCCCTCCGCAAACGTGGTCGGTTCACGCGTCGTGCTCGTCCTCTGCGGCTTGCTTTCGGTTGGCTGCTTTTCGCTGCTATGGAGTGCCAAGCCAGGCACGGGCGAAGAAATCACTCCCTCTCAAAACCTGCAGTCCTAGGAAGCCGCCGTGCAACACGCTTTCAGCAAAACTTTTCGTCTGTCCATGTTTGTCGGCTTGCTGGTCCTCGCGGCAGTTGGGTGCGAACAATCAACCGCGCCCAGTAGTCCTCAAGCGACCGGCAAAGCCGAAGTCACGTTTGCCCCGCAGCCACCGACGACCGGTGAGTGCGCCTTGACCATCACGTTAACCGACAGCACCGGGGCACCGTTTAAAGACGCAACCTTGACGGTCGAAGGCAACATGAACCATGCGGGAATGAAACCTTCGTTCGCCACGATGGAAGAATCTGACCAGGAAGGTGTCTATACGGGAACCATCGATTTCACGATGGGTGGAGATTGGTTTCTTTTGATTCATGCCGATGGCCAAAACGGCGAATCGATCGAAACCAAGGTGGATGTACCGGGAGTCAATGCCAAGTGACCACACTCTGGCAGCAACGACCGACCGAACGCCACCCAACGCAGATTCCTCCGAGGGGGGCAACGGGCAAACGCAAGCAGCGAACATCGTTCGACCTGCTTGCGGTACCGTTGCTCGGAGGGATTCTGCGGCGTCCCGGATCACGGTTGCTTGTCCAGATCCCTGTACTTTTCGTCAGCTTGGTGATGATCGCGCACGCGTTTTGGGGTCCGCAGCTAGCGCCTAAAAATCTTGCCGCGTTGCTCACTTGGGTCCATTTCCGCGGCTTGGTCGTGTTGGTCCTTTTGCTTGGCGGCAATTTTTTTTGCATGGGCTGCCCATTCATGCTGCCCCGCGAACTGGCAAGAAAACTGCACTCGCCACGTTGGCAATGGCCTAAGAAGCTACGCAACAAATGGCCTGCGATCACGTTGTTTGTCGGCGTGCTGTTTGCCTATGAATTGTTCGACCTGTTCGCCAACCCTTGGTGGACCGGCGTTTTGATTGTCAGCTACTTTGCGATCGCGCTGCTGGTTGATTCACTGTTTCAGCGTGCGTCGTTTTGCAAGTTCGTTTGTCCGATCGGCCAATTCAACTTTCTAGGTGCGAGCCTGTCGCCACTGGAAGTCGCCGTCCGTGACACCGCGGTCTGCGATGGCTGCGTCACGAAGGATTGCATCAAAGGCACCGCGAACCCACACAGCCAAACCGGTTTGCCAGTGGTTCAGCGGGGGTGCGAACTGGACCTCTTTCAGCCACGCAAATCCGGCAACCTCGATTGCACCTTTTGTATGGACTGTGTTTATGCCTGTCCCGAAGACAACATTGGCGTTTTCGCCCGTATGCCGGGAGAGGAACTGACGACAGTCGGCCCCAAGTCAGGCATGGGGATCATCGAACGACGCGGCGATTTTTCCGCATTGGCAGTGGCGTTTACCTTTGGGGCGCTGCTGAACGCATTTGCGATGATCAGCCCCGTCTACGCACTCGAAAACTCGATCGCTTCGGCAACCGGTCTTACCGTCGAATGGCCGATCCTAAGTGCGATCTTTGCACTGTTCCTGATCATTGAGCCAGCAGTGCTGCTGGGCGTAACAGCATTCGCAACGCAACGTGTCGCCGGTTTCAACGAAGGAATAACGGCACAGGTTAAACGCTTAGCCCCGTCGCTGATACCAATCGGATTCGGCGTTTGGCTCGCGCACTACGCATTTCACTTTTTAACCGGTGCCCTCACCGTGGTTCCGGTCGCCCAAAACGCCGTTCGCCAGTCCTTCGGTAAAGCGTGGTTCGGCAACCCGCAGTGGCAACTTGGTGGATTGCCAGAATCCGTCGTGTATGCGATCGAACTCGGTTTCCTAGCGTTGGGGCTGATCGGATCCATTGCCGTCGCTTGGACGCTGCTTCGACAGAGCAGCTTTCCCAGCCAAATCAAAAATGTCGAGCGGGTAGCCCTCCAAGCGACTGCGCCCTGGGCCGTCTTTTACCTCACCCTGTTTGTTTCCGCGGTCTGGATCATGAACCAACCGATGGATATGCGCGGAACATTTCTAGGAGGCTGAGATGCAACGACTTCGTATCACACAACTTTCATCGCTGGTCGCGTTCGCAGCGTGCTTTTGCATCTCAGCCCCAACGGCCGACGCACATGAAGGGCCTCCGTTTCCGGTGCAACTGGATCAACCTGCTGCCGGTTACAAGATTTCGACTTGGGCCGACCCCGACATTGGTGAAGCCCGCTTTTTCATCATTGTCGAAACCGAATCTGGGGAGATGCCGAACGACGAACCGACCATACGGCTTTGGACCGAACCGGTCGATCAACGACTACCGCGCGAAACTTACGAGGCGACCAAACAATCGCTCCGCGGCAGTTTGCAATTTTTATCCAAACCATTGTTCGACAAACGTGACCATTGGAACGTTGGCATTCAAATCACCAGCCCAAGTGGCGAAGCTGGCGAGACGATTGTCCAAGTCGAATCAACACCGCCGGGGTATGGTCCCTGGGATCTGGCCATCTACCTTTTTCCATTCGCCCTGATCGGCGGTGCATGGTGTGTCGCAATGGCGAAACGCGTTTGGCACATCCAGCAAGCCGCTGAAAACCATCCCAAACCAGAAAGCAAGGAAGAAACAGTGTTGGCGGGAAACGATCAATGAGCAAACGTTTGAAGACACAATCAAACAGAACCGCTTGGCATTGGGTGCTCGGTGCAGTCGTCGTCCTAGCCGCGATTGCCTGGGCGATCAGCACACTGTGGTGGAGCGTCACGAAAGACAACGATCCGTCCGTCGCGAACGAAACGACAACCGCAGGATTCTTTGTCAGCCTTGCCGCACTGGATGTCGAAGAAAACGAACGCGCCGCACGTGTCCTCGACGAATTGGTTCAAGCAGAACCCAACGAACCAGCACTGTGGGCGAACCTTGCCGTCGCAAAGTTGCGACTGAACGATTTAGAGAGTGCAAAAGCCGCTCTCGACCAAGCCTTGTCGCTCGCGCCGACCTCACGCGAATTGCTACGCCTGAATGCCCAGTACCTTGAAGCATCCGGCCAGGTTGCCGCCGCCATCGATGTGCTGCGCGAACTTCATCAACAATGGCCAGAAAACATTCGTGTCGCGTTCAATCTGAGCACCTTGCTGGGCCAAGTCAGCAGCGAAACCGCTGATGAAGAACGCTTGAAATTGCTGTCTGGCATCTTGCAGTCGCACCCACAAAACCTTCGCGTTCGCTGCGAATCCGCCCGACTTGCCGCCACCGTTTCCGACAGCGACTCCCTCCGCAATGCGATCACATGGCTGAAACAAAACGACTCCAAATGGAGCGATGCGCAGCAACAACAAATCGACCAGGCTGCCAAAGCCATCGAGGACGGTAATGACCGGCAAGCTGCCGTCGCACTGACCTTTTTTGAGAACCTTTCCAAGCCATCGGCTGCCTATCAACGAAGCTTGGACGAGCTTGGCATCCTGTCGGTCACGGCGGTTGGGACGCCGGTCCGTTCCTTTCTTTCGCTGAATATGCCACCAGCAGAAGCCTCGCCAGCTGACCTGGGGCTTCAATTTTCTATCGACGCGTCTCCCGGAAAAGCAGCGCGGCTCGATCTGATTTTGGGTGTGGATCAACCCGGAGAGCGGTGCTCAACCCTTTTGTCGCTTTCTGGGACAACGATCCACATTCAGGGGTCGGCCGCGCTGCCCTTTCCAGGATACACGCCTGACAATGCGTTGGCGTGTCTGGCCTGGGCAGATTTGAATGACGATTTCCGCCCCGACCTCGTCTTCGTTGGCGAACAAGGTTGGCGAGTCTACTTGGCAGACGACACAGAAGGTTTCACCGAGTTGGAATCCCCTGGCGATCTAAAGGATCAACCATGGAAATCCGTTTGGCAAAGCGACGTCGAAGCCGATGGCGATCTGGATCTTTTTCTAAGTGATCACATTGGAAACCTCCGTTGCCTTCAAAATGACGGTGCGGCGAACCTGTCCGCCATGGAAAACTTCCCAGAAATCGCTGGTGTGATCGGGTTCCGAGAGATCGACTTCGATTCCGATGGCGACATCGATTACGTCTGCCTCGACAAAAAAGGCAACCTCACGATTCTGAACAACCAGCGTGGCGGGCGATTCACCATCGAATCCGCCTTTGGCGAAAGCGACCAAGTTGCCCCAATCACCGCAATCACTGTCGCCGACTTGAACCGGAACGGTCACTTCGAAATCGTGGGTGCAACGCAATCGGGTCAGATCACGACCAGCGAATTCGATGGCGAAACGTGGCAACACACGGCACTCCTTGAAAGCGGATTCAGCACCGTCGAAGAATCGGCGACCAAGCAAACCTTCGCCTTCCTCGCCGCCAAAGACCTAGACAACAACGGGGCGATTGACCTCGTGCTCAGCCAAGCCAACCGGAGCGGCGTGTGGCTGCAAGGCGACGCTGGCCATTGGCATTCGATCAAAACGCCAAACATCCAAGTCACTTCAGTTGTCGATGTCGACTGCGATGGCTTGCTAGACCTCGTCGGCCAAGCCGATCATCAACCGCAGCTAGCCATCAACCAAAGCTCTGCGAATTATCAATGGCACGCGATCAGCCCCCAGGCCAACACGTCTGCAGGCGATAAACGCATCAATTCGTTCGGTATCGGTGGGACCATCGAAGTCCGCTCAGGAAAGACGCTGCAAAGCCAGATGATCCAGTCGTCACGAGTTCACTTTGGACTGGGACAGCACCCACAAATCGATGTGGCCCGAATCGTTTGGCCGAACGGCACCAGCCAAGCAGAGTTCGAACTCGCTAACGGCCAAGCTTCGGTTGCCGCCCAACGATTAAAAGGCTCCTGCCCGTGGGTGTTTACCTACGACGGTACAGGGTATCGATTCATCAAAGACTTTTTATGGCGTTCGCCGCTGGGGCTAAAAATCAATGCCCAGGAAACCGCCGGTGTCACACAAACCGAAGACCGAATCAAGTTGCCTGGCGAAAGCTTGGTACCACATGACGGTATCTATGACATTCGGATCACGGCCGAACTTTGGGAAACCCACTTCTTCGATTCGGTCGGTCTAGTGGCGGTCGATCACCCGGTCGACACCGAGATCTTTGTCGACGAATGTTTTGCCCCACAACGTGAACCGATCCGCGAAGTCGTTGTCGGCACCAAAACACAACCACTGAAAGCGACCTTCGACATGGAAGGTCAATCGCTGGACGAAACGCTGGCGTCAAACGACGGAGCCTTCGCGGACCATTTCCCGCTTGGCGAATACCAAGGCGTCGCAAGCGACCACTGGGTCGAGTTTCAATTTCCCGAACAAGCTCGCGACACCGACGATGACGTGCTGCTGATCGGCCATGGTTGGATCTATCCGACGGACAGTTCGCTGAACGTTGCGATTTCCCAGAACGAAGATGTCAGCCCCTATGGCCTGATTCTAGAGCGGCGATTGCCTGGTGAATCCTGGACCGTACTCGATGACCAACTGGGCTTTCCGGCTGGCAAACACAAAGACGTCATCATCACACTGTCACAAGATAACCTTGCCGCCAACGCCACCTACCGCTTGCGCACCAACATGGAAATCTACTGGGATTCGCTCCGCTGGTCGGTCAAGTTGCCAAGCGATTCTCTGCGACAAGTCGAACTGCCGACGACGAAGTCAGAACTTCGACAACGTGGGTTCTCGAAACTGGAACCGATCAAGCGACGACGTCCCGACACACCGATCTATCGTGTCGAACGATCACAAGCGATCTGGATGGACCTTGATGGTTACTACACACGCTATGGCGATGTCGCCGAACTGCTGCACTCGACTGACGACCGCTATGTGATCATGAATGCCGGCGACGAAATCGCACTCCAGTTTTCAGCCGACGAGACGCCATCACCCGACATGAAACGTGACTTCATGCTGATCGGTGATGGGTGGGTCAAAGACGGTGATTTCAACACAGCTTTCTCGCGAACAGTTCGCCCACTTCCGAGCCACGACGACATCGACTATCGCGGTCCGCATACAGAACTCGATCAAGACCCAGTCTTTCAAAAGCATCCCAACGATTGGCGACGCTTCCATACACGCTACGTCTCCCCGAAACCGTTTTTCCAAACGTTGGATCGAGAATCGGATTCCGCCAACGCATCACCGAAACAGTAAATGCCCATGTCTCGTTCATTTCTAACGATCGCTTTTGCCGGTTTGCTGTTCGGGCCGGCTGCCTATTTCCGCTGGACCAATCAGCCTGAAACGGAAGTCGGACACGAAGTCATCTCGAACGAACTCCGACTTCAACGGTACGGTTTCTCGCTCCATGAAGTCGCTGGCGAAGTGGGCGTCGATTTTGTTCATCAACCGCCAAAAATCGACAGTCGTCTTGACCACATCGGCCCACAGATCGCGGCGATGGGCGCCAGCGTTTCAGTGGTCGATGTTGACCGTGATGGCTGGATGGATTTCTACCTGACGTCCAGTGCACCCGACGCAAAGAACGCGTTCTATCGCAACAAAGGCGACGGAACCTTCGAAGAAATCGCTGACCAACTCGGACTCGCGGACTTAAACCGGTCAGGCACCGGCGCGTGCATGGGATCGGTCTGGGCAGACATCGATAACGACGGATTTGATGATGTGCTGGTCTATAAGTGGGGCCAACAAGTGCTGCTGAAAAACCATCAAGGCAAACACTTCGAAGCGATCGAACAAACCGATCTTCCGAAATGGGCAAACGTCGGAACAGCCACTTGGTTGGATTTTGACAAAGACGGGTTCATCGACCTATTCCTTGCCGGCTATTGGCCAGACGACGTCCACTTGGAAAACCTTGCGAACACGCAAATCATGCCGGAAAGCTTCGAATATGCCGACAACGGTGGACGTAAATGGCTGCTGCGAAACGACGGAAACGGCGGCTTTAAAGATGTTACCGGCGACATGGGAATCAACAGCACTCGCTGGACACTGGCCGTCGTTGCCGCGGATTTGAACGGTGACTCGTTCAGCGATCTGTTTCTTGCCAATGACTATGGCGTTTCCGAACTTTACATCAACGAGTCTGGAAAACGGTTCCGCGAAGTCGGTAAAGACGCCGGGATTGGGTATTCACCAAAAAGCGGTATGAACGCCGCCGTCGGTGACATTCTGAATCAGGGCCAACTTTCAATCTACGAAAGCAACATTTCCGAAGAAGGCGTGCTGCTGCAAGGCAACAACCTTTGGTTCCCCGCAAATGACGGCACCTTCAAATTCCAAAACCTCGCTTCGGTGATGGGCGTCGAACTTGGCGGCTGGAGCTTCGGTGCACAGTTTGGTGACCTGAACAACGATGGCTTCACGGACTTGTACGTCACCAACGGCTATGTCTCTGGCGAACGCGGAACTAGCTACTGGTATGACTTTTCACAAATCACCGGCGGCCACGAACAAATCATCTCCGACGCGACCAACTGGCCCGACATGCAGAAACGCAGTTTGGCCGGCTACCAATCCAAACGAGTCTGGATGAACGATGGCGCCGGCCAATTTCGTGATGTCGCGCAATTCGTCGGTGCGACCGACCGCTACGACGGTCGTGCCGTAGCACTCGCCGATTTCGGAAACCGCGGTGCCCTCGATGTGGTTGTCGCCAACCAACGCGAACACGCACTGCTGTACCGTAACACCGTCGATCCGTCGCATCACTGGATCGCGTTTGATCTCGAAGGCACCACCAGCAATCGCAGCGCGATCGGTGCCCAGGTTCGCGTCCACTGGAACGGCCAACAACAACTGCAAGAACGCGTCGCCGCCAGCGGCTACTCCGCCCAGAACCAAAGCCGACTGCACTTTGGGCTGGGAAAATCAACGGAGATTGAAAAGGTCGTCATCCGCTGGCCAAGCGGTCATGAACAAACCATCGAATCTCCCGCAATCGATCAAATCCACTCAATTCAGGAATCAAAATGAGCGTGACCAATCCCTCTGAATTGACTGCCGAAAACGACTCCGCTGCGAACGTCTCGCCACCCTGCGAATCACAACCTAAGCCATCGAAATCATGGCGTAGCTACCTGACGCTTGAAAACCGCTTCCTGGCACCGCTGCTGATCACCAGCATCTTGCTGGTCGGTCAATTGACGTTCGGCTTCCTGGAAAGCTGGTCCCGAACACTGCTAGCGATCGGCGTCGCGGTGGCCAGTGAACTGGTGCTCGGACGCATGTTCCTGGGACGATTCCCGCACCTAGCGAGTGCTTATATCTCGGGAATCAGTGTCGGGATTCTGATCCGATCGCCTTTCATTTGGCCCTACGCCATGTGCGCAGGCCTTTCCATCATGTCAAAGTACGTGCTGCGGAGGCACGACCGACACCTGTGGAACCCGTCCAACTTTGGCGTCAGCGCGATGCTGTTTTTGTATCCGGCCGCAGTCGCCAGCTTGAGCATCCAATGGGGCAACACGCTATTGCCGATGCTGGTCGTCTGGGGATTGGGTTCGCTAATCATCCGGCGGCTAAAACGTTTCCACATTTGTTTGACATATGTCGTTTCCTTTGTCGTCTTGGCCGGTGCTCGCAGTTGGTTTACCGAAAGCCCATTCCTGGCCAACGTCGCGCCCTTGACCGGCCCGATGTATCAACTGTTCGTGTTCTTCATGATCACCGATCCGAAGACCACAGTCCGCTCCAAGCGGGGACAGTGCTTCGTCGCATTTTCGATCGCGGTAATGGAAATGATTTTGCGTTTGAACGAAGTGATCCATGCTCCTTACTACGCATTGTTTATCGTTGGCCCCATCGCACTGATGATTGAAATGCAACGTGACAAAGCAAAGTCGAAATCGGAAGAGCAGACAAGCCAGTCAAACCTTGCCGATGTTAGCGATCCTGCGTGTGAAGGCCGAGAAGTCGCCACTTGCGAACTGACTTAAGATCTTGATCGTGTAGGGCCGTGTCGATGTACCCTCGCAAGGGTTGAGCAAAACGTTGTCCATGAACATGTTTTGCGCAAAGAGGCGTATCGATGCACATCGCTCGTGCCAAAGGGCAGGGACTTGCCCTCGCCATGGCGTTAGCCAGTGTTTCCCCCGTTGCTGCGGGGGAGACCGACGAAATTCCAGTTCAACCGGTGGTGATCTCCACCGATACCGGACCGACCTATCATCAATCACATTGCAACTGCAATTCAATTGACTGGTCAAAGTACCCGGCGACGATTCACCCAATGCCTAAACCGGGGATCGTCTCGGTGCCGCCAAAGGGTCCTGGCTATTACAGCACCTGGGATGCGTTGACTGGCCAGTGCCGCCAGCAACGCCCCAAGTCCGGCTACGCGCCGTTCGCGATCAATGCATGGCCGTTTTATGATTCGGATTGGCGCTATGTCGAAAGCATTCCGGAATGCCAACGGACGCTTACCGAACGTTTGAAACGGATCCATCTGTCGGATTCTTGGTTGATGAGCACCGGTGGCGAGTTCTGGGTGCGTTACAACAACGAAACCAACAGCCGACTGACGGCGAACAACAACGACTTCACGCTCAGCCACGTCCGTCAATACTTGGACTTATCCTATGGCGATTCGCTGCGGGTGTACGGTGAATACGTTTGGGCTGACAGCTTTGGCGAAGACCTTCCGCCGGTTCCACCCGATGTCGACCGCGGCGACATCCTGGACCTTTTTGTCGATTTGAAACTGGGCGAACTCGGTGGCGAATCAGTCTACTTGCGAGGCGGACGGCAAGAATTGCTGTTCGGTTCGCAGCGGATGGTCACGCCGCTTCCCTGGGCTAACAAACGGCACTCGTTTGACGGATTCAAATTGTTCCGCCACGGCAAAGACTATGACTTTGACGCGTTCTGGACGAAGTACGTCCCGCCACAAGCCAACGACTTTGACACCGCCGACAACGACCTGACGTTTGGAGGACTTTGGCTTACCGAACACAGCAAGAAAGGCCAATCGCAAGACTTCTATTACCTGTTCTTCGACAACGAAAAATCGGTCAACCAACTCGGCATCACTCGGGCACCGTTTCAAACCCATACTTTCGGAACCCGTTGGTCAGGCAACGATGACGGCTTCCTCTGGGACATCGAAGGCGCGATGCAGTTTGGCAATCAAGGCAGCCAAGATCTTGTCGCGGGCATGGGTACCGTCGGTATTGGCAAGGCCTACTCGAACGCCCTTTGGTCACCGACGTTCTGGATGTACTACGACTATGCAAGTGGCGACAACGACCCGACATCGGGTGATTCGCACACCTTCAACCAACAGTTCCCGTTCGGCCACTACTACCTGGGTTGGATGGACTTAGTTGGACGCCAGAACATCCACGACTTCAACACCCACCTGTATCTCTATCCCAACAAATGGACGACGGTCTGGCTGCAGTACCATCACTTCTACTTGGCCGAAGAACGTGACGCATTGTACAACGCTGGCGGGGCCGCCTATCGGCATGACCCGACGGGTGCGGCTGGCAACAATGTCGGCGACGAAATCGACTTGGTGTTGAACTTTCACCTAACGCGAAATTCAGACTTGCTGGTCAGCTACAACAAGCTGTTCGGCGGAAGTTACTTGGAAGCGACCGCAAACGCAAACCAAGACAGCAATGCCGAAGCCCTGTATCTGATTTTCCAACAGCGTTGGTAGTGCTTTGCAGCGGCACATCAAACTTGTAAACGACAACGGTGGCGAGTCAACGATTCGTCACCGTTGCTTTTTCAGACAACCAATTCAATCAACCGATCGCGTCGATCAAGTCTGCCAAACGGTTCAAGATCGCCGTCGGATTGGCGCTGGCGAGTTGAGTTGCGGTTTGAGCCCCCGTGGTGATCCCGAACGTCATCCCACACGCTGCATTTTTCCCTTCTTCGATGTCGATTTCCGAATCGCCGATCTTCGCGACATGGCTTGGCTCGGCAACCCCGGTCAACTCCATCGCTTTGTGGATCATGTCGGGGCCGGGGCGTCCGTGCGTGACATCGCTTGCGGTGACCAACGCGTCGATTTGGTCGCCAACCTTCCAGCCAAGTTTATCGATCAACGATTGCGCCGTCGCGCGATCGTACCCCGTATTCAGCACCACCTTGATCCCGCGCGAATGCAGCTCTGCAAACAGCTCGCTGGCACCGGGCTGTTCTCGTACATCCAAGTCGGCGTAGGCTTTTGCCAATCGTTCTCGAAAATCGGCAAAGATCAATGCGACTTCGTCGTCACTCGGTGCGTCACCGCCGCTGGCCAACACATCGCGTATCGCTTGCGACTTTTCTTTGCCAGCTCCGGCAGCTTGAACCTGATCTTGGGAAAAATCATAGCCACGCGCATTGATCGCGGCACGGACGGTTTTGTAAACCACGTTGTCTTCGTCAACAGTGGTACCGGCCATATCAAAAACGATGAGTTTAATCATGAAGGATCCTTTCGATGGAAGACCTGGCGTATCCCGCACTGCTGGTCATCCCTTTCCCGCCAATCCCCGTCACCACGTGGATGTGATCGTCGATCGTTCGGTTGTAGATGCCGTCGGGGCAATTCGTTTGGCAATATTGACCAAACCAACGAGACTCGACTTCCCAACTCGGCAAATCAAAAATCTCTTTCCCCTCGGCGAGGAAGTAGTGTTCGATATCCGATCGCAAGTCAAACCCAAGGCCGTCTGACTCGGCAACCGATGCGTATTCGTGTGAATCCCCGAGGATGATTCCGCCATCAAGCTCTTGCTTGAACAGAAGATGAATGCCCCATCGTTTTGCGAATGAATCGGCTCGCTCGTTCGCCTTGATTGCTTTCCAAGAGGGACATTGTGCGAAGCTTTCATAGCGACGAATCGAAAGCCCCGTCAAAACATTGCCTGGAATCGTTACACCCGGCTGTGGCTTCAACCGCATCATCTGCAGCTTGACCGTTTCGAGTTCACTACGCTGGAACACTTCAGGAAACAGAGCTCGAAACTCGCTGCCGCAGCATAGGATTGCTTTCGCTGCTCGAAACGTCCGTCCGTCAGACGTGATTGCCTGGACACGGCCATCTGACGCAACGGACAGATCCTGTACCGAAGAACGAAAATAGCTTTGGTAGTTCGATTGTCCAGCCAGCCACTGATGCAGTCGATGAATCATCTGTCGTGGGTTGACCGAAATTTCCGCTGGGAAAAACAACCCGCCGCGGCAGTAGTCCGCACGCAATTGCGGAAAACGATTCAAGCATCGCCCCGTCGACCAGAGTTCGGACGGATAATCATTCGCGGCATTGATCGCGTGCAACTCATCGATCAATGCAAGCTCTTCGTCATCAGACGCGAGATAGATCGTGCCAAGCTGACGGACGGTCAAATCAATCTCGCTTTGCAGGTCCTGGTAAATCTGCAAACTCTCGCGACCGTAGTGTTGCCATTGCGAGTCCAGACCGGACGGAACCACTTGCCCGAAATTTCGCACCGTCGCCCCTTGGGGCGCGGCATGACGCTCTAACAGCACCACGCGTTGCCCGTTTCGCAATGCGTGATAAGCATGAAAAGCGCCCAGCACACCGCCGCCAATGATCAGGATGTCAGCTTGATTGTGTTCCATGGTTCTCGCTCGCCCGATGCTGGTCAAAGTTTCCGCTCACGCGTTTTCCAACGTTGCCGCTGACAATTCCAGTTCTGGAGTTGCACCGTCGTGCCGCGGCAGACGACGAGAGTAGTAGATCCCTAGCAACACGGCGATGGCCATCGACACAACCGCTACGGAAAAGGAAAGCCAATTGAGCAGGTTCAAGTATTCACGCTTTCCTGTGTCGGTATTGCGAAACACCATCACGGCGACGTATCCGAGGTAGCCGATCGCGTCAGCCAAGTACATCAAGTACCCAATCGTGCCGACTTCCCGAAACGCCGCAAACATCCGCTCGAACACCGTCGTATGGAACGCGACATAGGGAATGTACATCCCAAAGCCGATCAAAACCATGAAACTCATCGGTGACAGGATCCCTGAGCGCTGACCGATGATCGACGCGATCACGACGAAGAAGCCGCTACCGATCAACCCAATAGAAGTCAGAAACGCGACACGATTGCTTTTGATCATCACCGCAAACGCGTTGATCGTGATCACGCCTAACATCACCCAAAATTCCGATCGTGCGAACACGTCCGTTTCATCGGTAACGCCTAGCTCACGCCAGATCTCCACCGCAAAGTCATCGCGAATACTTCGCACCAACGTGATCAACATGTAAATCGTCAGTAAACCTGTCAGCCCCCAAAAGTGCCGACGCAAAAACAACCGACGTTCGCTTTTTCCCATCGGTGTGCGTTTACTGCGCAGCGACTCGTCAGCCTGCGAAGGCGGAGGAATCTTCGCCAGCATCCAAACAAAAATCAGCAACGGAACAACGAACAGCAAGCCGGTGACAAACGGCATCCAGTTGGCACTGATCCCAAAATCCAACATCAACGACCGACCCACCGATTTTACGAATCCGGACGAAACGATGAAACTCGCACAAAGACCTGCGGAAAGTGCTTCGGTGACTCGGCGGCCTTCCAAAAATCCCAGCACCAAGCCGAACACCATCCCCAGCGGTAAACCGTTCACGAACAGCCAGATCGCGTTCCATGGCGCTAGCGTCATCGCGAACAGCAGCAGTGCCGCTTCGGCGATCCCGATCAACACCAATATGGTTGCCGCACGGTATCGCGCCGGCATTTCGGAAACGACTTTGATGCCGATAAACTTCGACAGCGTGTACCCGGCGGTTTGCGAAGCGACCAAGATCGTCTTTAGACCGATGCCAAACCAGATCGCGTCTTCGTAGGTCGCCGCAGTAAACGGCTTGCGAAACGCATACATACAAAAGTACGTGCCAAACGCAGCCGCAATGCAGTACGCGCTAAATAGCGGCCCGGGTGCTCGTCCAAGCCAACGCGACAATGTATTGTTGGTCGGATCCTTCACAGTTTCGTCTTCTGGCAATCGAACTCACTCGTCATCAACTTGGCTTGCAATCCAGATGATGTCGAACATCAGCCGACGAGCTATGCCTGTGCGGTTGAATCACCAACTCTTCACGAAAGCTTGCGCAAATATTGGTCAGGCGTTCGCGACCTCACTCCGCTCGGACTGTTTGTCACCAGCCCCTTGGAACGTACCGCCTCGATGACACGCCACGCTTTTTTGTTTGATCCAGAATCTCGCTCGCTAGCCAAACAAGCCTTTGATGACGCAGCACTGGCTGATGGCGAAGTTCGAATTCGTGTGACGTTTTGCACCATCTGCGGAAGTGACCTGCATACCTACACGGGCAGGCGAAGTGCACCACCGCAGTGCGTTCTCGGCCACGAAATCGTTGGTCTGGTCGATGGCTGGGGCGGCACCGACATCCCAACCGACGTCTTCGAACAACCGCTCTCGATTGGCCAACGTGTAACCTGGGCAATGGCCGTCGGATGTGGTTCATGCTTTTACTGCACGCGGGGCTTGAGCCAAAAGTGTGAATCGCTGTTCAAGTACGGTCACGAATCAATTCGCCAACACCCGACAGGTGGACTGGCGGAATCGTGCGTGTTGATTCCAGGAACTCCGGTGATTCCGATTCCTGATTCAATCCCAGACGCGGTGGCCTGTCCCGCGAACTGTGCCACGGCAACGGTTGCCGCGGCACTGCGACTGACACGCCAAACACATGCAATCGAACACGCATCTGCGATGATCGTTGGCGCGGGGATGCTAGGGATCACTGCTGCGGCACAACTCGCCGAAGCCGGCGCCCGATCGATCATCGTCGTCGACCGCGATGCCAAGCGTTTACAACTGGTCCAGCGATTCGGTGCGACGACGATCTTGTCCCCCGATGATTGCGACATCCCCCAACAAATCAAACAACTGACCGAAGGCCGCGGTGTTGATATCGCGTTTGACTTTGCAGGTTTCTTACCCGCGGTGGAGTGCTGCTTGGAATCGATCCGCATCGGCGGCCTGGCTTTGCTGGCAGGTTCGACGTTCCCAAGCGATCCGTTGCAACTGTCGCCCGAAACGATCCTGCGCCGAATGTTGACAATCCGTGGCTTACACAACTACATCACCGAAGACCTCGTCGAAGCCGTCCGGTTCCTCGAAGCAGCGCAGATCAAATACCCCTTCGCAGAACTTGTCAGCCAACCCTACCCGCTCGATCAAGCGGAGCAAGCGTTTGAATTCGCGCTCGCTGAACGCCCCATTCGTGCTGCGATTCAACTGGGCGACGGTTCCCAGCTCGACCTTGCGACGGAATAAAGCCGTCGGCACATCGCTTGGCGGATTCATCGCCAAGTCACCACTCACGTTCTGCTAAAGTGATCGCCTTCGGTTCGCTCTCCCACTGCGTCTTCAAACGATCCCCCACAGGAATGATTGATGGTTGCTGTCCGCTTTGGCCGTCTCCTGCCAGCCGCGTTCACACTCACGCTCGCATCACTGTCTCCGATGACCGCATTTGCCCAACGATCGTATGACCGAATCGCTGGCGAGACACATCAAACCCGATCGACGGTTCTGGCCACCGAAGGCATGGTTGCAACCAGCCATCCGCTCGCCGCCGAAGTCGGATTGGACGTCTTGAAAGCGGGTGGCAACGCCGTCGATGCGGCGATCGCGACCAACGCGATGATGGGGCTGGTCGAACCGATGAGCTGCGGAATCGGCGGCGACTTGTTTGTGATCTACTGGGATGCCAAAACAAAGAAACTTTATGGGCTAAACGCCAGCGGACGCAGCCCCAAGGCAATTCACCGAGGCGTATTCGAAGCACGAGGACTAAACGAAATCCCGATCGACGGGCCACTTTCCTGGAGCGTCCCCGGATGCGTCGACGGCTGGTTCGAATTGCACGATCGATTTGGCAAGACTGCGATGCCGGACTTGCTTGCCCCATCAATCAGATATGCACGGAAAGGATTTCCGGTTACCGAAATCATCGCCAGCTATTGGAAAAGCGCCGAACCGTCGCTGAAAAAACTTCCTGATGCCGCCGCGACGTTTCTGCCCAACGGACATTCGCCCGTCGAAGGCGAAGTGTTCAAGAACGAACGTCTCGCCGCGACCTATCAACAAATCGCTGAGCACGGTCGCAATGCGTTTTATCAAGGATCGATTGCGCAGCAAATCGTTGACTACAGCCAAGCCAATGGTGGCTACTTTAGCAACGACGATTTCGCTTCACACCAATCGACTTGGGTTGAACCTGTTTCGACAAACTATCGCGGCTATGACGTTTGGGAGCTGCCACCGAACGGGCAAGGCATCGCCGTCTTGGAGATGCTCAACATCCTCGAAGGCTATGACATCGCGTCGATGGGACGCGGCAGCGCCGACTACCTGCACACCCTGATCGAAGCCAAGAAATTGGCGTTCGCCAATCGTGCAAAGTTCTATTCTGATCCCGAGTTCAATGACTTGCCGATCGACGAACTGATTTCGAAACCGTTGGCCGACCAACAAAGAAAACGCATCGACCCGTCGAAGGCGGCATCCAATGTCGATGCCGGAGATCCGAAGCTACAACACGGCGACACAATCTACTTGACAGTGGTCGACAAAGATCGCAATTGCTGTTCGCTGATCCAAAGCAACTATTACGGCTTCGGATCCAAACACGTTCCGGGCGAACTAGGCTTCGCCCTACAAAACCGCGGCTCGCTGTTCTCGCTCGATCCGGATCACTTCAATCGGCTGGAACCTGGCAAGCGACCGTTCCACACCATCATTCCCGCGATGGTTACCAAAGACGGTTTGCCTTGGTTGTGTTTCGGCGTGATGGGCGGCGACATGCAACCGCAAGGCCACACGCAAGTCCTCGTCAACATGATTGACTTTCAAATGAACGTTCAGGCCGCCGGCGATGCAGCACGCGTTCGTCATGTCGGCTCGCAGCAACCAACTGGCCAGGTCGCTGACGGCGTTGGAACCGTCAACGTCGAAGCAGGGATTGGCGAAGCGGCGATTTTAGAACTATTGCGCCGCGGACACAGGATCGCACGCGTTCGTGGCGGATTCGGTGGATACCAAGCGATTCAAATTGATTACGAAAACGGCATCCTTCGCGGTGCCACCGAATCGCGAAAAGACGGCGTGGCTGTCGGATACTAGCGCAACCACGAAACAGCTCGTGACAGCTTGACGCTTAGTTGACGGAACACGCCGCTCCAAAGACGGCGTTGTAAAGGCGGACGAATTCTGGTGAAGGTGATTTGATCTGCTGAAAAATGCTGTCGATCAAGTTGCGTTCGCTCTGCCGGATTTCGTCACCGCTGCACAACAATTCCATCAGCACCAAACATTCATCGGTCGTCACCTGCCCATCTTCTAAGATCACGCTGCGAACGCAGGGAAACAGGATCGCGTCAAACTCCGGACAAACCTCGTCCGCTGCCTTCATCAGCTCGACCAGGAACTTGACGTCGTCTAAATCCAGCGTCTTGTCCGCGACCAAATAACGCTCGATCAGGGTCACTTCGCTAGGAGTGATCTTGCGATCGGCCAGCACGATGCCTCGAAGTTCATCCAAGTAATTCATTTCGAGCTTTCCAACGTAAAAAGAGCGTTTTCCACGATAACACAGACACAGCTTGCGCCGATTCCCCCAAGCCTAGGTCGCAATCTGATCCGGTGCGACGTGGCTTCGGTTAAAATACCCTCTCGCCAGCCTCTTTCATTCTGAGCCTAAGATCGTGAACCGACATTGCCATTTGTTCCTCATCGCCCTGCTCAGCCTGCCGGCCACGCAAAGCTCGGCTCAGCAAGCCCCGTCATCCCATGTGCTGGTCATCGGGATTGACGGCACCCGCTGCGATGCCTTGATGGCAGCGGAAACACCCCATATCGATCGCTTGATTGCGGAAGGGGCGTTCAGCGAAACGACGAAAATTCTTGGAACACGCTACCAAGGCAACAACACCGTCAGTGGGCCTGGTTGGTCAAGTTTTCTGACCGGCGTCTGGGCCGACAAACATGGCGTCAATGACAATAGCTTCGAAGGCCGCAACTACGATCATTTCCCGCACTTCTTCGCACGGCTGAAGGAAGCCTTTCCGGGTGCACAAACTGCGTCCTTTGTGGATTGGGAACCGATCGATCAATACATCGTTTCTCAAGCTGACACCCGCAAAGTTTATCCCGCCGAAGGTGCAGAAGACTATGTCGCGAAAGATGAAGTAATCACTAAGGACGTTTGCGAGTTCCTTGCAGAATCAGCTCCCCATGCGATCAACGTCTACCTGGGAGCAATCGACGAAACGGGCCATCACTACGGTTTCCACCCTTCGGTCGAAGCCTATCGAAAGGCAATCGAAACGGTGGATTCACAGATCGGACGAATCCTCTCGACCGTACGTGCACGCACTACTTACGCGAACGAAAACTGGCTGGTCATTATCTCGACAGACCATGGTGGTCGCGGCGTCAGCCACGGTGATGGACACAAAGTCCCCGAGATCAACACGACGTTTTTGATCGTAAGTGGCCAAGCCGCAAAACGCGGATTGATCGATCAACCGACCTTCGTCGTTGATGTACCGGCGACCGCCCTCGCACACTTGGGCGTCGCTTTCGATCCCAAGTGGGAACTGGACGGGAAACCGGTCGGACTCGCCACCACCGCTGAACCTGAAGCAGGCCAATGAACCGCATGTCGCATGATCGTTGGGTTGCGTTTGTCATCGCCTTCACCACGACGTTTTCATTCGCGTCTGCGGACGATGACTTCGCGGAAACCGTCGCACCGATACTGCAACAACGCTGTCTCGACTGTCACAACGAGCAGCTTGGCAAAGGGGATTTCTCACTCACAACAGCTGAAGACTTGATCGCGTCGGGGTACTTAGACCTCGACAATGCGGATGACAGCTATCTACTAGAGCTGGTCACTCCGGTCGACGGGCATGCTTCGATGCCCAAAGACGCTCAACCGCTGAGCGATCAAGAAATCGATTCCCTGCGAAAATGGATCCGCCAGGGAGCGAAATGGCCGGCGCAAGTGAAGTTACACCAATCGTTCGTTCGCGACAAAGACTGGTGGTCGCTGAAACCGATCACCAGTCCGCCAGTCCCCGAAAGCGATGCCGCCAATCCGGTCGACGCGTTCATCAATCAGGCACTTTCCAGTCGCGGCATGGCGGCTGTTGAGAAGGCACCACCACAAGTCTTGCTGCGGCGAGTGACGTACGACCTGACAGGGTTGCCGCCCACCCCGGCTGAATCGCTAGCGTTCTTAGCTGACTGGCAAATCGACCAACAAGCGGCATGGGAATCACTCGTTGGGCGGTTGCTACAATCGAAGCGTTTCGGCGAAAAATGGGGCCAGCATTGGCTAGATGTATCCAGGTATGCCGAAACACATGGCTTTGACAAAGACAAACCTCGCAGCAACGCTTGGCCCTACCGCGATTATGTAATCGCCAGCTTGAACGACGACAAACCGTACGACCGATTTGTCCAAGAACAGGTTGCCGGCGACGTCTTGTTCCCCAACGATCCCGACGGCGTCTTAGGACTCGGATTTCTGGCCGCAGGTCCCTGGGATTTCATCGGCCATTGGGAAGTCGGCGAAGGCAAGCTCGATGGACGGATTGCCAAGCACCTCGACCGCGATGAAATGATTTCGGCGGTGTTCAATGTTTTCCAAAGCACCACCGTTCAATGCGCACAGTGCCATCATCACAAGTTTGATCCCATCCGAATGCAAGACTACTATCGCTTGCATGCCGTCTTCTCTGCAGTTGACCGCGCCGACCGAGTCTTTGCCGGTCGTTCTGCCGCCCAACAACGCGCCGACGAACTTGATCGCCAAATCACCGCACTTCAATCCCGCCGTGACGACCATCAACGACAACAGCAGGACTTGACCGCCAAACAAACCGCACCAATTGATCTCAAGATTACCGAGCTAACCCAACGCTTTAGAACGGAGCAACCGCAGCAGCCACAATTCGGATACCACAGCCAAATCGCGTCGAACCCCAACGAAGAAAAATGGGTTCAGATCGATTTGGGCAGCCCTCGCCTGATCGACGAAATCAAGCTATTCCCTGCGTTCGATGAGTTCGCTGGTATCGGTGCCGGGTTTGGTTTCCCAGTCCGTTACCGGGTCGACGTCGCACTCGATGAACGCTTGATAGACGGACACCGCGTTCTTTTCGACGCCAGTGGTTCTGACCAACCCAACCCTGGATGCGTCACGATCAACATCGCCAGTGACCGTCAACCGATCCAGTTCATACGGGTAACGGCAACGCAGCTTGCCGAACGAAGCGATGACTTTATCTTTGCGATCGCTGAAATCGAAGCGATTGCAGATCGGCACAATGTGGCTTTGAATTGCAACGTCACTGCGAAAGACACCATTGAAGCGCCCGTCCGATGGGGCAAACAAAACGTCGTCGACGGAATCTACTTCAAAGAACTGACCGACGATGACGCGATGGAGCGACTGCAACAACTTCGTCGCGAGCGTCAGCAACTGGTACGTCGCAGTCGCTCCGAACAGGTTGAGTCTGAACTGCGAAATCTACGCGACCAGATAGACGCAGCCATCGCCGCACGAAACCAAATCCCACCTGGCAAATTCGTTTACGCTGCCGCCACGTCCTTCGACGCCGGAGGTCAATTTTTGCCGACCAACGGTCAGCCACGTCCGATCCATTTACTCTTACGTGGTGACTTGCGCAGCCCCTCGGAATTGATGCGTCCAGGTGCTCCTCCGCTTTGGGACACCGCACCAGAAACCTTCGTCGACGAAGACCACTGGGACGAAGGAATCGCACGAGCCGAACTGGCACGCTACCTGACATCGACCGACAACCCGCTGGCATGGCGATCGATTGCAAACCGACTATGGGGCTGGACTTTTGGCCAACCATTGGTCGGCACCGCAAACGACTTTGGCCGCGGCGGAACCACCCCCTCGCACCCCGAGTTATTGGACTACCTTGCGGCGCGATTGCGTGACGATCCCGATCATTCGCTGCACTCGATAGTCAACTTGCTGGTCACCAGCGAGGCTTACCAACGATCGAGCCGGGTTGATCCGGAGATGGCGGCACTGGACGCAGACAACGCCCTGCTTTGGCGTGCCAATCGACGACGTCTGACCGCCGAGGAATACCGCGACTCGCTGTACGCGATCGCCGGCACGCTTGACGATTCGATGGGCGGACCAAGCTTTCAAGACTTTGTGATCGAAAAGCCCGAGCACTCACCGCACTACCAATACGATCAACACGATTTTGAATCAACCGCTTCGCATCGACGTTCAATCTATCGATTCGTCGTACGGTCTCAGCCGCAACCAATGCTCACAACCCTCGACTGTGCCGATCCCTCGATCAGCACCCCGCGACGCGACGAATCCACCACGGCTTTGCAAGCCCTGACCTATTGGAATGACCGTCTAGTCGAATACGCTGCACGTCACTTCGCCGACCGAATTCGAACACACAACGTCAATCCAAATCAGCAAGTCGACTTTGCTTGCCAACTTTCCCTCGGACGCTTGCCGAATGAACTGGAATCGAAGGTGCTACACGAACACTTACGCGACCACGGACCGGCCAACCTCGCGCGCATCCTGTTTAACTTGAACGCTTTTGTCTACTTGGACTAGTTGAAAGGAGGCACCATGTTTGGTCGACGACAGTTCTTAAAATCAACGTTTGGCGGCAGTGCCGGAATCTTTGCCGGACTCGCATTTGATGACCTCGTGGCCCGCGATGGCCAGCTTACACAGACGCTTCACCATCCGCCAAAAGCCAAACGCGTCGTCCAATTGTTCATGGCCGGTGCGGCAAGTCACATCGACCTGTTCGACCATAAACCAATATTGGAACGCCATCATGGGCAACCTTGGGATCCAGGCGAAACAGTCGAGCTGTTCCAAAGCACTCCGGGTGCTTGCTTAGCCAGCCCTTGGAAATTCCGCCCCTATGGCGAACACGGCAAACCGATCAGTGACATCGTCGCGCCGCTTGGCGAAGTCGTCGATGACATCGCATTCGTTCACAACATGGTGGGCAAAACCGGCGTGCACAGCCAAGGAACCTTGCTGCAAACGACCGGTTTTAGCTTCACCGGATTCCCCAGCGCCGGGTCTTGGGTTTCATACGCACTCGGTAGCGAAACCGAGAACTTGCCCTCGTTCATTGTCCTCCCTGACCATCGCGGACTCGCTTCCAACGGCGCCAAAAATTGGGCTCCTGCATTTCTACCAGCCGAATACCAAGGCACGCAAATTCGTGTCGGATCCGACGAACCGATTGCAAATCTAACCGCACCGGAAAGCACATTCATCACCTCGGTCAGCGAACGCGATGGGCTGCGTGCTCTCCATCGATTGAACTCCGACTTCGCCGAACAACGTCCCGGCGACGATCGCTTGAAAGCCCGCGTGCAGTCCTACGAACTGGCCGCAAAGATGCAACTCAGCGCCAGCGATGCCTTGAACCTCGCCGACGAACCTCAATACATCCGTGACATGTATGGCTTGTCGAGCGAAGGCCCTGGAGTCGACGATCGGACGATCAATACAAAAGCGGAGACCGAGTTCTTTGGGCGAAAGTGCCTGATCGCGCGCCGTTTGCTTGAACGCGGAGTCCGGTTCATTCAGATCTGGAGCGGCAATGACAACGGATTCCCACGTCGCAACTGGGACTCGCACGAAAACATCAAACGTGACCATGAACCGCTTGCGATGGGAATGGCGACCGGCGCGGCCGCGTTAATTCGCGACCTCAAGCAACGTGACATGCTGAAAGACACGCTGATCCTTTGGACCACCGAGTTCGGACGCATGCCGTGTTCGCAGGGCAGCGAAGGCCGTGACCACAATCCGTTCGTGTTCACCAACTGGCTGTGCGGCGGTGGCATCAAAGGCGGCACCTATGGCGAATCCGACCAATGGGGATTCCGTCCGCTTGACCAAAGTAATCCGACGCAGGTCTATGACATCTATGCGACGATGCTCCATCAATTGGGCATCGACCACACGAAGTTAACCGTCAAGAACAACGGAATCGATCGCCGCCTTACCGACGTTCATGGCCATGTCTTGCGTGACATGGTGTCGTGATGAAATTACGTGGTGCTGACTAGCTCGGAGACTTGAGGCTTCGGCCGCTCTGGGGTGAACCCAGAAACCATATCCAACCGGATGACTTGGATCAAATCGTGCGTTTCTTCATCCTGAACGAATCCTTGCACCCACCCATCGTCCTTCAGCAAGCTGTGGGGCAAGTAATTGTCGTCTTGGAATTCTTTGACGTCGCAAACGCTATCGACCACCAATCCCGCACGCACGCCATCACGTTCGACAACGACAACAACGCCGATATGGAACCGTTCGACAAGTTGGCGAACACTTGCAAACAAATCTTTTAGTTCACGCAGTTCGTTTGTTTTTGCTTGATTGACAACTTGTTTCGCTTCTTTGCAATTCCCTTTTGCAACCAAGGCTAGAACCTTATCGGCAATTTCATGAATCCGCCGGTGCGGTGCATCAAATCGACCCATGGTGTCAACCAAGGCGAGCTGGTCTCTTGCGAAGCGGTTCATCTCAATCGGATCCGCCATGAGCTGATCGTACCACTTTCCAAATTTGCACTGATGCGGATCCGTCGCCAGATTGAACTCGGTGCCGTCATGAACGAACGCCTCCAGTGCCTTTAACCACTGAATGTGGTCATGCTCCCGATCGTCCAACATCTGGATAATTTCGGTGCTCTCGTCCCGCAGACTGGTCAAACCGAACATTTTCCGCACATTTTGAATGCACAGTGTTTGGCCACGCAAATTGATCATGCCTTCGACATGCGACGGCATCCCTGGCAAAGGCGTGATCGTAAGTTTTTGCAGTGCGAGCAACTCGAGCACGCAATCAACCCGAATCGCATACGATTCTCCACCGACTTTGCAAATCAGCAAAGGATCAGCTCCTGCTCCATTCATTCCGATCATCGTTGAAATCAACCGTGGTTTGCGAAAGAGATCGCGGATGAGCGGGCATCCGAGATACTGCACTCTACGACGTCGCTCGCCTAAAACGATATTCGTGGCGGCAAACCCTTACTCGGCCGATGCATTCCGATGGCATGGCGCCCGTCGCAGGACAAACAGACGACCATCATTCATCGGCAATCCAGCGGCTGGCGCGTCGCAAACCAACCGCGCGGGACGATCGCCACACCGCACTGACCTGCCCAATATGCTGAACCAGACTTGGTGACGGGTGCCAGACTTCGATGCCCTGACGTTCGGCCCAAACACCAATGCGGGTGTCAATTCCGGCATTCCCCCGGACGATCTCTAGCTCGCCTCGATCGACCATCGTGAGCAGATCCGCTGCGAGCGAACGGGGAAAGATCATTGCCAATGCGCCGAGTTGCCATCGTCTCGGATGGGCCTGCCAACGATTGTCATCCAGCATGTCATCCGTCGACGTATAAAGCGAAACAATTGATCGGTCATTAGGCCACAAGCAAGATTCGATCGCATCACGCAAACAATCGATACGCGGGAACAGTGCATCGTCTTGAACGATCATCAAGACGTCGGCGCCACACTGATACAATCGGCGCAATGTCTCGACCCAAGTCGGCCAAGCCCCGATCGACTGCGTCCGCTTGTCCAGCACCGTCCAATTGCCCGAGTCGCTCCAGCCCTCGTCACCATCGACGACGATACCGAATGATGTCCACCCACAGGCCTCTAGACTGCCAACGGTCTCGTGAAGCGTCGGTTGCCGACGAGGTGCGGTGGTGATCGCGACTGACCAATTCACTGGCGAATGAACCGGATCGGTCACCTCTGGCCGCGGCAACCGCTCTTCGAACTGCTCGCGATTAATGCACGACTCGTGAACTTGCTGCTGCCGATCGTCAACCAAGTCGTCTTCATGGGCCAACACAATTGGCAACTGGTTGATCGCATGATCGACAAGTTGCGTTGCCTTTTGCCAAGCTTCTCGCGACGGATCAGCTTGTTGCAACACTCGATCGGCAATTTCGAAAACCTTCGACGCGACCACTGGGTTCCAGTCTTCAGACGTTGGTAGGAAACTGCCACAACAAGCCTGACACGCTTGATGATCGATCCGAATTGGATCGGCCGCCACATCGTTGACCAAATCTTGAATCAGCTGGCAATATTCGCCATCGCCTTGCGGCAGAGAGACGCGGCTTGGGCAGGAGCTCGGATCACGATTCATGTATTCCGAACTCCTCTAATCCAATGGTCAAGATGGATGTCACTTCGATTTGCCAATCGCTAATTCTCGTCAATCAACTCGGCAGCGCGACAAATACGGAATCCGATCGAATAGTAATAAGTGCCTTTGGCCGCACTACCACTATGGCTTAGTCGAATACGGTCGGCCAACGTGTCATCGATGTCTCCGCCACGAATCGGCTGTTGTCCATTCGCATGATTTCGCGAAACACACCATTCACGGACACCGCCATACATGCCGAACACTCCCGTTGGCAATGGCTTCATCGACGTAACGCTCGTGTTCACCTGAAACTGTCCAGCCTTCGAACCATACGCACTAACCAATTTGGGGTCATTGCCCCATCCGAAGGTTGTCGATTCCGTCCCGCCAAAACAAACATGTTCCCATTCGTCTGGAAACAGCAATCGGTAACCGCGACGTCGTCGAAAGTCGCTGTAGATTCCGACCCCCTTTTGCTCATCGACGGTCGGCGGATAACATTGATCTTCTTCACCAAGGCCTTCTTGTTCGGTCAACCATCGGCAGTACGCAACGGCATCGAACCAATCGGTCAAGATGACGGGCGTTTGGTCCGTGGGGCAACGTCGGTTGAACTCCTGGCGGTCTTTTTGTAATGGATGCTCCTCATCAAATTCTGCGAATTCTCCCCGAGTAACTTCGGTCACACAAACGTCAATCGCTTGCTTCGGCCCATCAACCCGAATAAAAGTTTGCCCCGTCTCGTTGATGTACCAATCTTGAGTTCCCTGTTGCTTCTGACCGGCAAGTTCCACCATTTGTCCGTCAAGCCATTGCGACGTCCGCTCGAGCTTCCCCAACATCCACCAGGCAGCGCTATGAAGCTCAGCATCGGGCGACGAAACGAATAGCGATCGCCCAATTTCGATAGATTGCTCAAGCGATTGCTGCGTGAAATTTTCGCGTTTCGAAGTCCCCAGCAATAACAACAACGCAGCCTTCACCGACGCATCATCCGTCATCTGAACTAAGTCGTTGACGTAATCAGCCGGCGCATCCAACAACGCCGCTCGCTCGACAATCTGTGTACGAATCTCCAGATTTGCATGGGATGCCAACAGGTCCAAATGGGGCGAAAAACTACGCTTTCGAAGCAGGTACGCGGACGCATTGGCCTGACGAATCGGACACAAATCGCTGTCGTTCGCTGCGGCGTTTTGCCGGATCACTTGGTGCAGTTTCGGAATCAATACTTCGGGGGAAAAGCGGTCCAAGTTCCCCGCAATCGGCAGCATCGTTTCGGAGCCCGAATCGACAAAAATCTCAATCATCCGATCCATATTGCCGCCCCAAACGTCCTTCAAAATCCGCTGTGCTTGCAGCCCCAGGGCAGAGTCAGACTGCTCGACAAAAAGTTTGTGAAACGGTTCATACAAACTTTGTGCCGACGATCGCACGTGGTCGGTAATGATGGCCTCCTCGTCTGTATGGAACTGCATGTGACGCAGCAACTGTTCGGCGAACGCCAGTTTCTGATTTTCCCATCGCGGGTCGTCTTCGGCAAAGGATGCTAACGCTAGTACTGCGTTAACTTTTTCCTCTTGGTCAGATTTCTCGCCTATCGCGATCTCCCACCAATGCTCCACATGGCGTTTAGCGAGTTTGCATCGTTGCAACTCTGACAACACCACCAACAAGCTATCTCGATTGATCTTTGCACTAGCGTCAACCAACTGGTCCACCATGCCCGACCGTGACCCCAACAAATGCAGGATTCCCAATCGTGAATGGATCCCCGCTCGCGAGATGGCTGAATTTTGGTCGGCCATTTCATGTAGCAAAGGCAAACTCCAATAAGCATTGTGCTCAAGCTGGTCAAGGATCTCGGTCGTATCATCCGAGTTTGCCGTCCGCAGTTGCTCCGTGATGGCAAACGCACGTGAACGCACCATCCATCCATAACCAAGCATCATCGCGGAAGAAACGATAACGGCGACGACAACGCTTTCCAGCACATGCTTTTTTGTTGCAACGTTCATCATCCGACGCTGCTTTTCGTCCCACTGCGATGCCCGTGTCAACACGATCGTCTTGAACCACTCGGGCCATGACGGCAGGTGGCGATTCTCTTTGCGCGAATTCCAGACCTCACTACGATCCGCCAAGCTCAACATCGCACGTCCACGCATTGTCGCTCGCAGATTACGATTCAGCCAACCACGAATCGCCGGCACCAAATAATCATGCGTCAACTGGTACTGCCGCGTTTCGCCTTTCGATTGCAACTTCGAATCCGATGGCGTGATCAAATGCAAGTCGTTATCAAGAATCGTCAGTAACGCGGCAAAGCGACGCCGGTCTTGACCATATCCCGCAACCTGACGCAACTCTTCTTCGCTTTTGGTTGCCCCTTTTAGATCGCTTCCGGTTTCCGGCAGCAACAACGCGAGCACACGCTCAACCGCTTCGACATGTGTCCGACTTTCCGCCGGCGCGGTGGGACCGAAGGACTCATCGAGGAACTTGATTCCGACTCCGTCGATACCTCCGATCTGCTGTAACGATTTGGTGCTCCAAGGACGCCCCTTCATGATCTCGGCAAAGGTCACCAACTGGACCGGAACAATTTTCCCCTCGACAGCCAAGCCATCGATCGCTTCGTCAAGAAATTTTGATTGGTCGGAATCCAACTTCGTCAACTGATCAGGCAATCGGTCGTATCCACGTCCGTATTCGGCCAGCACCCGACGAGCATGCCGTTTATCAAACAGGTCCAGCATCGCCAGGTTGCGGCTCCGGGTCAGCTCGACTTCCAACTCGTCTGCCAAACAGCTGACGCCGATCCAAAAGTCATCGCGAACCAACAACAGGCACTGGACGTGCTCGCCATCACACTGACGCAAGGCCAACGCCAAAGCGGTGTTGTTTTGACCGGCGTGGGCGTGCAACCATTGCTCAAACTGATCGATGACCAACAACAATTTCGCACCGCGTAACGCCTGCGGATTCTGGCGAATCCAGCCAATCGATTCGGTGACCGACAAGCCATCGGGCAGCGTCGGAATCTTTTGACGAATCGACAACAAGATTTGTCGATCGGTATCTTCTGGTGTCGCACTCACAAAGCAGACGACTGTCGAAGACGAAAGCCGCGGCAGCAACCCCGCACGGACGAACGATGACTTCCCAGATCCTGATTTTCCGTAAATCACGCCGATCCGGAAAGCCGTCTCGTAGTCGCGTGATTCGATACGACGCTTCCAAAACCGGATACTGTCGGGCAAGCCATCGCGATCAAACGGCCCTGGCAAAAGCTTGACAAAGTAGTCCGCGTCTTCTTGATCAAATGCGCGGAGCCCACGCGGGACAATTCCCGCCAACAGATCAGCGCTCTTAGAGCCGTCAGAGCTGATCGTGGGGTCACGACGCACAGTCCCTGTCGGCACCATCGACTTCCATGAATCACTCTCCGAAGCGCGTTCCAGCACCCAAGCCAAGTCGTCTGCCAATGCCCCCGCATTTTGATAACGCAACGTGGCCCGCTTGCTGAGCAAACGCATGCAGATCCGTTCAAGCTCCTTCGGTAGTTCGCGATTGTGTTCTCGCAGCGGAGGCGGCTGGAACCCACAGATCAACTCCAGCGTATCTTCTGGGCTCTCCCCTGCAAACGGACGAGTGCCGCAAAGCATCTCGTACATGACCACACCCAAACTGAACAAGTCAGACCGATTATCGACCAAGTGATTCTCACCGCGTGCCTGCTCGGGACTCATGTAGGCATAGGTACCGATTTTGCCACTGCGGCGGACCAGGGTTTCGACCTGCATCGCCAACCCAAAGTCGGTCAGGTAACAACGTTCGTTTTCATCAAGCAGCAAGTTAGCTGGTTTAATATCACGATGGATAATGCCTTCTTGGTGGATGAAATCCAGCGTCTCGGCAACGGACTTCAAAATCGCGACCTTCTGACTTCCCGACCGCGGGGCCTCGATCCACTTCGATAACGTCTCACCGTCGATAAACTTCGACACGATGTAATATCGATCGTGCAGCTTGCCGACGTCATAGATCGGCACAACTCCGGGGTGATCCAGGCTTGCGATCGTGCGAGCTTCTTCCAGGAATCGCTCCACGTTGAACGACTTAGACATCCGATGCTGGTGCGGGATCTTAATCGCCACGCGACGCTGCAATTGCATATCGGTCGCCAGAAAGACGTTGCCAAACCCTCCCGAAGCAAGCCGACGATCAACGCGATAACGTCCGATCTGCGGTCCCGCGCCCAAGAAGATTTCGTCATCAAAATCGCCTTCGGCTTGCCCGGATGCCTCGGCATCATTGCTGTTGCCAGAAGCATCTCCGTGTACGGTGCGAGTCGTTTTTCCCGACGATGAGGCAACGGAAACATCGTCAGAGCCGAGCGTCTGATCGGCGACTCGTGACACCAAATCAGACGGCTGACTGGAGTCTACGGTTGCGTCATCCCGACTTTCTTCGTCGAAGGCGCGGGTTTCGTCGGACATATGCTCCCGGAACGCAGGTGCGTCATTGCAAAAGGTTCGTCTCTGTCGCCTCGGCTCGGACGGTGGATCTGACAACGGACCATCACCGACCAAGCGTCACGCTCGGGCATTTCCGAAAAGATAAGTCGCGACACGCAGCCCCAGCGATCTTCGCAAGTGTCCCATTCTAGCACAGATGCGAAGCGAACGGACACACCACGTCACGAAACCCCAATCACACTCAACCCCCGATCCAACCTGCAATTTACCCAGCACCGCCCCCCTCCACAGATAGGCATCGAACCATCACGCACTAAAAAGGTGTCAGGACTTTTTTTCCCACCCCAGCCTTCGCTAGACTGCTGCGATTCCAAGACCGAAACGTGCCGACAAGAAAAACGCGATCTACCACGCCCTCAACCGAGGGAATGCACGATCGACGATCTTCCACAAGGACGCCGACTACGAGGCTTTCGAGAATATCCTTGCCGAAGGGACTCGTCGCTATCCCTGCCGTGTTCTTGCCTACCAACTGATGCCCAACCACTGGCACCCGGTTTTGCAGCCGACCGCCGGGCTGGCTGAAGCGAGTCAACACGCCGCTGGAAGACAAGGAACGCAACCAGATCCGCTGGTCGATCCGACGGGGCAGTCCGCTGGGCGATAAAGGCTGGGTCGAGTCAATTGCCCGTCGCCTAGACCTCGAATCCACCCTCCGCCCGCGCGGCCGACCAAGAAAGAAACCACCCTCACCCCAAAAAGAGTCCTGACACCTTTTTTCTAGTCTAAAGGAAACATGACCAAAGCAGAATTTTATTTCTTTGGTGGGCACCCACATCAATCTGGAAGTGATACTTCGTACCAAAGTGGTTTCGTCGGCGAATTAAACAGCAAAGGTTGTTCTTTGTCTGGGCAACACTTTCGCGACGCATGATTCAAGGCGAAAAAAGCTGCGGCTGATGATGCCTATCGACACCGAGTTCGACCAAAAGACGAGTGGGAGCCCGGCTATGATCTCTTCTAGTTTCAGGTTGTGGCTAACTTTTGGAATTTTTTTTTCATACCTCGGAATGGTGACGCGGATGGATGGCAATGAATATCAGGAAGTCAAATTGAGGCCATGCGTTTCTGAGTTCTCCGGTTATTTCAACATTCCAGAGAGTCAAGTGGTCGACGACGTAGCGTGTTTGAGAACAACAACAGAGCTTGCAACTTTATTGAAATCAGAGGTGAATTCAGTAATCGACACTGTTCGCGATCGCGCGGTAGCTTGTGGCTTAAGATTTCCACGAAAGCCAGAAAGTGCTCAAAGCGATTCTGACTTCCTTATTGTTCCGACGGGTGATCGAACGTTAGCGATTGAATGGAGGACTGAGGCTGTTGTTTCGCTGGATTTGATTAAATCGCTTCAAGAAGTCCTGCGAAAACACTACGAAAATTGGCGCATCGTTCTTTTCGGACTCAACAGAGACGCGTCGTTTGTCGTCTATCACGATGTCGTGGTTTTTGAGCGATGTATAGCAGGAGCGAATTTGCAAGAGCGATTGTCTACTGCAATGAAGTTAGAGAAAAAGCATGTCGCCGCGACGACGGGAGAACACGAACGTCAGTACATGCGAGTTTTGCAAATTTTGAGTCGCATGACGTCACACGACCTGGCAAGCAAGCCCCTATCGATCTTGGCGCACTTTGCGAACTCAAAAGGCAACCGTGAACGCCATGCCGTACGGGTTCTCACCATCGGATCGGAGAGGGCGGCTGAATGGAAAGTTAAAAAAGGCGAAGTCGCTTACGGAACCAAATCTGAAATAACAAAAGATGGTCGAGTACTTAAACTCTATTCACGCGATCCAGGTACTATTGGTCATCTGTACGAGGTCATAGGTCCATCAATTCACTTCAACGGACCCACCCTAGAGTTCGTATCGGGAGACGCAACTGCTAACGTAGAATTGCCACCGTCATTCGATGACTGAGCGGGAGAAGCCAAAAGGTGTCAGGACTCTTTTTTCCTATCCTGGTCTTCGCTAAACTACTGCGGGGAAGTCAAAAGGTGTCAGGACTCTTTTCCACTGGTCCGGACTCCACTACACTACCGCGATGCCAAGACCGAAACGTGCCGACGAGAAGAACGCAATCTACCATGCCCTCAACCGAGGGAATGCGCGGGCGACGATCTTCCACAAAGTTGCCGACTACGAGGCTTTCGAGAATATCCTTGCCGAAGGGACTCGCCGCTATCCTTGCCGAGTTCTAGCTTACCAGTTGATGCCCAATCACTGGCATCTGGTTCTGCAACCGACCGAAGATGGCGGGATGAGCCATTTCCTGCGGTGGGTCAGCCTGACGCACACGATGCGATACCACGCCCACTACCAAAGCGCCGGTGAAGGGCACGTCTACCAGGGAAGATTCAAAAGCTTCCCGGTCCAAGATGACGATCATTTCCTCACCCTCTGTCGCTACGTCGAACGCAACGCGATGCGGGCCGGACTAGTGACAAAAGCGGAAGACTGGCGGTGGGGATCGCTTTATCGCTGGAACCAGTCAAGCGAGCCCAACCCAAAGCTTCTCTCCCCCTGGCCGATCCGCCGACCGCCGGGCTGGCTGAAGCGTGTCAACACGCCGCTGGAAGACAACGAACGCGACCAGATCCGCTGGTCGATCCGACGAGGTAGCCCGCTGGGCGATGCGGGCTGGGTCGAGTCAATTGCCCGCCGCCTAGACCTCGAATCCACCCTCCGCCCGCGCGGCCGACCAAGAAAGAAACCACCATCACCACAAAACGAGTCCTGACACAATACTGTTCGGCACGGAATTTGCGCAGTCACAATAGGGCAACCAGGGGCTTTGGGCGGAGTTGCGCGTCGAGCGATGACATGACATACTTTGTTGGTGAGACAACCACCTGACACCGCCGACGA
>NZ_NPDI01000058.1:0-39491 GCF_002251265.1 Rhodopirellula sp. MGV | reverse complement strand
TGATGAAACCGCCACGATTGCGTACGGCGATACGAATCAATCGATTTCAAACACGCGGTAACGGACCGGGCCGTTGGCCCTACTGTTTTTGGTTGGGTCATTTTCCAGGCCCTGCGGACCTGGCTAGGTAACCGGCCGGGGCTTCGCCCCTAAGACAAGCGCCGCTGGAGTCTAGCCTTTAGGCGATCTTCGGTTCTCTGGCCAAACCAAATCCACGCAACCGCTGGCTATCGCCAATGCGGCTGATGAAATCGCCGTCCGTTCTCTTATCAGCCGCGACCGCGATAGCGTGCGGTTACGTGATCCGGACAGATCAAAACCACACAACCGCTGGCTATCGCCAATGCGGCCGATGAAATCGTCACGATTGCGTACGGTGTTGCAAATCAATCGATTTCAAACACGCGGTAACGGACTGGACCGTTGGCCCTATTGTTTTTTTGGTTCGGGTCATCTCCCAGGCCCTGCGGACCTGGCTAGGTAACCGGCCGGGGCTTCGCCCCTAAGACAAGCGCCGCTGGAGTCTAGCCTTTAGGCGATCTTCGGTCCGCCGGCCAAACCGAAACCACGCAACCGCTGGCTATCGCCAATGTGGCTGATGAAATCGCCGTCTGTTCTCTCATCAGCCGCGACCGCGATAGCGTGCGGTTATGTGCTCTGGCCAAACCAAATCCACGCAACCGCTGGCTATCGCCGATGCGGCTGATGTTTTTTGGCGATATCCGTGACAGGATTCGTCGCCTCATCCACTACGCCTTGGAAACCCGACCTTGCTCCAATCGACCACGTGTTTTGTCGGCGGCGATTTTCGCTAACGCTTTCACGGTCAACTGAGGATTAATCTCGCAACCTGCCGGGAACAGTGACGAATCGGCGACGGTCAGATTGGTAACTTGATGCCCGCTATCGGTACGAACCAAGAACGATTCCGGATCCACCACGTCACCCAGCGATGCTCCACCTTGACCGTGGGTCGTCAGCAAATTGACAAACGCCGGACCACGTCTGCGTATTTCGCCTAGTGCCCACTCCATGTCGTCCATATTCCGAATCACGGCAGGACATCCGTTTCGCAGCAACATCGCTTTCGTTGGCAGGTACAACGTGACCGGATCGTCGGGTGTCGCCGCCGCAAAGTAAATCATTGCGATCCGCTTCATCCCTCGCAACAACAATTCGAACTCGTCGCAGTTCAAGGAGACGTGGACCTTTCCACATTCATCGACGTAGTTGCAATCACGAACGTGCGTTGGGACCACAATCCCGGCCATCGACAAGTGGTTGAACTTCCGCATCGCACAGGCGAAATGCTGAAACCATCCGGTCAGCGCCAGCGCGACCGTCCCTGGGAAGTGGAACCAATTCTCGAGCGCCGGCTCCTCCACGACTTTGCCGTTTTCTTCGACATGCCGACCTTCGACAATGAAACATTGCGTTACACCGGGCTCGGGCCTGGCCGATCCGGCGGGCCAAATCGGCTTTTCGAACATCGCGTAGACAGCGGTACCGACGTTTGCGGAAAACCGCTTGCCGAGTTGGCGATTGCTCAGCCCCGCATGATTCAACCCTTGGGCAAGCAGCTTTGTCGTCGGGCCAAATCCTGTCGCGACAACGTATTGGTCCGCGGTCAACGTCGTTCTCGTTCGGCAACCGGTGTCGTCACGTCGTTCGACATTCAAGCCCAGTACCGCCGGTTGGCCGTTCGAATCAGGTCCAATCTGAATGTGCGTAGCCTCGGTGGAATACGAGACCTTCGCCGGTGCCGGATTGTGCATCGCCTGGACGAGGTAGCTGTTCGGCTGATCGGGCGAGTAAGGATGGATTCCGCCAACATGATGGCCAAAGCTATCGACGGAGTTGTCGCTCCCACAGCCCGAACAATCCTTTCGGATCGAAACCGGTAGCGGATGTGGGGATTCACCGACCGCACGACAACCTTCTGCGAAACGCATGCTGCGGTCACTAATCTGACGATCGGTTACGTCGGTGTTCACGCCCAGTTCTGCGTTGATGGAATCCATGATCGCGAACAACACGTCATAGTCGACGCCGGCGGGCTGACGTCCGGCCCATTTCGTCTCATAGACTTCGCGTTTGATTGGCAAGTGAATCGCATTGTTGACATAGGGCCCGCCACCAAACACCTTGGCTTGGCAGATGTTGATCGTCTGACGGACTGGAATCTGCTTGCGTCGGTGCGGAAGCGCGAGATCAAGTTTGCTTTTGACGTTCCCCAGTCCTCCGCTAATCTGAGCTCCCGCGTCTTTGTACAAGCGATAGAGAACTTCATCGCTGCGTGGCGGAGATAGTTTAACAGTCCCGTCGGGCTGTGTTTGTTTTTGAATCAGCGCATCGGGCCTGACGAAATCGCCGTAATCCAAAATTAGAACGTTGTATCCCTGCGCGGTTAAGCTGGCCGCGACCGTCGCTCCGCCGGCACCGCTTCCTACAATCACAACGTCGTAGTGTTGATTCAAATCGGCAAGTGGTGGCGGTTCGACAGAAACTAAATTCCCTGGATCTTGGCACTCTTCGCTCCAGCCTAACCCGATCAATTCACGTGCCGGCATTCGCGAGTGAATCACCAAACGTCCGACCATTGCCAAGCCGCTTGCAGCCATGTGCAACAAATGGTCTTCATCCCAGCAGATCAACGGTGGTGAGTTTTTCGAACGACGGGTCTCACCTTGGTTCAGCACCTGACGAACCATCGCTGGCGCATGGTTGGAGAGCTTTGTTCCGGTGTGTTTGACGCTGTAGTACTCCAGCCACAATAGCGCAACATTCATTCCTTGTTGAACACGCGTTGGAAGGTGCGCTGCATAGGTCAACACATCGCAGGCAACGGCGTGCGCCTGATCGCCTTGCCGACCACACCACAGAGAATCGATTTGTGCGGCGAGTATCGCAACCAATGTGTCAAAGCGTTTCTCGCGAATCGATTGCAAAGGGCAAGAGGGCTTGCTATCCCCGAACAACGAAAACGGCAAGAGACCACTGGCGAGGGCAGTTGCATTGAATGACCGGCGGCTCGATTTCAATGAAGCCGACTCAGCAATCTTCGAAAGCTCTTCCAGTGGGAAGAAATCATCCATCCGACCATCCTTGGTCTAATCGAAATGACAGGCAACGAGTTCTGAACCACGGTTCCACAGGCCACGATCTGCGATGCCTTGCCGCAGCAACATTGTGGGGTTCGTTTCAAGTTAGTCATCGTCGGCGGCAATGGATTGATTCAGTGGAAACCGCCCACAGGTGGCTCCTGCCACAGCGAGTCAGTTTGAGGTGACGGTCGTTCCGGTTAAACGTCCTGTCTGGACTGGGCAGCCGATCTCAACGGGGATCGATTCGATCGGACAATTCGAACAAATCTTCAAGGTTTACCATGCCGATCACAAAGACGACGTGGCAGACGCTCTTTACGTTGCCGATTCTGCCTCCCGTTAAGAAACGCCATTCCTTCTACTTCTTCGTTTGGTTTCGATTCATGAAGCGAGACATGTACCTGGTTCGAAAACTGTTGGAATTCATCGAAACCAAAGGATCACGGTTATTCAAAGGCTCGATCCCCATCGAAGGATACGAACGCGATTCCGTCGTCACCCACGTTTTCTTGTGTGCCGATGCGGGATTCATCGAACTTGGCGAAGAAACGCTGACAAACAAAGGGCCATTGGTGTTGACCTGGAAAGGCTGCGACTACTTGGACGACATTCGTGCGAAGGGTTTGTACGCGACACCCGGCGCCCGCCCTTAGCAGCAGACTGATTCACAGACTTGCTCTCTCCCAATGTCACCGCTGTTCCATAAAAACAGCGGTAGAGAACGCTACGTTTGCGGAGAGCGAGAGGAGACGGACGAAAAATACGTGGCTGCTGGTTGCCACAGTTAGAGCCCCCCGGTGACGTGCAACGATCAGCCGGCTTGCTCACCCGATCTTGGTGTCGAGGAAATCTGATCCGCCAACCGCTTTTGGCGCAGTCCTAATCGGTAAGCCGCGAACATCCAGATAGCGATCACGGGCAGTGAGCAGAGGTTGACCGTCGCGAATGTCAACGACGCGAAGTTCTTCAACGAACCAAGGATCTGCCCCGCGGTCGCGTCGCCACCGCGGAGGACAACGGTGTCGATAAAGTTTTTCGATTTGTATTTGTCTTCACGGCTGACCACCGTAAACAGAACCTCGCGTGACGGTACCGTAATCCCATAAGCGGTTGCCCGTGCGATCACCATGGCGATCGCCACGACCAACAACGTTGCATGAGACGACAAGGCGGCAAATGACAAGAAGTACACCGCCGGCAACACCATCAGCGCTACCGATACGCCGCATCGCTTCAATAGAAATCCGGACAAAACGCCCTGTGCAAACAGCGTCAATACTTGGGTAGAAAGGTCGATGTAGGCGAACACTTGAAGCTTGGTATCATCACTCTCAACGGTTCGCCCCACGATATCCGCTTGCTGAAAATACAGTTGGGTCCCGGCAGCCTGCACAAAGAACAAAAACAAGCAAATCGACAGTAGGTAAGGCGAACGAAGCACCTGCGTGATTCCTTGCCACAAGCCTCCGACCGGCAATCGATCTCTGCGGTTGGAGCCGCCGGATTGATCAGCGGATAGCTCATCCGTTCGACTGACAACGCGTTCCAACCGCCACGCGAACCATAAGCCAACTTGTAGGGTGACCGCTGGGATCAACAGCAGGTTGGGGGTCGAAAGCAACGTCGCGATCTGGCTTGTCAGCAACGATCCCGCGATCGCCCCGACAGTCCCGCCGGCAGCAATCCGACCAAACAATCGCTTGGCTTGATCACTCTGAAACAGATCCGCAAGCACTGACCAGAACATGCTGGTGTTGACCAATGCGAACACATTCACCCACACGAAAAAGGCTCTCGCGGACCAGACCTGGATCGGCGGCGAACCCAATCGCTGGGCAAGACTAAACAAAATCAAGCTGGCAGTGAAAAAGTGGATCACGACGCGAACCAACCAGCGCCGGGAAAGCCGGTTGACCAATGCCGAGTAAGTTGGAACCGCGATCAGCATGACGGCAAAGGTGACCAGCATCAGCCCCTGCAATTGCCTCGTCCCACCGATCGCCCCCAACGTCTCGCGGATCGGGCGCACAATGCTGTAGCTGAGCAGAGCAAAGAAAAACCACCCCGTTGCCCACCAAACGACTCGTCGTTCGGTCAATGGCGAAATGGTCGCATTTCGATTTGCCGGTGCGGACTGCGTTCCATCACCCGACATCTCTGTCGAAGCCGCTGCCGCAGAAGAATCTGCCGAAGGAGTGGACGGGCTTCGATAGGGATTCGGACGGGTCAACGTGATCTATTTTTTTGAGGGTTCGATCGCTAGTTATCGTAAAGCAGGATCGAAGCTCGCTCAATCGCACGCGTCCGTGATCGGATCGAACAATCCGCAACAATTCGATAGACTGTAGCGGTTGGATGCAGACCACTCGCTTTGAATCGATAGAACCAGAATTCAGCTATGGCAAAAGCCAGTCAAAGGGCCGGTTGGCGACGCTCAAAAACGGGGCCGGTACGACAGGAATCTGATTTCGGCAGTCGCGGACGGGAACGGCGCAAGTTGCTCTTCCGCGTCAGTTTGTTGACCACCTTTGCGGTCGCTTTGGCGATTGTATTGCTGCTGGTCCTACTGCGGAAACCTGACTTGAAAGTTCCTTTGGTAGCGACGGTGGTTTCGGCGTCCGGCGCCCGCACCATCGACAGCCCGCTGTACGCCGCCCCCAACCCGTTTGCGGCAGAAGACGTCGAGTTGTTTCAAGCCTGGTTCTCAGGCGGCCCGAATTCGCCTGACGAAAATGTCAAGCTTGTCAGCGACATTCGGTACTGTTCTGGCGTTCTTGGGCAGGGAAAGCTGGTTGACCAAATCGTCACACCGCTTCTGAACGCAACGCCCGGCGGTCCCAACGATGACATGCTGATGGTTTATCTAAGCGCACAGGGCTTGGTTGACAGCGGACAACCTTATTTTGCGAGCGGTGAAAGTCGTGCTGATAAACCGGAAAGCTGGGTCGCCGGCGAAACGTTGGTCAAAGCGATCGAAGAGACTTTGGCCAACCATGCGAACACCAAGAGTGGCCTGAAAGTCGTCTTGTTCATCGACGCATCACGCGTGGGTCCACAATGGGACTGGGGTCAGCTCAGCGACACCTTTGCCGAAGCATGGCAAAATATTTCTGCGACGAACGAAAACCAGATTGCGACCATCATCTCATCCAGTCCGGGCGAGCGTAGTTGGTGGGATCCACGACAAGGACAGGGGCTGTTTCCGATTGCAATTACCGAAGCGTTGACCGGCGCAGCCGACGAAGACGGAAACGGCGTCGTTACCGTTGGCGAAATCGCAGACCATGTTCGAACACGAACCGCCTCCTATGCCGCGCGGATGTGGAATGCCCAGCAACAACCGATGTTGCTGAACGAACAAGCCCGCGATTGGGAAGTGATCAACCAGCCGGCGACTCGCCCAATCAATCCGTTGCCACCTTTCGACGTCGCCAAACTTCGGCAAGACTTCGAGAAAATTGATCAGCTTTGGCAGCGTCACAATCGTCTGGCAGAACGCGTCCACTCGCCACTCGCATTCGATCCGATGGGATGGGCGACTCTCGAAAAACATCTCGTTCGCCTTGAAAGCCTGGCATTTTCTGGTCGTAGCTACGGGAATGATTTCAGCGCGCTGATCGTTCAGTGCGCCGCAGACCTTGCCCAGTTCGAAAAGGGTTCGACAGCGCTGCCAAAAGAGTCAGCGTTAACGGAACTCGCACAGCGGAATTACTTCTATCCTCCTTCCCCGCTTACGAGCGAACTTGAACAGGCTATCGCCGGTTGGAATAAAAAGCCTGACCCGGAAGCGTTTCCAATTTCGCTCTCACCAACTGAAGCAACACGTTTCTTGACCGATTGGCTGGACGAGACCCACTACGACGCCCAATCGATTGCACTCGCGAGCACCCTCTTAGAAAAACAGCGGCTGGCGAGTACGGCACGGCCTGCCGCATTCCTAGAAGCTCATTTAATACGTCTGCTTTCGGCAGACGACCTGCAGCATGTTTCCGAAGCAAATCGCCGTGACGTCATACAATCCCACATTGCCAGTCGCGACGTACTGTTCGCCGGAGACCTGCGTGTCAATCTATGGCTGAGAGATGAATTTGACGCAGCGAACGAAGACCGACTCCGATGCCTAGACCAAATTTTGTCGTCGAGCGTCGACGCAAAACGCTCCGGAACCGATCGACTTCGTGAAGTCGTCTTGCCCGAAATGGCCAGACTTAAAAACGCGGCCACCACGGTTTCTGAAGCGTATCGTCTGCGTGACCAAATGCTTCACCGTGTTCCGCGACTCGCGGAAACGTTGCTCGCTGATGCCCAAGCGTTTTCACAACATGAATTATTGGAAGCGAGTCAAAGTCGCGTCTTCATCAAAGCCGCAATCGATTCACTTGCTGAACTCAATCAAGCGTTGCGTTTGCCTGAAAACAACGCGTCTGCCCGATTCGCGGATCGACTTTCGGAATTAGAAAATGCCCACAGTAACGCTGCCAAAACGATGGCTGCGTTATCGGATCGACTGACGTCTCGCGTTGTAAAAACGGTCGACGTCAAAGCACTCGATGCGCTCGGAATGCGACAACTATTCGCCCTGCTACAGGGATCGGGAATGGCCGATGCGGTCAACCGAAGTCGCGTTCACACGAAACTTTGTGAAGTTCTCAGTAAGTCGCAAGCCACGATTGAGGATGTCCAGTCGGGCGGAACTCGCACTCAGGTGAGTCCGGTTTCGGAAAACACAGATATCGCCACTCAAACGCTGCGTTGGCAATCCATTGACGAAGAACCTCTTTGGCAATACTGGATCCGACGGATCGATTCCGGCCTCGGCTTAGCTGTCACGGTCGACCAAGAGCGACAAACCGACCAAAACGAAAACAACCCTTCGCCAACAACGCGACTGAATCAAGTTTTCCAACGACGTGGCGACAGCTTGCGGGATTCGGTGGCAAACCTTTCCAGCGGCCGACTGGGCGATTCCTTGAATGCGCACACCGCAATTGAATCACCGATCGAAGCCCACAATCGAACTGGCGATCCGCTAACAACGCGTCGTCTTTTGTCCAATTGGGACGTCGCGATACGAAGTCGATCGATGTTGTTCAGCCATGCCCCGCCTGAAATCCGCGCAATCGGCGTCGCGCGTTTCGAACTCGACAAGCAATTCTTGCTCAACGACTTGGCACGCCGCACGATGGACGAATTCTGGTGTCAAGCTAAATCGGGCGATCCGGGATTTTGTCCGCCAGCTGCGGAACAACTGTTGGCAACGCGAAGCAGCAATCAATATTACTCGCGTCTCCCCGCGAAACTCGACGGTGAAGACCTAGAAAATCGGCTGCTCAATTTAAAAACCGCCATCGAGTCGACTCAAACTCTCCGCCCGATGCCGAACGAAGAACTGCAACAGGGCACGTTGTTAAAGTTTGTCGCCGATCGCGATGTCGATTTTTACTTGGACATTCCGCCAGTCATTCCAGCGGGATTGATTGCACTCCATTCGCCCCAGACAAACGAAACCGAGTTGGCTCGTCGGTCCGATGTTGATGGACGCCAACTGGTTATCCCATTGCGTTTTCCAAAACAGTTGCCGGAAGAGGCCAATCAATTTTTTGCCGATGTTTTCTTCCGCGGTCTCCGCCGAGGCGGTGATGTCGAAGTCAAAGACTTGGTCGGTGGCCGCAGACTGGTCTTTGAACGTCCCGATTATGGAGTCCCAGTCGCTCGCGTGACGCGAACACTGCAGCAACCGGAACGATTGATTTTGGTAATGGATTGCTCCGGATCAATGCGAACACCGACGAGTGGCGGTGGTGTTTCGAGATTAGAGGTCGCGAAAAACGCAGTGACGCAATTTTTGAAAGGCCTCGACCCCGCCACCGAAGTCGGGCTGATCGTGTTTGGCAGTCGCTATGGATTCTCCGAAAAGAACGGTCAAATTTTTCCGGAAATCGATAACGGACAACAAAAGCTCGCTGTCGAGGAACTCCAAGGCGGGCAAGCCAAAAATGTCGGGCTTATCCGAGCGGATGAAACCGTGCGATACAACCCAAACTTTGATGTCCAGATGGTCCGCAAAGCGAGCCCGTTGGACCGCTCGCACCGTGAAGCACTAGAGAACGAAATCCAGAACCTTGGTGCGATCGGGGTCACGCCGACGTACCTAGCAATTGAAAAAGCCTACGCCGAACTTGGCAATGATTCCGGCCACATCATCGTGTTGACTGATGGCAAGCCAAAGGTGATTTCAACAAGCGATCTTACCGTCGACGATTCCAGTCGATCGGCAATGACATTGGCCGACAGCCGGCGCAGCGACATCAAACTGACAATCGTCAAGTACCTCGACCAAGACACCGAACTGCGCCGCCAATTCCCCAGCGCCAAAGTGCTCGACGCGGCCGATGGCCAATCCCTGTTACGCTATCTGCAAGAAATCAGCCTGAAACCACGAATCGCTTGGCAGCGCCGCGGACAACAAGCCAGTCCGGAGGTTCCATTCGGTCAGTTGGTTCCGATCAGCACATGGCCGCCAGACGGCAGCGATTCACAAGTTGGACAACCGGTGATTCCGCCAGCCCGATTTTCGATTCGCGCAATCGTTCCGAGCGGAGAGTCACCGATCGACGAACTGACCGATGTTCAACTTCAAGGTGGCGAACGTCTGGAACTGGAACTGTCTCCGCAAGGCCTACAACACAAGGCGTTCGTGTATGAAGGGTCGTTGATTCGTGAATCGCTGCAAACCGAAATGCCAGATGCTGGGCGTTACGTGGTGCACGCCGGGCCACTCGGGAAGCGTTTCAACCGCCAACTCGCGATGCAAATCGCTATCGAAAGCGCCCAAGGCAATCGCTCCGATGGACGTTTCACACCACGTCCTTCCGACGTTTGGTTGGAACTTGAAGGGATCGATAGCCGCCGTGGTCAACGTGGGCGAAAGCAAACCTATCTGTTTGGCATTCCAGAATTCAAAACAGACCAGTCGATACCAATTCTGCTTTGTCGAATCGATAACTTTCCACAACGATTTGACAAGATCGATATCAAAGCGTGGTTTCGATTCGCCGACCGCCCGATCCCCGGTACTCCTTTGCCATTGTCGAGCACCAATCCGCTGAAGCTTGACGGTATCTCTGGTGTGAGCTTTCGCACGGAAAAAACCGCCAATGACCAAGGCGGCATGACGGTTGTTGTCACGGAAAGCTATGACGACTCACGCGAGCTCGCTTCCATCCGAGTGCTGCCGGATCCATTGCCTCAGAAATCGGCCACGGTGATCTACGATCAACTCCGCGTCGTCGTCCGCGAATTCGTTTACAACGACCCGGCAACTCCCGTCGCGATCTCCGTGACGGACCGTCAAGCGATCCAGAACGACAGCACCTTGTATGCGGAAGGTGATGTCTCAATTGACTTGGACAGCCGCTGAATTCCTAGTAGTCAACTTCGATGCCGATATACGGCGTTAACCCTGGCGACAACACAGCCGTTTGTCCGAAACGGCCTTGCGCGGGAATTCGCAAGTTTAAGTGTTCGTAGTAGTTGTTGTTGAAGAGGTTGTCAGCTCCAAAAGTAACACTGACGTTGTCTCTTGGACGCAAGTAACCGCGTAGATAGCTCGTCGTAAATCCAGGAGTCGCGGTTTCCAAGGTAACCAGTTCCGTCTCGCTACGTGATTGGCCGGTACCGGGCGAAGAACTCAATGTTGCTAAGCGGTCCTGATTATCAACACAGCGAAGCCCCCATTCCAACCCCCAGCGTTGATCGTCGCTGGTGTCAGTCAAACGCAATCCGAGACGCCCTTCTAGTGGGAAGATTCCGGCAAGCGGTTGGTTGATTTCACGGTCTCGCCCATCGAGGTAGTTCAGGCTGGTAAACACCTGCACGCCACGAACCAAGTCAGCTTCGGTGTAGAACTCCATACCCGCGAGAGTCGCGTAATCCGTATTCGTTGCTCGCAACAATCGCGACCCTTGCGGATCATTGATCAGGTTCGCGTTGTAAGTGATGTAGTCGACGACCCAGCTATGGAATGCTCCCATTCGGCCGCGAATGTATTCGTATTTCCAGTTCACCCGCGCGTCAACTTGCCAGTTGCGTTCCTTGCTCAATGAAGGATCGCCAATCATCCGGCTGAAACCGCTCTGGATAATCGCCAGAAACAAACCGTCGCTGTAACGTTGTTCCAAGGTTGGCAAACGCTCGGCATAGCCGCCCCCCAGTCGCAACGACCATGCCGGTGCCAAATCGATATCGTTGGTCAAGAAGTACGAAAGTAGCGTGTCCGAAACATCCAGGTCTTCGACGATCGGACCAGTGGCGGTGTTTCGGAAATTCGAGGTCGCATTGACGTCGCTCGGATCGGCTTGTGTATGCGCAAACGCAATACGGAAACCAGCGGCGGCATCAATGAAACTGATCGGTTTAAACGAGTACTCGGTGTACAGCCCCGGTTCGACGACTTCCGACTTTGGCAACCCGGTCGTGATCGTGCCGAGCGGGTTGCCGCTTAAATCGCGGAAACCATTGAGATCATAGAACTCGTTGACCTGCTGCTTCATGTAGCGAACGTCAGCACCAAAGCCGATGGTTCGATCGCGATCGAGTTCCTGTGTGACGCCTGCCCGAACACCGGCGCTCAACATCTCGCCATCAACCGTTCCGAAAAAGGGACGATTCGGATCCGGCGGGTAAGGCAACGAACTTGCGGGGATGAAATTATCATCGTCGTCAGTTCGTTGGATGTTCGTCAATGAATCATCGACGCGTTGCAAAACGGGAAAATCACTACGCCGCTTGCTCGCCGCGGTCGTGTCGCCAAAAAAGTCGGTGTTGCTTACCCAAGAATCGACGCGATACGAAAAACCTGTTCGCTCGTTTCGGTGAATCCAGCTGTCAGCCAAAGCGTCACTAGTTAACCCGTCGACATCAAAAAACTGACCTGCGTATTCCGTTCCGTCTTCGCTGATGTGCGTGTAGCGGATTTCATTACGGGTGTTGTCATCGATGTCGAATCCAATCCCCGACAACAGGTTGAACGCGTCGTAGCTGGAGGGAATCAACAGGCCATTGCCCGCGGCATAGTCGCTACCTTTTCGATAGCCGATGTTGGCGTAGTAGCCCATCGATTGGCCACCACCAAAGAAGGTCGCCGAATTGTAGGTCTGGCCACCGTTGGTACGGATATTGGTCCCCAATCGAAGATGGTGTTCGGTTCCGCATTGGTAACGTGGTGTCGAAATCGTATCGACATTCAAGAACGCAAAGCCACTTCCGTAACGCACGGTGTAGGGACCGCTGTAGACCTGAACGTTGCCGATCAAGAACGGATCAATCTTCGAGAACACGCCGTCCAAATCGCTACGCGCCGGGAACAGATAGCACCCGTCCTGCGTGGTGTAGACTTGGCCGTTGTAGAAGCCGCGAATTTTGGGGTCAAAGCCGAGAGAACTTCGTCGCGCGCCTTAATCGTTTGCGTTGTCGATGACTCGACCAGCGTTTCACCGATATCCGCGGACTGAGTCAGATTGAACGTCGACCCGGGAACGATTTCCACCGCGGGCGATTCGCTCAGGCCGATTTCACTGATACCTTGGCTTTCTTCGTACTGTTCGAGATAGTTCGGATCGCTTGGCAGGTCAGTCGCGTTACTTTCAAAACTCGCCGCACTGATTTGGTCCCAGTCTTTGAATGCCAGGTTTTCGGGAAGGCTGAAGCTGGCAAAGTTGGCATCTCCACCGACGTCAATGGGCTGAATCGCTTGATCGCTGACGGTATCGGCTCGCGGGCCGGTGAAGGGGTTCAGTTGTTCGAACTGAACAGGCAGGACCTCATCGCTGGCGAGAGCTTCTGCGATCGCCAGCAAGCGGAACTCGGGCTCTGGCAGCGTTGAAGGCGTTTCGTCGGCGCTTGTCGCTTGGCCTGCGCAGCATGCCGCCAAAGCAGCGGCAAAGCCTAAGACCGATGACCTGACGTGGAACATCCCTATTCCCAATGGTTGGCGGCACAGCATCGTGTTTCGAGGCGCGTGTCCATGCGCCTGTGGGGGTCTGGGGGCGTACGATCCTTGCACACATCCCAGCACGGTGTATTGATGAGTGATCGGTTTCCCCAAACGTGGCTAGACGATTTGTAGCGAATTCCAACGATTTACCGGAAAACACGCACCCTAGCCACGGCTCCCATCCTTCCCGAACACCCTATCCCGCACAGTCAATCACGAACGCGGGCGACATCATCGCAACCGTCCCGGATTTGATCGCCCCGGAGGGGCTGCCACCGGTCTGGGTAATGCACCAACGTCGGCCCCTCCGGGGCGTATCTATTCTCGATGACGACGCCTCGGGGCTGCCACCCCGAGCTAACGACGCAGACTCCTCCGGAGTCGAAACGCACGATTGTTGCTCCTCGAAACATGCGTAATGTTGCATGACGCCGAAACATTGCTTCAACGTACGCCCTGGATCTGATCGCCCCGGAGGGGCCGTCTTGGGTAGCTCGGGGCGGAAGCCCCGAGAATCGCATCCCAACATGCGCAATCGCCCCGGAGGGGCCGCCGTCGGTCTGGTTGCGGAAGGCGATGGCCTGTTAGAAAATCCGCACCGTCGCGTTCAACGCACAACGCTAATGCCTCTCAAGTTCTTGCCACCACGATGTCCGAAATTCAATTCGTCTATTTCGACCTTGGCAACATCCTCATCGCGTTTGATCCGAAACTCGCCAGCGCAAACCTCGCCCGCATAACAAACGTGACTGAAGAGAAAGCGTGGGACGCGCTGTATGCGAGCGGTCTTGAAGATCGCTATGAACACGGCGAACTTGATGGACCTGAGTTTGCCGAACAGATCCGCCATGCTTTGGGCGTAACACAACATGTCGCTTCTGACCAAGTGATCTTGGATGGGATCAGCGATATGTTCACCCCGATTGAGTCGATGGTTGAAATTGTTGAACGGACTCGGCGAACGGTCGGACGCATCGGGATTTTGTCGAACACGTGCGAAGCTCACTGGGATTGGATTCGGCGTCAGAGCTGGGGCGTCTCGAAACTTCAATTCGATGTGACGGTCTTAAGTTGCCGCGTCGGTGCGATGAAGCCGGCAGCAGAAATCTATGCGTCTGCTGCGGACCAGGCAGACGTTCCGCCGGCGTCGATCCTTTTTATCGACGACAAACAGGAGAACGTTGACGCGGCTCGGCGGCATGGCTGGCGTGCGTATCGTTGCCTGGGCGGCGAAGAGGCGGGGCGTACCCTTGAGAACGAATTGAACTTCGACTAGCCAACCTGGGCGACGAAGTCACGTCAGCCAGACCCGGTAAGGGAAACGAATCACCGATCACAAAGAGGCAACTTGCTGCAGCAAGTTGCCAGCGGTGGTATCCTGGGAGTCTCCCCATCGGTGGCAAAAGCGATTGATCGCTGCCATCGCTCTCCTGCCTCCACAACGCTTTGGCGAAATCAATCAAGGACTACTCTTCGATGAATCGCTGCCTCTCACTCGCCTTGCTGTGTCTCTGCTTCTGCAACGTTGCATTGGCCGGCGAACGCCCCAACATTCTTTGGTTGACTTGCGAAGACAACAACGTCAACTGGGTTGGCTGCTATGGCAATCCCTATGCAGATACACCCAATATCGACCAACTGGCCAAAGAGGGATTTCAATACATGCATTGCTATGCGAACGCGCCGGTGTGTGCGCCTCAGCGTAGTACGTGGATCACCGGGGTCCATGCGATCTCGATGGGTACGCACCCCATGCGAAGTCGCTATCCGATCCCACATGACCAAATCAAGTACTATCCAGACCTGTTGAAGCAGGCCGGATACTTTGTCGGAAACGATCGCAAAACAGATTACAACATCGGCGGACGCGAAGACGGAAGTGCTTGGGACACCAAAAAGACCGACTGGAATTCATTAAAAAACCATCAACCCTTTTTCATGGTGATCAACAGCACTCAATCGCACGAGTCAAAAGCGTTCGGTAATGTCAACCAAACCAAACGTGATCCGAGCAACGTTCGCTTGGCAAAATACCATCCTGACATTCCGGTGATCCGCAAAAACTATGCGCACTACCACGACGCCGTGAAAAAGATGGACGATGAAATCGGACTTGCTCTGCGAAAGCTGGAGGAAGCAGGACTGGCGGAAAACACCATCGTGATTCACAACTCTGATCATGGCGGCGTCATCGCGAGGAGCAAACGTTTTCTATTCAACAGCGGGACACACTGCCCTTTGATCATACGGATTCCCGAAAAATTCAAACACCTTCGCCCTGGTGACCCTGGATCCAAAATTGACGATCTGGTCAGCTTCATCGATATGCCCAAAACTTGGCTGGACATCTGCGGTGCCGAAGCGCCGGACTACATGCAGGGCAAAGTCTTCTTGGGCCCCAACAAAGAACCCCGAAATTACCATGTCAGCTTTCGTGGCCGGATGGACGAACGCTGTGATAATGTGCGTGCAATCCGCGACCGCAAGTTGTTGTTGATTCGCAATTACATGCCTTACGCACCTTGGGGTCAGCACCTGAATTACCTATGGCAGATGGAAGCCACTCAAGCTTGGGAGCAGCACCATCTCGCTGGCAAAACAGACTCCATCACGGGACGTTTCTTTGGGACCAAACCACCGATGGAGTTGTACGATACTGAAACGGATCCAGACAACGTTCACAACTTGATCGACGACCCACGTTATGCGGCCGATATCGCCCGATTGAACGGCGAACTCGATCGATGGCAAAGAGACATTTTCGACTCGGGGCTGCTGCCGGAAAGCGAAGTGGTCCGTCGAAGCGAAGCGTGTGGCAAAACGATCTATGAAATGGTCCGCACGCCTTCACTTTATGATATCGAACGTTTGCAAAATGCCTCTGCCGTTGCAGTGACGCAAAATCCAAGCGATCTCAACCAACTCTACCAATTCTTGGACGACGAAGACTCAGGTGTTCGCTACTGGGGCGTTGTCGGACTCTTCAACCTGCAACCATCGACGACGGTCGACATCGATCGGGTGCGCAAGATGTTGCAAGATGACTCGCATCACGTGCGAGTCATGGCCGCATGGATTTTGTACCGCGATGGCGACAAAAAGACCGCACAGCAGTGCTGGAACGATCTGCTACGCAATGACTCCTATGCTTCGCTAAAGATCTTCAACGTCGTTGACTGGATCGGCGATGGTATCGAGCCATACCGCGAAGCGATGCAACAATGTGACTTCAGCCACGGCGACTATGTCAATCGGATGAAGGAATACATGGAACTTCGGTAACGCTGCTTACCGCCCCCAGGGCCAAAAAGGAAAACCTACCAGCGGTTTCACGCGGGAAACTCTCGCGAGATAAACCGCTTCTACTTTGCAAGCTTGCCAAAGAGAGTCGACTTGGCAAGCTGCGGAATATCGGCAGTTGGCCAAACCCGCGATTGGCAGTTTTCCAAGGAGCATCAGGTGTGAAAGTTTAACGTCTGCGCGGCCTTTGCCCGATGTAACGATTAGGAAGAAACCTTTCAAGCTCCCTGATCTGCAAACTGACCGACCGCAATGGCTCTCTTTTTTCACCGCAAACGGCGGACTGTCGCGAAGTCAAACGTTGTCGCAAAAACGCTGTGCTGCGTTGCTGCCGTCGTCGGAATGAACTGTCATATGAAAACGTTTGGGGCGGACGCGGATACCGCAACCTCAACACGATCAGGACGCAAGGTTCAACCGTACCGCCGGATCGGACAAGCCTCTACTCAACCTGTCGTGCCGGTCGCGTACTCGGAAGCGTTATTTGACGGCGCCTGTGATTCGATCCCTTTGACCCAGCCAGTTGCCATGCCTCAAAGGCTGGCAAGTGTTCCCACGGGTGACTTTTGGGCGACTGCTGAATATCTGTACTGGGATCGCACTGGTGCGGAGTTCCCGGCATTGGTCACCACAAGTGACAGCGGCACGGCAAGGGCTTCTGCCGGAATTCTTGGGGACCAAACAAGCACACTGTTCGGCGGCGATCGCTATCTGGACGGCCGCGAATCGGGTGGCCGATACGCCATTGGCTTTTGGTGGGACAAATGCCATGACCTTGGATTCTCGTTTCGATACACCAACCTGGGCGATCAGAACGTTTCGTATGCTGCCAACAGCAATGATCACGCGATCTTGGCGCGTCCATTTGCGAACTCCGAATCCGGTTTCGAAGACGCCCGCCTACTTGCGTTCCCTGGCGAAGTCTCTGGCAACGTTCAGGTCGATGCCGATTCGAGCTTCGAGATGTTTGACATCTCGCTCTCACGGTCGATCTCGAACTCCCGTTCGAACCCCGTGTACCTAACGCTCGGCTATCGTTCGGCGAACCTCGATGAAAGCGTCACGATTCTCGATCACTCAACGTCGTTGACCGGAGCGACCCAGGGAACGTCACTCTCTTCGACCGACTCATTCCGTACCGAGAACCAGTTCGACGGCGTTCGAATCGGATTGTCAAACAACATCCCAATGTTTTGTGGTGTCGTCTTGGCGGTTGATGGATCCATCGGCGTCGGGCAAACCAGCCGCACCACAGTGATTGCGGGTCAGACGGTCACACAAAACAGCCTCGGTCAATCGACAGTTGAGGGTGGCCTACTAACACAAACGAGCAATATCGGCACCTTCGAGACCGACTCATTCGGGACCCTGCATGACCTTTCATTGAAACTGACGAAACAGATCAGCGGAAACTTGTCAGCAAACATTGGATATTCCATCTATGGCTGGAGCGACGTTGGGCGGGCGGCCGAGCAAATCGACCGCCGCGTCAACCCTTCGCAAATTCCTCCGAGCACACTTTCCGGCCCCGCTCACCCAAGTTTTGATGATGTCACGAGCGAGTTTATCGCTCACGGCATCACTTTCGGCGCCAGCTTGGCTTGGTAAGCCAACGCTAGCACGGCAGCTATTCTGCCTTCGGAACACCTGCGGCTTCTTTCGAGTAAATCAAAACCGCATAGGCCCCGATCGGCAGCTTCGCCGATGCCGGTGAAGCCTGGTGCCCCTGATCAGTCGCCTCGACATGTTCGACCGGGACATCGTCAAATTCGCTGCTGTAGCCCGCCCAATCGGAATTGAAACGTAGTTTCCACTCACCGGAGGATGGGAAACCGATTTGGTAGTCGTCCCAAACGCGGTTGGAAAAGTTCGCAATCACAACGACATCGCTACTTCGGTCATCGTCGTGCCGGACAAACCCGATCAGCTTATCGGTTTCGTTCACATGATGAATTTCAATGTGTTGTCCAAGTAATCCCGGCGTGGTTCCTGACACGTTTCTTCGCAAGTGAATCAGATCACGGAACAGCCGGTTGATCCCTTTAAACTTTTTGACGCGGTCCCATTGCAGCGGATCGCCGTCGTCAAACCAATCGTCCTCAAGCATCTCCTGACCTTGGAACAGCATTGGGATGCCGGGCGCGGTGAGAGCCATCGCGGCTGCCAAGACCGTCCGCTTTTGTGCGAAGCGACTGGTGGAATCTTCACTATCGATTTCCGTCGGAACACGAGCCTTGCCGTTGGCGACTTCGTCATGTGATTCGCTATAGACGACGCGTTGGAATGCGTCGCCGTTGTAACGGTTGCACAACGCATCGCGGACGGCCCACATGTCTCGGTAGTTGTCCTCGATCTCTTGGACCACTTGGCGGATCGGATGGACAAATCCGGCGTCCCACTGCGTGGTGAAACCCGCGCCACCGTGCTCGGTCTCCTTGGTCAACCAATTGTTCTTTTGCAAGTCTTCGGCGATCAAAATGCAGTTCGGATACTCGGCACGAATGTCGCGATTAATCCATTGCATCAGGCCCCATCCGTCGGCGATATCGTCGTTTCCGATCCCGGAAACCGTTCGGATGTACGCGGTCATGTCGTAGCGCAAACCGTCAGCGTGAAAATCACGCATCCACATCATGGCGTTGTCATGGATGTATTGCCGCACTTCACCGCGACCATAATCGGGACGCGTATCACCCCACGGCGTCGATGAACGATCGTCATTGTAAAAGTAGATACCGCCTTTGCCGTTTTCACTCCATCCGTCGAATTGCCAAAGGTCTAAATCACTTGGCCCGAAGTGGTTGTAAACCACATCAATGATGACGGCCAAACCGTGTTGATGCGCGGCCTTGATCAGTTTTTTGAGCTCATCCGGACCGCCGTAAGCCTGTTCAACGGCAAAGGGGTGGGCTGGGTTATATCCCCATGACCAGTCGCCCGCGAATTCGCCGACCGGCATGATTTGAATTGCATTGATCCCAAGTTGCTGCAGGTGCGGCAGTTTCTCGATCGCTGCTTTGAAGGTTCCAGGGTGATCGTCTTGCTTGCGGTTGAACGTACCGATGTGCATTTCATAGATGACCAGCTCCTGATGCGCGGGACGTTCAAACGCATCCCCGGCCCAGTCGAATCGGTCTTCATAGACGATCGCGTTGCCAACACTATTGGTGACTTCGCGGGCATACGGATCGATTCGGTCCAGCGTCAATTCGCCGTTGTAGATTCGGAACTTGTATTCGTCCCCCACTTTGGCCGTGTCGACATTCGCAAACCAGTAACCGTTTCCTTCGGAGACCAGCATGTGTTTGTCTGGTTTCCAATCGTTGAAATCACCGATCACGGCGACACGATCCGCATTGGGAGCCCAAACACGGAACCCCACGCCGCCTTCATGAACGATCGCTCCCATGCCAGACACCGACTCTTGCAAACCTTCGGTGACTGAATTGCTCGACGTTTCTGTCGTATCCGATTCCAGCTGCGTTGTTGACATGACGATTGAACTTCCAGGTTGGTTGTTTGGGGGCGAAAGGCTTTCAGCGTCTTGTGGTCAAAGCCAGATTGCGAAAGCCGGCGTCGCCTGAAGCAAGTTCTGGGCCAATCTTTTCGGCACTGCATTTTGCCGTGTTCTGGGAATTCGATGCCGGAACTGGCCTTGCTCCCCTGGACGAAATGCTGCCAAAGAAACGGTGCCAGATCGAACAACGATCAATTGAGTAACGACAGACAGAAGGGCAAAGTGGACTTGGCGTGCCGAGTTTTGATTTGCTAGTTGAAGGACAGCGAGGCTGAATAGGAACGCTTCAGCCCGCGAATTGGCAAACATCGCGATAGGATTGAGATGCGAACGCGACCGAATAAAAAACGTACATTGCTTCAAATCACGTTGCGATCGACCGCCCTGCTGCTGCTCGCCCCAGCGATCGGGGGATGTCACGACGGTCCAATGTATGCGTTGAAGTCGGTTAATCCGTATTTCACCATGCGTGCCTGGAAAAAAGACACCGCGTTGGGTGTCACCGACCACGAACGACGCGGTCAAATCCAAGCACTTGCCGGACAAATCGAAGACATGCCTGAAGAAAAGCAGGCGTTCTGGGCTGGCCACCTGGAACGGATCATGGAAAGCGATCCGAGTCCTGAAATGCGATTCCATGCCGTACATGCGGCCGCAGGAATCAAGTCCTCCGACGCTTCGCTGCGACTGATCGAGAAAGGCCTCAGCGACGAAAGCATCAAGGTACAAGCAGCTTCATGCCAATCGTTGGGTGTTCGTAAAGAACCCGAAGCCGTCCAACTGCTCGCCAAGACTCTCAACTCGACGACCGAACTGGATGTAAAGCATTCCGCAATCGCGGCGCTAAAAAATCACCAAGGGACGATCCCCGTTGATTCACTACGATTGATTCTCGAAGACCAAGATCCGGCCACCGTCTACTTGGCAATGGATAGCTTGCGTGGCGTGATGAAGGAAGATCACGGCAACGATCCTAAAGAATGGATTGCGGCGATCGACGCGACGCGGACGCCAGCGACGCCAGGTGGAGTCACTGACGGGTTGCGGTTTGCCGAAAAGGATGCTCGCGAGTTGAAGTAACCGCGAAGCGAACCTGCGAGTCAGGCTAATTCGCCGAGATAGTTCTCGGCGTTCTTCAAATGGGCATCCATTTTGGCTTTGTCCATTTTCTCAGCCATGCTGCACATCATCGCCCAACGCGGATTCTTGCCAAGTTCCTCGCGATGATTCCAAATCCATCGCCAGTACAGGCCGTCCCAAACATCGCACCATCGGCCTTTGGAATAGTGGCTCATCTTGCGGACGTAGGATGAACCCGAGAAGTAGGGCTTGGTCGTGATCAAACCCCCGTCTGCATTCTGGCTCATCGCATAAACGTTGGGAACCATCACCCAGTCATAGCTATCGATGAACAACTCCATGAACCAACGGTAAATCTCGTCGGGATCGATTTCGCAAAGAAACAGAAACCCTCCGAGCACCATTAAACGTTCGATGTGATGGCAGTACCCGGTATCGAGCAGCCGTTTGATTGTGTCATCGATCGGAACGATGCCGGTGGTCCCGTCATAGAAACACTTTGGCAGCGGGCGATGGTGCTGCCAATGGTTCGTCGTTCGCATCTTCACGCCCAAGTCGACGTAGGTTGCGCGCATGAATTCTCGCCACCCAATGATTTGCCGAACGAAGCCCTCGACCGAATTAATCGGCAAGTCATTGTCCTGGGCGAATTCAAGTGTTTTGTCGAGCACTTGCTGTGGCGTGAGCAGCCCAATGTTCAGCACCGGTGTCAAAACGCTGTGCCAAAGCCAGGACTGGCCTTCTTCGATCGCGTCCTCGTAGGGCCCAAAATCTTTGAACCGTTCTTTCAGAAAGACGTCAAACCACTGCAAAGCGTCCGGGTGCGTGGTGGGGTAGTACAGCGCATCCAATGATCCGGGGTGCCCCTCAAATTGCTCCACCACCGAATCCCTGACCTGCTTCTCAATACTGTTTCGAGCGATTTTTGGCAGCTCGGGCAGCGACTTCAATCGCGTCTTGGGGATCTTCTTGCGATTGTCTTCGTCAAAACTCCATTGCCCTCCTGCGGGCTCTCCATCGCCATCGAGCAAGACGTTCAATCGCGTCCGCTGCCACTTATAAAAATCTGCCATGAACCAGCGTTTCTTCCCGTCACGATACTCGCGGTTCTCAGCGTCTGAATTCAGGAAACCCGGTGTCGGTAGAATCGTCAGCTCAACACCCAACTGATCCGCAAGCTTCCGAATGCGGCGTTCGAGCACAAAGTCGACGGGATCGACCACCAACAACGACTGCTTCGACTTGGCGACGCCCGCAGTGATCTCCTCCACGCGATCAGAAAGCAACGGTTTCTTCGGATCGAACTCGAGATACCGCACAGACCGACCTTCCTTGGTCAGTATGGCCTCGAACTGTCGCATCGAAGCCCGGTGCAGCCATAGCTTCTGCTTGTGGAATTTCGCCGGATACCGTGGATCGTCGAAGAATAAACTGTCTTCGATCAGCACGACTCGGTCGACAGGATGCTCAAAAATCGGATGCGGCGCATAAAGCTGGTGTGGGAAGACGAGCGCAATCACGGCAGACGCGGTTCACAGGTGGCTTGAGAGAGATGGCGGACTGTAGGTGAGTAGTAACCGCTGATTGAATCAGCAAGGCAACCGAGGCGAAACACTGCCGTTTTAACCAGAACCTTTAGGGGGCGGCTGTACACCAGCGGGGCGTGAGGTCAGTAGGATGACGGACATTCGCGTGAAAAGGCCCCGAAGGTGCTCATCGTCTATTTATGGCGCTCCCACAATTGACTCCGACAAGTCTTCGGCGAGGACCAGTTGCCGAGTTGACATAAAAGAAAAATCAGAAGACGCCGATCGCACGAGAGGGCATCGCATGGGCTGGTTGTGGAATCATAGCGCGCTACAAGATCTCGAATCAGAGCGCCAAGAGCTGTGGGAATGCAGAGCCAAACTCGACGCGATCGCGAAGAATCAAGCGGTTGTCGAGTTCGCGATGGATGGAACAGTCGTCGACGCGAATGACAATTTCTTGGAAGCGATGAGATATGACGACCTCGAAGATATTGTCGGTCGACACTATCGCATCTTTATGGACCCTAGCGATCTCAACAGCCCCGAATACCAGAAGCTCTGGAAGGCACTGCAACGCGGCGAGCCTCATGCGGGACGCTATCGACGATTGCGAAGCGACGGTACACCGATCTGGTTTGAAGCGAGCTACTATCCGCTACTCGACCAAAACGGACAGCCCACCAAAATCTTGAAGTACGCGACGGAAGTCACGCACCTCGTTGAACGTGAATCGGCTAACAGCCAAGTCGGCGAAGCCGTCGCGACCAGCATCGAACAGATGGTCGAAACGATCAATGAAATTTCGTCGCAGTTAACGCAAACTGCACATCAAGTGACCAAAACCGAGTCGGAAATCGCTTCGAACGTTCAATCAGTCACTCGCTTGGAACAGAGCAGTCAAATGATTGTCGATGTCGTGGAAACCATCCGTGGCCTCGCAGAACAAACGAACTTGCTCGCTCTCAACGCCACCATCGAATCGGCTCGCGCTGGCGAGGCAGGGAAAGGCTTTGCGGTTGTCGCAAACGAAGTCAAAGAATTGGCCAAGCAAACGGCCAGTGCGACCGACAGCATCGGAGAAACAGTTGACGGGATTCGCACGCTGATCGCATCAAACGTCGAATCTTCGTCCAGCCTCAATGAGCGAATCCGCATTGTCACCGAAAGCATGCAATCGATCGCCGCCGCGGTCGAGCAACAATCGGCGACGATGGCAAACCTGAATCAAACGGCCACGCTCTTGCGAGTCGAGTGACGCGCCTCGCGAAAATGTTCATCGGAAAAATTTCTTCGGCCGCGTTGCGCCGCCCGTTTCTGCACGTCTAAGTGTTACCAGGATCGTTTTTCGTCAACGATGGCGTTGATCTTGGCGGTTCGGTTGTGTCCGATAGGCACAACCGCTGACACGAAGAATGCAACGCACCAATGCCTGCCTTTCCCCACAACGATTCGACGGATCTGGCCATCGCAAATGCGATTTCAGCCTGGCTGGATACCGCACCCGAATCCGATCGAATCTCCGCCGAGGATCTGATCGCTCGGCATCCCGAGTTGGCACCCGGACTTGAGGAGGCTCTTGCCGGCTTGAGCTTTGTCCGCATTGGGGCGACGTCGATCCTCGAAGACACTTGTCACGACGAGATTGATGCTGACTGCGAATATCCAGACATCCCAGACTTTGACATTGTCCGTGAGCTTGGTCGTGGCGGAATGGGCGTCGTCTATGAAGCACGCCAACTTTCGCTCGACCGAGTCGTTGCGCTGAAAGTTCTACCGAGGGTGAATGTCGAGTCAAAGGCGGCCGCACGTTTTTTGCGCGAAGCCGAAACGATCGCTTCGCTCCAGCATCCCAATATCGTGCCAGTCTATGATGCCGGCGTCTTCCAGGGTTTGCATTGGTATTCGATGCAATTGATCGACGGGATGCCGTTGTCCAATTGGGCCGAAGAAAATCGCTCGATAACCACACGAGAACGCTGTGAAAAGGCAGTTCAGTTCGGATTCGAGATCGCTGACGCATTGGAACACGCACATTGCAATGGCGTGATTCATCGCGATGTAAAACCCGGTAACCTACTGGTCGATCGAGACGGCAAGTGCTGGCTAACTGATTTCGGTTTGGCGCGGCGGGACGTTGATGTCACCGCCACAGCCACGGGTGCCATGCTGGGCACGCCACGTTATATGAGCTGCGAACAGATCGGCGACCAACAGCACATGGTCGATCGGCGTACCGATATCTATTCACTCGGCGCGACGCTCTACGAACTCGTGACAGCTCGCCCGGTTTTCGAATCCGAATCGGCACTGACGTTGCTTCAACAAATCTTAAGCGACGCCCCTATTCCACCGCGCAAGATCCAGCCCCAAATTGCGCGCCCGCTCGAGCTTGTGATTTTAAAATGCTTGGACAAGGAAGCACTTCGTCGATACCAAACCGCGAAACAGCTGGGCGACGATTTGCGAGCGATTCGCGACAACCAGCCGATCATGGCCCGAGGATTGTCGGCTTGGGTGCGTGGCGAGCGATTTTGGCGACGCAACCAATGTCAAATTAGCTTACTCGGACGCAGCGTCGTACTGACTATCATCGCCTTGGCGTTCCTTTCGATTCTGGTCACGCAACTCCAGCGATCTCGGCAAACGAAGCTGCGTTTGTCGACACCGGGAGGACTTTATTTCGCTTCGATTCAACCAACCGGTACGGAATCGCAAGCCAGGAAAGACACCGAACCAGTTTTGGTGACGACGCCAATGCAGCAATCACTGCAATTGCGCAAAGGCAAGTATCAAGTTCGTTTCGAAGGGCAAGGCCGCCCGGCTGAGACTTATCAATTTGATCTGCAAGACAGTGACGAGTCTCGATTCGAGTACGTTGATCGACGCCCTGACGCGGCAATGATTGATATCGATCAAAAACTGGCGAGGGTTGCGTCCGATGGCGCGTTACTCGTTCTCGATCAAGATCATCTCAAGGCGTTCGATCCAGATGGCTCGGCGCGTTTCTCGATCGACCTCGATGACTTGGGCGAAGACTTTGATGAAACAATCGATTCGAAGAACCTCACGGAAAAGCTATTCGGATATGACTCGACATTGCCTTTCCAGGGGTGGCAAGACGGTCACCACAACGCCTTCGCCAATACCCAAAGGCTGTGTCCGCTTCCAAAGGACTTGGACGGTGATGGACAGCCAGACTTCATCGTCACCTCTGGACAGTTCGCAGCGATAGCCGCGATCAGCTCTCTTGGAGACGTGATCTGGAAACGAAAGCTGGAAATTGATTTCGAGCCAAACTTTTCGATTCAATCACGCTCCCGGAATGAAATGCCGTACGAAGTCATCACCGGCATCGATTTGCTGGACTCGCAAACACATGCAGGCAACGATTGCTTAGTCGTGACTGCCGCCGTGGTCGATCCTCAAGGTTATTGCCGACCAGTTTGTATTACGCTGGACGCCAAAGATGGCGACACGGTTTATCGCAACGACTTCCCAACAATCAACATGCGGACGAAACGCGATTGGCCGTTTCACGGACTTTTGCCCTGTCACACTGGTTTCTCCAAAAACGAAAGATCTCGTCGAGGCCCCTTCCGACTTGCTACGCTGACCGTGCGTTCGGCCAGCTACACATTGCACAATCAAAACTGGTCCAGCCCCAGTGCTAATTCCTCAATCACACTGTATCCCAAACCACTGATTCTCGCTCGCCCGCACATTGCACCGGTTGGTGTTTTCTTGGACGGTGACCAACTCTTCTTTCGAGGCTTGACTGGCGAGACAATCGATGCAGCTGAAAAATTGCCAACTGTCACATTGCCGGACCAAGCAATCTTCGGTTTAAAGTCAGTACGGCTAGCCGACAATCGAACCGGAATCGTCGCTTTGGTCAACTCGCCGAACCGAGCCTACCAGTCTTGTCAGCTTTGTTTGGTGATCCCCGGAGAATCCAAAGCAGCTTGGACAATCTCACGCGAAATCAACACCATGGATTTGGCAGCCGGTGCAACCAAGTCTCCGTTCCCAATGATCGTCGATCTAGACCGTGACGGTGTGGACGAAATTCTGTTTCCGAACGCAACGCAGAACACCGTCAGCACCCCGCATCTCGAATGTTTGGACAGTTCCAATGGCCACGTGCGTTGGCGAACAGGTCCAATCCTTAGCTACTCGCAGGTGATTGACCATTGCATCATGCTGCCCGACTCCGATGGCGATGGCGTCAACGAATTGGCCCTCGTCAACCCGGTCATCCTTCATCCGACCGATGAAACCAGCGACCTTCCCGTACTGCAAGTCACCGTTGACATCATCAGTGGGCGAACAGGGAAGACGCTCGGATATCGCTCTGAAACAGTCAGTGCCGAAGGCGTTCCGAACCAAGTCGTGGAAGTTGATGATGTGCACTACCAAGACGGCAAACTGGTCTGTTCGGTCGTTTGGGGCGACTCGATCGAAGTCGAACTCTCATCGGCCACATTTGAAATTGATTTGGCAGAACGAAACAATACACAGGTCGAACGTGGTCTCACCGTTATCGATTCAACCTGGGAAAGCAAACACTCAACCAATCTGGCTGGGAGGTGGTATCGTAAACGCAGCGGTCCCTATGCCGCATCGTCTGACCGTGCCGTCTGGTACCCACATCAACCTCCGATCACTCGCTATGCGAACCAGACACTTGGCGTTGACTGGACCAACAACGGCAACCCGCGAGTTCTAAAAGGAAACGCTTGGGTCGTAGACTGTATCGATCCCCGCAACGGAGACATCCTCTGGAATGCCGATACCAAATGGCTTCTAGACAAAACGAAACTGGTCCGTCGGCCGAGCGGAACCGTGGAACTGATTCTTCAAAATAACACTCATGCTCATTCGTTTCCAACGATTGTTGATGGGGAAACCGGCCGACGACAATTTGAGATCGATGAGCTGGCACTCGGAGAAATTCGGCAAGCTCATGCCGCTGGCCACGACGGCACCGAAAACTGGTACCTGCTTGCCGAAGCTCCGCATCAACCGGGCACCTCATACATCAATCGAAAAGGCTATGTGTTGTGTGCGCTAGATCGAATCTCAAAACGAGTCGTTTGGTCACGCCCGCTCTATAACGAATTGGAAAACAAACCTCACCTCTATCCGGCAACGCTGTTAATTCTCGACGTCGACAATGACGGAATCGACGAAATTATCACAGGCGACACTTCTGGTGGGTTGCTACGATGGCTCTGCCTAGACAGTCGTGACGGGGCAATCAAATGGGACGCCCCGATGAAGGCAAGTAGCGACGGCAATGCCTGGCCTTGGAGCGTGCCATGGCCGATGGCACAGCCGATCGGAATCGGAAATCAAGTCGGTTTGGCGTATCTGGATTCTCTGTTCAATCAGCCAAACGGTGCCGTTGTCAACTGCATTGACGCTGCGACAGGAAAGACGTTGAATGCGTCGCCCATCGATCTGTCACAGCGTCTCGGTCAAGACCTTCGCGGATCGGTCATGCATGACCGCTTAATGCTGCTTCCCATTACAAACGACGGCATTCCGAATCAGCTGACTTTGGTCTATCGAGAGCGACCTACGTTTCAACGCAAAGCTGTCCTTCTAGAACTCGATGCTGGCAGACGCCTCCAAGAAAGGAACGCGTTCGATGTGAAGTCGCAGTTTTTGTATTACGACGCCAATGGTGATGCCACCCTCGATCTGATCGACCTTGAACAAACGACGATTCGAATCCGCGATGCAATCAATGGCGATATTCTGCGAACGTTCGAAGTAGCGGCAAACGGTCGAAATCTCGGCGTCGATCAGGTATCAGAAGCGAGATACTTGCGCATTGCCAACATTGAGGGAAAGATTGAATGGATTGACTTACACACAGGAACGCTCGCCTATCGGTCCGAGTTATTGCTGATGGAACGGAATTCGCAGAACGCCGAAACACGTTTCCTATTCCCGAACGGTGGCGGGGAAACATTGGTGGCAACAGAACCTGGCGGTGTGATCCTGGCTCAAAACCCAATCTCGAAATCTTCGACGTCTTCAGCGGCCAGCGATACGCCGGAGCTTGATTGTCAACCGCACGCCGATGATCCGCGTTATCGCCGCGAACTCAAGGCGTTTGGTATTTTCGCAAACCAATCGATCGTTGACCTCGGTCAGAAGGCACTGCTAGCCTTGGTCGCGCTCGTGCTCCCTGCAGCCATCCTGTTGCGGATGCTACGAAATCGCCGATGGTCATTGAAAACACTGATGCTACTGCCACTGGTCGCCGCGATGGTACTCTTTGGCTGGTCACAATTGCTCGCCGATCCCTCGGGTCGCTATCTCGATCACTTGGCGATCGGCACCTCCGTCACAATGTGCCTGATTGGAAATGTGTGGATTCTTTTGCGGCAGCGGCGGCGATCTATCATGGCAACCGCGCTCGCGGCATTGATCCTGAGTCCATTCTTTGTCGCCGCCGCCCATTCGCAAGTCAGCGTTTACGGGCTGCCGATGAATTCGGTTTGGACATTGGAAAACGTGTTGTGGTCGGCGCTTGCAATCTTCACCCAGTGTGCGGGACTGATCTATCTATTTTCGCCAATCATTGACTTCCAACAGAAGCGACGGCGGAACGTGGCGGCGTTGGCATAGTCGTTTAGCAGAATCGCTTCCTGATGAATCCAGATCCAGAACAATCGCTGCAAGAAAGTTGGTCAATCGGTCGTTTGCGACCGTGGCTGCAGCTTGTCGCCGATCGCGAACTGCCGCCAGCACTCCGTGGTCGTGTCGAAGCGTCCGACATTGTGCAGCAAAGTTTGCTAAAAGCTTGGCAGGGCGAATCAAACTTTCGCGGTACGACGCACCAACAACGTCTCGCTTGGTTGAAGATGATTTTGCGGAACACGATTCGTGATCAGTACCGACGCGAGTGCTTGACCCAATCTCGTGGCGAAGGCGACGTTGCGTTGGCCAGTGAAGTGTTCGCGGCGTCTGACGTTCGGCTCACAGAATTGGTACAAGCCGATATTGCGACAGCCAGTACCGAGTTGGTTGCGGCAGAAGAATCGTTGGCCCTGGCCAATGCTCTCGAAAAGCTGCCGGAAGAACAGCGACGTGTAATCACCATGCGACACTTCGATCAGTTCACGTTTGCTGAGATCGCTTCGGAACTCGAAAAGTCAGACGCCGCCGTGCGTATGCTGTGGGTCCGAGCGCTGCGAAATTTGCAACAGATCGCTGTCGAATAACATTGCAATCGGAGCTCGCCGCTGAGACCAATTAGCCCACCGATTCTTGCCGAACGGAGATGCTGTCCAGCGTGCAATTTAAAACGCGTCGTCTTCACGCCGCTCCTTAAGTACACGATACCCACCCAAATTGCGTCTAGCAACACAATCGCCACCACAACGGAACGTAGGAATTTTACCTACAAAAGCTAGCAGTTTTCACTCGATGATTGTCCTCTAGACCGTTAAAAATGGGTCCGAGTTCCTCTTTACCGCCCCCCGCCCCGGTTAGGCGATGTATCTGTACTTCATTCAACGCTGCTTTGCGTGCCACCGTTCCTGCCGTATCCTGTTTGAACAGCTCGGAACAGATGTCGAATGCCATCATTGCCACTGCAAGATCCGAGCAAAACAAGTTGAACCACAGCACGAAAGCTCGCGTGCTGACGCATAGTGCTCCTGACATCATCTCAAGCAATCACGATGCCACGGTTTACGATCTCACCGTAGTCGCTGGCATTTCCGGGGCAGGGCGTCAGAGAATCAAAACTCTTCGACGGCACCGTCGACTTTGGGTCTTGAACGTCCGCGTTTTCTTCGCCCCGGATGGCCGAATTCGGTAGCTCGGCGTGCCAGCCCCGAGGTTCGCTAACCACCTTCAATCGATCTTGATGCCCCGTATCCAGGGAAACAGGGCGAACCGGAGTGATACAGGTGCCAAGAACACAACCGCAGATGTGACAATACCGATTCCAACCGTCACATTGCTGCGTGACAGAATTAAGTACGATCCGGTCCACAGCAGCCATGGCGCTCGATAGCGTCTGCGGTAGGTCCGACGTCCTTCGTCTGGCAAATTCAGGTACCAATTCGTCCAGTCAGTCAGGTGAGCTTCGGGACGCCCCCTTCGCCAACCGATGCTAAATCGTGGAAGTTCCGGGAATGCAGCCCACGGCGGACGCAAGTTGCCATGTTCGTCGCGAAGATCACCGGCCTCATCGTTGTACTCGATCATGACTTCAAAATCAGCGGTTCATTGAAGCGGTCAGTAGAAGCACAGTAGCCTTCGCCTTCGCCGCGCAAACAACTCACTTCTTTTGAAAAGTCAACTCGCGGATTTGGTTGTCGCCCTTCGTTCTGTGTCCCCAAAGCATTCGATTTGTGGTTGCAGTCCAGTAGATCGATCATTGCGTCTACGACTTGGCGTTTGGCCTCGCATAAGTTTAAACGCTTACCGATGGTCTTGTCCGCCCATCCGCGAGCACAGCCACCATCTTGTGCAATCTCTTGCGACATCGCCAGCCTTGGAACCGGTTCAACAAGAAGACTTTCGATCGAGCTTGGAACCGACCAGCCACCCACAGCAAAACAACTGAAACGTTCGAGCCGGAAATAGAAACATCAATTCTGGGATGAAGGTTCGCGCGAACCAAACCGGCATAACGCGAGCTCGACGAATCGGCTCGCTTGCCGCTTATCCTCTTGGCGTTTGACCTGAAGCGATCCGATGGTTCATCGCCGTTTTTCCAGCAGCCCGAAGTCTTTGAAGCGCAGCACGCATTCAGTTTTTCCATCTACAGGATGCGGAGTCATGATAGAACACCACGAATCGCCGAGCAGCTCCGCATTTATATCGAAAGTGTAAAGCCGATCAAACAGAAAACCATGCAATCGGGTACGAAGATCGAAATGGATCACTGAAGCATCGCTGGGATCAATCAACGACGAATACATGAATCGATTCGCATCCCAAACTGCGACGTGCAGCTGATGACCAGAAAGGTCAGGGCCATGAATCGCGACGACAACATTGGCGATTCGGAACTGATCGTGCATCAATTCCTGTTCGGAGGTAAACACATGGAACGATGTCGCACCAACACTATTGTCGATTCGCGTGACATCAACAGATGTCACTTCGCCGAAGGAAAAGGTGTCGTGAAAACTGTGCATTCGCGTTTGTCGATGAACGGCCGCGATGACCGAGTCGCGGCGAAGGAGTTTGCAGTAATTCGTTTGACAAGGACTCCGCGACTTCGTGTCCATTGCTTTGTTCCGCGTCATCCTGGTTTGATCAACTTTACCAACCACCATCTATCGTATCCGAATTAAACTGCCATGGGATAGTTTGCGGTCGGGGCGTCGGATGCGATTGCTTGCATCGCTTCAATCCCGACTTGGATCAGCCGCCAAAAAAGAACGGTTGACGTCGTTCGAAAGTCCGTTGCAATAGCCGCGTTTAAATAACAAACCGTCGCCAATCGACGGGCCGCAAAAACACACCAAGCCCCAGTAGATGCGTCAATTGAAACGCAAATGGAATATGCGAAAGGGGAACACTGATCACCGCTAATCAGCACTAATCGATTAGTGTGTATTAGTGATGATCAGTGTTTCCGAATTTGCAGTACCCACCCGCCGGCGACGGACGGTTTGATAACCAGTTGCCATTGCTCAAGCTCTGTCTGCAGCAAAAACAATCCTTGATTCACCAGCAATCAATCTTCAACTGCGGAACGATTTCGATCACGTAGCAGCCGCAAACGACTTGCCTCTTCATTGAACACAACTCAGCGGCTCACGCGCATCGAGTTGTTCGCGGTCTACCCAAGACGACAGCCTTCAGTTCGCCGCTGACGACGAGTTTACCCGATCGGAATCGCGAAGGGTAACTCGCATCGCATCAGCAGCCGGCGCGTCAGGCGTCGGATTGTCTTAAATCGCCATCCTGCTCGCAATCGATTGCCCGGCGTCGGATTGAGGTGGGATTCGCCCAGCACATCTTGCCGAGCCGCTTCCAAATGGTTCGGCACTATGGCTGGATGACTGCCAATTCATCGATCCGTCTCGACGAGATCCAGTTGTTGATCTGGATGCAGTTGGGCTGGGTGTACTGGTTAGCAAGCGGTCATGCGAAGCAGCCCGAACCGCTGACGAGTCATCCGCACTGCAAGCACTATGGAAGCCGACTGCGCGTGGTCGCAGTCACCTTCGACCCGATACTGCTGCCACGCGGACCACCGCAAATCGACTTCAAAAAGGGCAACGGTTGATCGATAAAATGCCCAAGACTGTGAAAAAGCAAACGTCATCGGGAAGGCGAACAGGATCGGTACGCGCACACACAAGCCAAACGCACCTAAACCGCCAAGCAACAAATAAGCTGGGCAAGTCGATCGCCTACGTGACGCGATCGGCGATGAAGTCGTCCCCAATCTCGCAGCACAGCAAGCTAATCGAGACGGCAAAAAGGGATCGGAAAGCAACAGCCAAGAGAAGCGAATCCCAAGCCTGAAGCGACGGCCCAAAGAAGATCAAAGGGCTTCTTGAACAGAGGACTTGAGCTTCGGCTCGCAAGCTCGCGAAGTCAAATCCTTACTGGTTCCGACTACCCACCGATACGGTGTCGAATTTGGTGTGGATCGTTCCCCGTGTGCACGAAGTCATAAATTAGCATGTCGGGGTCGCCATTGTAGCTGACCTGCCGATTACTCGTCAGTCGAACGTTCTCTAGTGGCACATCAGATTTCCGAATCGCGTCGATCGACGAATTCCAATTCACATTGATGAGTGTTTGAAGTTCGTCAAACGTCCAAGCGTAATGCTGGGGCACTGCAAGTCGATCGTATTCGTCGTGCAGATCGCGCCACCCAGTTGGCCAGTCACCAGATGTTCGGATGTGTTCGATGATGAAGATAGCCGTCCAATCTGATGCATACGCCTCGCGTGAAATTCCGATAACCTCACTTGCAAATCGGCTCCCCACACACCTACACCGACAACGAGAAGAGCCAATGCGATCAAAAATACGCGACGCATTTGGCATCCAAATTGATTGGGGGGAACGTCGCGCATTAGCGGGCCGGCGTGATACGTGTTGATTTCAAGACCGACCGCGGCTCCGTTGCATGCGGTTGTTGAGTCACTTGCGTAGTTCAAGGTGAATGTAGCCATCGCATGCAGCCGCAAGCCCGTCGGACTTCATGGCTTCAATCTTTGTGTTTGGGAGACGAGTCGACAGCTCTTCAATTTGTTTGGCCGTGAGGTTCGTCTCAAACAGATTCAGGTATTCGAGGCGATCCATTTTCCCAAGTGAATCGATCATCGTAGCGGATAGTCGCACACCGGAAATGTAAAGATGACGCAACGTTCGACATTTTGAAATGCGTGCAAGTTCGTCCTCCCGGACGTCAATGTACGAAAGATCCAGCCCGTCGAGTTTTTTGGACTGCAACAATTCGTCAAATGTGATCGCGGCCTTGTAACGCATTCGACCCGTTAGACGAATTACACCAAGTTCTTCGATATACGAAGCAGGAAGTTGTTTCGATTTCAGTCGTTCTTCGGCGAGGGCTTCGCCACGAGGGATCAGCCAAGCGCGACAAACCGCATCCGATTCAACAGTGAGTGCACGAAATTCACGCCTCGGTGGTTCTAGCGCATGCAATCGTGAGATTGCTGAGGTCGCGCAAAGGATGGTAACCAGGATTACACAAATCATCGGCTAACCTCTGAGACGTAACGGCAGACAACACCGAGGACGCGCGCGTCCTTCGGTCGATGTGTACGCCCGACATGGGCGTGAGCATGCGGGGTGCCGCTTTCGTTTCAAAATCCAGGCTCGTGCACGAAAGCGGAACTTGAACGACAGGTAGTCCACCAAACGTGAATTGAACAAGCTTAAGTACTAGACGAAGGCAACAGCGGCGAGGTGACGACAATCCATTTCGTCAGTCACAAATTCGAGCCGACTACCACAGGTGCGTCGACATGTACTTCCCGAAACTCGTCAACCGCCTGAAGCGCAACGGCATAACGCGAGCTCGATGAATCGGCTCGCTTGCCGCCCATCCTCTTGACTTCTGACCTAAAGCGATCGATTGGTTCGCCCACCTTTGTCAGCAGCGAGAATAGTCAAACTCAGGCGTTCGATTGTGAATCAGCTCGCCGAAAATCCATTCTAGCATCTCCGAAAACGATCCAACAACGTACGACGCACCATTCTCGTGAGACAAATAACCGGCGTCGCCGGACGAGTTACAGACCATTATGTCGCCACGGGATGAGTTACCGAATACGGTCGTTGTGTCGGCAGGGAATGTTGGGTTTGTCGATGGTGTCCCGTAGTTGTCGACCGAAATGTGGCTGCTGCAGGGAAAGATCCCGCCAGCAAAACCGATCGAATCCCAGTGCGCGATTGACAGGAGATCGTAGAACGAAGCAAAACGGGTGTCGCCACAGTCCGCGGTTGGTGTGCCAAGCATGCAAGGGTATTGGACAGGGTGAAACCATTGGAATGCTGCAATCGTCGCTCGATCCATCATGTATGTGTCTGCGAGCAGCAAAGTCCATCGACCGTCAGCGACAAAGTTGGTCAAATACTTGCGTAGGTTCGGAATCGTTGCCTCTGACACCAGTTCAGAAAAGTACGCCGCAGGATCGCGGAACGCATCCCGAACGGAAGCGGTGATTATGTCGCGATGCGAGTCCAGCACGGAATCTAGGTCGTCGCTGTCAGCGAGGACGAGTGTTGTGCCGCCACCGTCGTTGGGGCGTTTCATCATTTGATTTAGGCGAACGGCGTCGATTCCCGAGGCACGGCGAACGAGTTTGTAGTGAATCGATTGACGAGGACTCCGTGCCTTCGCGTCCAACCGATAGGTCGCTGCGGCCCCACGACGACAGTTTGCAGTTCGCCGCTTCCGACAAGTTTACCCGATCGGCATTGTGAAGGGTAACGAGTTGTGAACCAGCAGTCGGCGCGTCAAGCGACGGATTGTCTTGAATCGTGCTCGTGCTCAGCAACGCGGTGCTCGTAATCGCACTCAGTTGCCAGGCGTCGGGATGTCTTCACCGGCCGAGTCGACCGCGCACCAATCAATCCTTGACATCAAGAGCGATCAATAGGAAACAGAGGTCCCGTGACTTCCGCTGGGCGGCATTCGAACGCACCAACTCAAGTCGTCGACGAAACAGTTAAACCACGAAGTTCGCGAAGAACACGAAGATGTCATGGGGATGGGCATAAGGCGTTGGCCATTGCAGCCTAGGCTACATGCGCGAACGTGGCGGTTAACGTGGCGGCGGCCAGAAACCGTTGACTTTAAATCCGACGTGATCTGCCGCTCACTTTCAACCGACTGTTATGTGCCATCTTCGGGCTTGCTGATTTGGACCTCGCCGAACGTCATGAACACGTAGGACGGACCGGCAGGCCCGCGATAAGCACCTTGAGCGCCACATAGCCTTACCGCGAGGGCGACCATCGCCCAAGCATCTCCTTCAGTGCCAGTCCATTTTCGCGTAGTCAGTTTTTCAATGCCGTGCTTTTCCCCATATTCCTTCAATTTCCACGCATGGGATTTGAGGTCGTCGGAAATCGACGGATTATCCCAAGCCCATAGCCAGGAGTTGTCGTTGGTGCTGAACGAACCGATGATCTGTGCCGGTGCAACCGCCTTTGCGCCATCCGCATTCGAGAATACGAGGTCGCCTACATCTTGATCGATGTTCCATCGGTCGAACGTGCCCAGTCCCCATGCCTTGTGAGCTTCGGTCTTGAGCTGCAGTTCTTCCATGCTGACATCGAGCAGATCTTGGAAGTCATCCGACTTGGGAGAGGACATTTGTGGCTCCTGTGGCTGCGGGGAATTGCCGCAACCGCTCGTCGCCACAACGAGTAGCAGCAAACAAACGACGAAGTGTGAATTGTGGCACATAACGGTAGAAATCACATGGGAGGGAAAAACGACGTGCAAGTAGACCTCAAACCGCGACTCCCGCCGTCACGTGGATTTCAAGGTTACATGACCCTACTCGCTCCAATCACCCGTTTGCTGATCATATACAACCAAGTCAAGGCTATCGGCAATTTCATAGGCAGTTTCGAGCGCGTTCTCAATAGCAATCTCGGATTCTTCCCAATAGGGAATTGAAAATGCGATTTCAGTCTTGAAGACTGCGATCTGAATAAATGCGATTTCAGTCTTGAAAACTGCGATCTGAATAGCCCACTTCGCATTCTTGTGAATGTACTCGGTGCACACCGGCGTCTCGGATTCGATTGAGTATCCGTATACTGGAAGGCGAAGTTTCAAGTCGTCAGTGACAGAGAGACCGAGCGGTGGAATTACAAGCTCGTCCAACTCTGCGCCTACAAGTACATCATGCTTGACGCTGCTCACGTAAAGCAGGATTCCGTATGCCATCTCATTCTTTCCTCAAGTAGCGCTACGCATCAGCGGGCCGGCGCGAGACACGTTGATTTCATAACCGACCCGACCGCCGACTCCGGGCGAGTAAACCGCAGTCTCTTTGGTTTAGGTTACGGTTTGCGCTCCCGGTTTGCCACCGGTTTCCCGATTGTAGTGTCACACGATTGTTACCATGCCGCATTGACTCTCGGCCCCTTTCAGAACCGGACGTGCGCTGTTGACGCATCCGGCTCCCAGCCAGCACTCGGCTCAGCCTCTCATCGGATTGGCCCTCGACATCGCGATCAAGTCCGTCAAACGCGTCGGCTGAACAAGCGCAAAGCGGTCCAGGTAGCGAAAGAACTCCGACCAACTCTTCGAGCGACACTTCTTGGCCGGGCGACGCTTGAGCTTGAATCGCCCTGCGCGGCCCAGGCCTCCGACAGTCACTTGCCATGACGCGACCGTCGATGCTGCCTTCAGGCAGGCACACACCTTGGATAGGATCCAACAGGAACAATGATTTCGGAGCTCAACACCATCCACAACCGGACAACCACGCCTGGTGCTTTTACCCCCACGTCCTTTACGCGTACGCTTCAACGTTCGACTTCGAGAAACACTCTTCTACGAACGCTGCAACACTCGATACGAAGCCTCGGGCTAGGAGTTACTTCGACGGGAGTTCCACCCGCTTGTCTTCAGACCATTGCCAGTCCGCACGTGCACGCAATTGTTACCCGACTTGGGTGTCATTTGCCGGTAGGACATTCATTCATAATCGACGATAAGGCATTGGCACACGATCACAGTCGTCGCTGTCCGCGAAATCATCCCAACACCAAAGAATATCAGAGTAGTTGCCGTCCACGAGTATCGCGTGGACGGCAGTCGCGACTTCTTGGATTTGTGACGATGTCGCAACCATCACCGAGCCGAAGAATCGACGAATCCAACCGGGATATCGCGCCGGCGCGATTTGGAGTATCCATCGTCGGTCATCGCCGTGGTATTGGGAAACAACGATGTCGAAGTGTGCGTTTTCGTGAACGAGCTGAATCAAGAATCCAGAGTCTCTCCAATCCCCAATCTCACCGATCGACCAACCGCGTGATCCTAGTCCATCAGCGATTCGCCGAGCAAATGACTCGCCACGTATTCGGTCGCCAACAGATTCGGGCTCGTCTCCGCGAAAAGTTGCGTTCTGAGATCGAGCCATGCGTTCACGTGTCTCTCTGTCGGGTAACGGGACGGATCACGCGGGCCCGCGAAAGATTATCCACTTCAAAAACCACGACGCAGCGACTCGTCGTGGATCCGCTGGTTACCCGTCGCCTTCAATTGCGAACAATGGAACAAGTGAAACAAACAGTGACATCGGGAAACCGGACGCTAGTCGTCGAGGTCCATTCCAATGTACCAGTAACAGCTCGCCTCCACCAATGCGAGCATAGGCACGCGCAATCCAGATCCTATTTAATCCAATCATCAGGATGGATTGGATACAGGTGACTCCCTTAAAATCTACATCGACCGCCGGTTCGTACGACTCCTCGGTAACGTCGGCACGGGGCCGGACACAGCGATCAGTGAAGTCGCGCAATTCGAGTTCGAGTGATTGCGGGGATGCCGCTGGTGATTGTCGAAGCGGAAAAAGGCTAGCAAGGACGTCCGTGGCCTCGTGCGAGATGCAGATCGTGCAATCATCGTCGATTAGTTCGTGCGTCGCATTGGGTGGGATGCAAAACGCAGCAACTCCCGGGTATTCGATTGTCGGCCAATCCGCGTCTGAGGACATCGTCAATTTGCGGTGGCAGCTTCTTCGATCGGATAACGATATCAATCACGTGGCCGCCGCAAACGACTGACCACTTCAATGAACACAACTCGGCGGCTCACGTGCATCGATTGGTTCGCGATCTACCCTGGACGACAGTTTGCAGTTCGCCGCTGACGGCAAGTTTACCCGATCGGCATTGCGGAGGGTAACGAGTAGCGAATTTGAAGTCGGCGCGTCAGGCGTCGGATTGCCTTCAATCGTGCTCGTGCTCAGCAACGCGGTGCTCGTGCTCAGCAACGCGGTGCTCGTGCTCAGCAACGCGGTGCTCGTGCTCAGCAACGCGGTGCTCGTACTCGGTTGCCAGGCGTCGGCTTGCCTTCATCGGCCGAGCCGACCGCGCACCAAGTAAGCCGTGACATCAAGAGCGATCACCGGGAAACAGAGGTTCCGTGAACTCCTATGGGCGACATTCGAACGCTCCATCCATGCCGTCGACGAGCTGTTAAACCACGAAGTTCGCGAAGCACACGAAGAAGAGATGGGCACGACCATGAGGCGTTGGTCAGAGCTGCCAGCGCGAACGACACGCGTAACCGGGCACGCGCGAAAGATTGTCCATTTCAAAAACGCCGCCTCGCGTGCTCCGGTTCACGCGATGGTTCAAGTAAGCCGCTACGCGGCGGTTGATTTTGGGAAGCAATCCTGTTGGAAGGAGTGGTTCACGTTGAACCGCTCTGCACACTCCTTCCATCAGGACCCTACGATGTCCAAGTCTAACAA
>NZ_NPDI01000057.1:0-68455 GCF_002251265.1 Rhodopirellula sp. MGV | reverse complement strand
TCCACGGTTGAGCCGTGGGCTTTCACATCTCACCTACTAGGCCGCCTACGCACGCTTTAAGCCCAGTGATACCGAATAACGTTTGGGCGGTTCGTCTTACCGCGGCTGCTGGCACGAACTTAGCCCGCCCTTCCTCTGAAGATCGGTCAGGGAGTGCTCTGCACACTCCTTTCCTCCCAACTGACAGCGGTTTACAACCCGAGGGCCTTCATCCCGCACGCGGCGTCGCTCGGTCAGACTTGCGTCCATTGCCGAAGATTCTCGACTGCAGCCACCCGTAGGTGTCTGGGCAGTGTCTCAGTCCCAGTGAGCCGGGCCATGCTCTCACACCCGGTAACCATCACGGCCTTGGTGAGCCATTACCTCACCAACAAGCTAATAGTAAGCGGTCCAATCCAGGGGCGGAATCTCACCTTTGATCCTTAGATATCATCCAGTATTACCGCCAGTTTCCCGACGCTATCCTGGACCCCTGGGCATGTAACCACTCGTTACTCTCCCTTTCGCCGCTGTCCGTGTTCAATGCAAGCACTAAACACTTCTCGCGCGACTTGCATGCCTAATCCACGCCGCCAACGTTCATTCTGAGCCAGGATCAAACCCTTCAATTTTGTATCGATTCACAACCAAAACCCGAAGGCTTCAGCTGGAGAAATCAAGTTTAAAACCGAGAGCTTTCGCTGGCGGGCCGGTCGGTTAGCCGGCCCACAATTCGCCATTGTTTTGATTGACCAGAGACAAGCTCTGATCGCTCAAAAGCGATCTCAATATCTGAACTCAACAGAAGTTTCACCACCAAATTGTCAATGATCGGTTGGAAAGTGTTCCGCGTTTGCGGCTGTCATTTCCAAGGAGGCGGAAATGTAGGGGCGGCCTCCCTGTCTCGCAAGTGCCTTCGAACACATTTTTCAAAATAACTTCTGACAGGCTCCCTTAGCGACTGTTTGCAGACTGGCTTCTCGAACGCATTTTGCCGTTAAAACGCGTGTTTCGAGCATTCTGAGGTTCAAAATGGGCAAATAAAGGAGGCATTGCCGTTGGCACGCTTCCTTCAAATTTCCCTGCTCACCCCTCGCCGATACCGTTGGATGGAGCAGCTGCTCTTTTTACTTCCCGTTCGCATCGCAACCTTTCGAAGGATCTCCAACGGATGTCCACTTCCAGTGACAACCCCGATGCTCAGCTCGACGCGCTGATCTCGCGAATCCATTCGCTGACCGGTGCCGCCAAACCACCTGAAAAGCAGCAGCCTCGACCAGCGGCGGCGACCCCAAACGCGCCAGCACCTCAACCGAATACGCCCGCGACCCCGGCGGCGCCCCTCGGTCCGGCTTCCCAAAGTCCGCCCGGTGGACCACGTCCGCCAAGCATGCCTGGTCGTCCGCCTCTTGCACCATCAGCACCTGTCCGCGCTGCGGTGCCAAGCCACCCCGGCGCACCACAAACCGCGGCGACGTCCGCGCAAAGTCCGCCACCAGCTCCGCGTCCCGCCGCATCCGGCCATGCAGCCACACCGGGTTCACCCACTGCGATGCCGTCGTCGGCCGGGCAATCTCAAGCCGCCGGCAATCCAAACCAGAACGCCCCCGGCAACACCAAATCGGCCGAGGCCCAACCTGCCAAAAGCGATGAAGCGCCGACCGGGGGCCCAAAACAATCGCTTGGTTCGACGATTGATATTCCGCCTGGTCCCCTCGGATTTAAGGGCTCACGAGACGAACCGTGGCGCCCGGTCGAACCGGAGACGCTTCATGCTGGCGGTATCAACGAATCGATCATGGAAGCGATCGTTTATCGCTACTTGCTGACTGCTGGCGAAAGCGAAGGACGTCGTGTTGCCGACCAAGTCAAGCTGCCATTTCGCCTGGTCGAACCGGTGTTGACGCGGCTAAAGATGGAGCAAAACATCGCGTACAAAAGCGCGACAGCGACAAACGATTACGTCTATGTGCTTACCGAAACCGGACGTCAAATCGCTCGCAATCACAGCGCGGACTGCACCTATTTCGGTGCCTGTCCGGTTCGCCTGTCGGACTACATCAAGAGCGTGAAGTACCAAACGATCGAGGGGCAATACCCCAAAAAAGCCGACCTCGTTCGCGCGTTCAGCGACCTATTGATCAACCCAAAGATGCTCAATCGACTCGGGCCTGCTGTCGCGAGTGGTCGCGGGATGTTCTTGTTCGGGTTTCCCGGAAATGGCAAAACGTCGATCGCAGAACGCGTCACGGGGGCCTTCGGGAAGTACATCTGGATTCCGCGAAGCGTTGATGTCGACGGTGACATCATGCGGGTGTTTGACCCGATGAACCACGAAATCGATATGCCACAGGAGTCAACAGGCTTGCTGGACATCGGTGGCTTTGACAAACGCTGGGTTCGCATCCGACGCCCCACCATCGTCGCCGGTGGTGAATTGACGATGGAAATGCTGGAGGTGTTGCACAACCCCGAAAGCAAGATCAGCGAGTCACCGCTGCAGATGAAGAGCAACTGTGGAACGCTGGTCATCGACGACTTTGGTCGACAAAAAATGCGCGTCGATGAACTACTCAACCGTTGGATTATCCCGCTCGAAAAACGCTATGACTTTTTGAACATGGCGAGCGGTAAAAAGATCCAAGTTCCGTTTGACCAGTTGGTCATCTTCAGCACGAACTTGGAACCGAAAGACCTCGTCGACGACGCTTTCTTGCGACGGATTCCCTACAAAATCGAAGTGGAAAACCCGCCAGAACAGGACTTCCGAAAGCTCTGTGAAATCATGTGCCGAGTCGTCAAAGTCCCGTACAACGCCGACGCGATCGACTATTTGGTGGAGACGCACTACAAGCCGGTCAATCGCCCGTTCCGCAACTGCCAACCACGTGACTTGTTGCTGCAAGTTCGGAACTACTGCCTCTACAATGACCTCGAAATCGAGCTCAAAAACGAGTACCTCGACTTTGCTTGCGACAACTACTTCTCGGTAATGTAAGCCGATCAAGTTCCTACCAAAGAAAAAGCTCAGTGACGGTCGCCGCCACTGAGCTTTTGTTGTTTATAGAGCAAGAAGAGCGTTTGCGCTATTCGGCGCGGTTCGCATCTGAATCGTCGGTCGCTTGCGATTCCGCTTCGACCATCTTCCTCATTTGCTCTAGCTGATCGTCGTTTTCGGGTTCAATGACCGTTGCTTCACCGCTGGAGCAGCCGGTCACGGTGAACACGCTACCGAAACACAGGGCACAAAGTGCCAATCGAAAAAATGACTTCATTGCATTTCCTTTGTTGATCGTCATTTGGTGGTTAATTGAAGTTCTCTTGGATCACTTCACTGTTTGCACGCGTACCGAGTGCACCCCACACGCCATAGGGACTGGGGCTTCCGATCGCTGTGTAGTTGGCTCCTGCACGCACCATCGGGGCGCGTGAGTTGCCCGCTTCGATCGAATCGGAGATGAACACGACCGCGCCGTCACCCATCAGGATGTGAACACCGCCTTGGTGGCGGCTGCTTGGTGGAAAGACACCGGGAACACTGGCAGCCGCTTGCGCGCCGCCCTGCTGGCAGATCTCGCGGTTGGGTGGCAGGATCGTCGTCATGCCGCTCCACATCGCACGTCCATCGGACCAGCGGAATCCGCGGAATCGACTTCCGCCGGCTGCTTGCAAGTTCGGCTGGGTGCAGTTGGCACCGTTGCTGCACCAGAACTTGGGACGTTCTGGATCGATTTCGTTATTGTCGTAGCACAGGCTTGGGTTAGCGTGCAGCTGGTTGTTGCCGTGGTTAAACGAGCCTTCACCGATGATCGAGCGGTCGCCGATCGCGGTGACAATTTCGCCGGCCATGATGGTGTTCGAAAGGCCGTCCAGTACGTCACGGAAACGTGTCGCGTCACGGGTGACAAACATCCCGCGATGCTCGGTTTTGACGATCACGGCCCAGGTGACTTCTTGGTTGCCGGTGAATTGCAGGTCGGCATCCCAACGCCCGACGTCTTGACGACGGATCGAATCGCCCATGCACGCCGCATAGTTCGTTCGACCTTGTGCTGGCAAACCGAGGCCCGGGTCACTCGGGCAACGCAACATCGGCAGCTCCGTCATCCATGGTGGATAGAACAGTTGCCATGGCACTGGCCCCATCGGGTTCCACTTGTTTGGCTGCTGCAAGTCTGGAAGGCCAACGACTTTGATGCTGGGATTGCTGATCTGATCCCAGAGGCCTTGCTGCTCCATGTACGGAGTCAGGCCGACCAACCATCCGAGGAAGCCGTGGTTGGTGCCACCACCTTGGTCCGGCGTACCAGTGGTCCTGGGGTCTGCCGCAGGTGTTCCGGCTGGAGGGCGAGAACCGCCGCACTGAGTAGGCAGCTGCTTGTACGCAGAATGATAGTTGTGGGCTGCCAACCCAATCTGCTTGAAGTTGTTACTGCAGGACATCCGACGGGCCGCCTCACGAGCCGCTTGAACAGCGGGGAGTAACAGGCCGACAAGGATCCCAATAATCGCGATCACAACTAGAAGTTCAACGAGCGTGAATCCAGCTCGCCGATGTCTGAACACAACGTGATTCATATAACACCGATTCAAAGAGAAGCGAAAAGTACCATGCTGGTACCGGTAAAAAATGGGCCCCCGAATTATAGCCGAGCAATGGCCTGTGCGAATGCGAACACTGGCACCTAAAGCAAGTACTTGACGCATTAGACAACGATGCTCAAGCCCCTGGAAAAGAAGCTCACCGCTAGATTGCTGTTAACCGGCGTATCCTTCCAATACCGACTCTCAGCGGCAAGACAGTGGTTCGCCTGTTTGGCGCAAAACCGATGCCCGCGCACCAAGTACTAACCTGGTAAAGCTAGCGACAACTCCGACACTCGTCGCTTCCCAGAATGTGACATGAAAGGCCAATTGCTATCGCGTCGCAGGTTAACCCTGAAGGACTATAGACGACTACTGCCGAAGGCCACTGACGATTCCGCTTTGCGACTGTTGGCGAAGATTGCCAGCTCGCGAAAGGATCTCTTCGTCCGATGGTTGGACGTGGGGCGTCAATGTGACATCGATAATCCGTTCATCGCGTATCTCTCCCGGCCAAAGCGTCTCGGCAAAGAAGTCGATCCCGGGCCACTGGTACCACGGCGGATTAAATCGCCGCTTGATCGTTTCGGTACGGTAGCCGTCCGCTTCGATTCGGATTTCACGTGTCCCATAGAACGTATAGGACGTTGCCGCGGGAGACGAACCAATGACTTGGTTGTCAACGGAAACCATCGCACCAGGCGGGTTGGTACGCACCGTCATTCGACGACGAACACAACCAGTGCTGAGCAACAGCACCGTGAAACCGCAAATGATGTGAAACTGTTTCCGCAAGGCCTTGGTCCACCATAGAGATTGATGATGGCCACCGTACTACCAATTGCGGCAAGAGTCCTGCCAGGGCAATTACAGTGTTGGCTCAACCGATTTGGTTTTGCGATCAAAGCGAAAGACTTGCTTGCTCCGCGGATCGGAGACGTAGAGATAGCTTTCGTCCGCAGTCAATCCGACAGGACCTTGCAGCGGTTCGCCTTCGAACCACTTTTCGGTTTTGCCGTCGGCTGTGAAACGCCAAATGGATTTCCCGTAGCCATCAGTCACAAAGCCTTCGTCGCCCGCCCAAACCAGACCGTTTGGAAATTGGTAGGGCCGATCACCGACGACGGTTTCGGCTTTGTTGTTTGCGACATCAATCTTCACCACGGCATCGGCGTCGGGAGTGATCGCCCACAACATACCGTCGGCATCAAACGACAGTCCCCGCGCGTTGACTCGGGCAACCAGTTCAGGTTTTCCGCCGCTGATCGGCAATCGAAAAACCGCACGACGTTCCGCATCACCGACATAGATCTGTTCGCCCGCAGCGTCGACCGCGAGAGCCATCGGGATACCTAAGTAGCCGCCATTGAGCGCGACGAGTTTCACGCCGGGCTCTTTCGCGTAATAAATCTCGCGAGTTGCCGAATCGCCGATCAACACACCGCCTTGCGGATGCGGAACGACACACCATGGGCGATTCATCGGTTTGCGGAGCAACTTTGTGCCCGGCGTATAGAGTTCTTTCTTTTCGCCTTGTTGGACCCAAATGCCGGGCAGGTCGAGGTCAACGATAAAACGCTGGTCACCGTTGACGGCCACCGCGCGGGGATACGTCACGCTGGCAGATGCGGCGTCGATCGGGGATGGCACTTCAACGTCTTTTGCCTGGATCGCTGGCTTTTCGCCGCTAGCCTCCGTTTCGGCCGCTTCTTGAGCCGACGCGGGCTGGACACCAACCGCGAGATGGCTGATCGCCAGCAAGAGCGTCAATGCAAACGCGTATGTGACGGTCGGGAAAGTGGTAACGGTTGCGCAAAGTTTTCTAATGGTCACGATTCTGAATGCCGAAAGTAACACCGTAAATGTAAATCAATTGCCGTCCCTCCCTGCGGAAAGATTCCAGAACATGATAACGTCAACGATCCCAGTTTCGCCGGGACAAGCCGATCAAAATTGTTCATCGACCTGGAAAAACGCTTCTTCAAAGACGGTCGTGTTCTTCTTGGGCGTCCTATTATGGCACTCCTTTGGCCTCACGACCGAAGCTCAACAGCCGGTCGCTCGTCTCGCCGAAGACGTCTTTCGCCAAGACCGTATCGATGTTTCGCATGCATCACCTGTCTCCCGAGGGGGTGCAAGGGCGGTGCGTCCTGCGGTCAAATCGCAGATTCGGCAAGTCAGCCACCACGAAACGATCATCACATCGGACGAATTCGCTCCCGGCCAAATTGTTTCATCGAGCCCCATTTTCGAATCGACCTGCGGCTGTGAATCGGTCTGCGATTGTGCCGTTGGCGATGTCCGTGGGCCGTCGTGCGGCCTCGAACCTGGCTGTGGAATCGAAACCTGGACAGAACCTGGCTGCGGTGCCGAAGGCTGTTTCGATGGCGGATGTGACGGATGCTGCGATAGCTACACGCCAGGCTGCGGCTGCAACACCTGTGCTGGCGGGCCCCGTGGATTCCTTGACGGAATGTTTCCCCGCTTGTCGGTCCCTTGGAACCGAATGGAGTTCTTTGCCGGTGCGGCCGGATTCACCGGACCGATGAACTACGCCACTGTCGGGTCGGGCGATCAGCGCGGGAGCGGCAGTTTCGGATTCTACGAAGGGTTCAACAAAGGCATTCCGCTTGGCTTTTTCGGAACTGACTTGTCGTATCAGTCGGGTGTCCGATTTTTGCAAGCCAACTTGTCCGGGGCCGATTTCACTGACGAATCACGCAAACAGATATTCCTGACCAACGGCTTGTTCCGCCGAGTCGACTGGGGCCTGCAGTATGGCGTCGTACTCGATTACCTGTACGAAGATTGGTACTTCCGCGGAAACCTGATTCAACTTCGTGGTGAGCTTTCGTGGAAGACACAGCGTTGCGACGTCTTCGGATTCAAATTCGCAACCGGTGTCAAAGACGACGATGGGCTGACCAGCGTGACGAATGCTGGTGGGACGACCATCAGCAATCAAGTCAGCTTTGATTCGGTCAACCAATACCGTTTCTTCTATCGCCAGATGCTGTCGGAATTCGGATCACTCGAAGGAGCACTGGGATGGACTGACGACGAAGACTTTATCGTTAATCTTGACCTGGCATTGCCCGTACACCGCAACGTGACCTGGGATACCTCGGCGACCTACTACATCCCGGACGATCAGGCCGCCGATGCAGACTACATGCAGGAAGGCTGGAATCTGGCATTCGGGTTCACGATCCGTCCGGGTGCGTCAAAAGGCGGACGCTGGTACTCGCGACCACTGATGAACGTCGCGGACAACGGTACGATGATCGTCAACCGACGCTAGAGATCAGTCACGCGGGACTTCGATCCCGCGGATCATCGCTTGCAGCTCTTCGTCGACATCGCGGCCTTCGATTTCCGCCTCGGCGGTCAGTTGGACGCGGTGCCGCAGTGCCGGAATAGCGACCTCGACAACATCATCGGGGATCGCATAGTCACGCCCACTGAACCCGGCCAGCGTTCGCGCACACTGCATCAGCGCCAAACCGGCACGTGGCGAGGCTCCCAGATGGAACGCTGGCCAGGACCGCGTCCCGCGGACAATCTTGTTGATGTAATCGACGAGCGATTCTTCCACATTGACCGTCCCACACAACTTGATGCAGTTCATCACGGATTCCGGATCGGTGATCGTTTTGATCTCGTTTTCCAGTCGTTCGTTTAAACTGACCTGTTGGCTGTGCAGTTTCAGGATCTCGGCTTCCTGTGCTTCGGTCGGATAATCGACTTTCAGCTTGAACATGAATCGGTCCAGCTGAGCTTCGGGCAGGTTGTAGGTCCCTTCGCTCTCCAGCGGGTTTTGAGTGGCCATCACCAAGAACGGTTGTGGGACCCCATGGCTCGTCCCGTCGATGGTGACACGGTATTCCTGCATGATTTCCAGCAAGGCAGCGTGTGTCTTTGCCGGCGAACGGTTGATTTCGTCAGCCAGCAGCAACTGCGTGAACACCGGACCTGGGCGAAAGCGAAACTCGCTCTTTTGCATGTCAAACACCGGCGCACCGGTGATATCCGAAGGCATCAGGTCAGCAGTGAACTGAATCCGTCCGAAGTCACATCCAAGGACGCGACCGAGTGTTCGCACGAACAAAGTTTTGCCGAGCCCTGGCACCGACTCGATCAAGACGTGCCCACCGGAAAACAACGCAGTCAGCGTGCCCAGGACTAACTCCTCTTGGCCGACGTACAGCTTGGCGACCTCATCGGAGATCGACGTAAACAGTTTTTCGACCGGCGCGAATCGTTCGCTCTTTTCACGTAGCGATGGCGTGTTCGTCGCGATTGGCGGGTCGCCTTGCGGTTCGTCTGTCAACGTTGTTCCTCAGTGCTGTGGGACTCGGTGTGGTTGACGAGGGAATCTGCACTCGCAGTCTCGCCAACAGGATTTATTTTCGCCGGGGCAGCTTCACTCGCAACCGGTAGAACCTCGGCCGTCGATTTCTGCTCGGGTTCCTCAAGGACCCAGCGGCCATGGGTTTCACCACGAACCTGCCGCATGTAGTCACTGATACGTTCGCGAGCAAACCGTTCGCCGCCGCGTCGCCAAAGCAGCGTCGCGACCGCATCAAGGTGATCGCCGAAATGCGTTAATGTTCCACTGTCAACTTGCTTGGGTCGACCAAAGATCGGCAACAGGACCAGGCACACGATCAACCCAATCACCGCCGCATGAACAGTCACCATGCTGAGCGGAAACTCGGTCAACATTTCGGCGCCGGTGGCACGCGGAATCTCTCCTACCTCGGCACTGATCGGCAACTGATCGCTGGCGGTGATAAACCCCACTGCCAAATCATCTCCGTCTGGCGTCAACTTGGTTTCGTCGTCGACCAAATGGGCATCTGATGCGGTCTGCCAAGTGCTTTCGATCAACGAGTCCGCGAGGGCACGGTTCTCGGGATGGACGAGACCAAAGTTTGTCAACAGTGACCCGCCAGCGACAACGATGATCTGTGAATCGTTCCATGTCTCCGAAGTGACGCGAGCGACCAGAGTTTCGCCGCCGGACGTTTCCAACAAAGACTCGAACTCATGCGACTCCGTCTTTCCTGAATGCTGTGTCGGTTGAACGGACGGAGTGATCGCCGGATTGATCGCTCCGGTGGCGGAAGGAGGCGATATTGCCGGGCTGCCCTGCGCCACTTGGCTGGGCGCGATCACCCATTCGAAATCTTGCGGCTCGTCGCCAATCAATCGAGCGGTATCGCTCCATGCGGTATCAGACGACGCATCTTGCCCCACAGTGACAGTTGCCCGTTGAACCTTTGGCGTCGCGACAAACCATTGGCCAAAATCGACGCTGACGCGTTGCACCTGTTGCTGATGGTTTGAGATCAGGCTTTCCCCGAGCTTGCGGCGATACTCAATCCGTTGCGAAGGATCCGCTTTTGAACTCGCTTGACGAAAGTATTCGGATTCTGAACCGCTGTCGGGCACGACATAGATCAACGTCCGTCCGCCCTGTTCCAGCCATCGATCGATCCATTGCCCTGTATTGAAATCGATCAACGTGATTTCCATTGGCGTCCAGACAAACGCAGCGATTTTGCGGGTCCGCTGTGTCAAACGGTTGACATCACGCGTCGAAAAATCGGCTTTCTCGAACGCATCATGAAAGGTTGTTAATCCGTTGACACTGCGTCTTGCAAAGTAGCCTTTTGTTCCGCCGTACTGGGTGCTGAGCGAGCTCCCACAGCCGCTACTCAAGATCGCGACACAAACGGTTAACCAACACCAACCGTCTCTCCACCAATCGAATTGAATTCGCGGATTCAATGGGGAGCTCCATGTGTGAGTGCGAGATGTTCCATTTCGCGGTTCTGTTCCCACAACCTGGCAAAAACGTCGTTGCCGATTTCATGACGACCGAAATACGAATGCTCAAACGCATCAGCCGTCTGTCGCAACCAAGCGGCACAGGACGCGTCATGCGAATGCGTCTCGCGGACGTACTTGCCGTTTGTTTTTCCGCGTGCAAGCCGCAGCAAACCGTATTTGTCCAGCAACAACAACTGGTGTCCGAGCAGCAAGATGATCGCTTTGTCGTATTCCTCGGCCTGCATCAAACGTTCGCACTCACTCCGCAAATTAACGTCTGTGCGACGAAGCTCCGGCGGCAAATGCTTCATTCGCTCTAACGTTTGCTGATCGGGAAGCTTCCCGTGGGCGGCCCCTCCGCTTTCCGATTCCGCGCTGGCCAACTTCACTTCCGCGCGGCCAATCGCGTAAACGATTAATCCGACGATCACGATCACCATCGAAACCAAGAACAGCCAACCGAACAGATTTGACAGTGTGAAGCCAGACCCAAACAGCGTTGACGCGTTGCCTGTCGTCGGATTGGCGTTGGCTTTGCTTTTTGCTTGAATCGCAGGTGCCTTTGGCAACCAACGGCTCTCACGATTGACCGAATCATCTCTTCGCGGAACGACCGTGATCGGAATTAACTGATTCTGATCCGCATCGTACCAAGGTGTTGCGGAAAGCGATTCGCCCACCGGCGATCGAGCCGCGGGCGATAAATTGAGCGACGGATTACCGGAAGCGTCTTGTGCGCTGGCTGCCGCTGGCGCCAATGCAATCCAAAGGCCGAGCAAACACCGAAGGCGGCTGAACTCGAACATTACACGCCTCCTCGATTGCCGCTCACCGGGAGAGCTGGCGCGACAGAGCCGCTCACGATTTCGACCTCTTCGCCGAACTGCCGGATCGCTTCGGCACGCACAGCGAGCTCAACGTCCCAGCCTTCTAACCGGATTCTTGTATCCAAATAAGCGATCATACGCACGACGACACTCAACCCGCCGACGGTCCAAAGTGCGACCGGATACAAACCGAGCAGCGTCACCAATCCAAAATTCCAGTAGCCCGTCGCGATCCCTCGAAACCAAACCAAACTATAAAACAGTCCAGCAAAAAGGATGCACAGCGTTGCCGCGGTGATCACCCATCGGCTGCCAACGTCGCTTCCGGAAGGACGATGCAATGCCTTTGCCCGCTTTCTTAATGTCATTTCGTTTGAGTTTTTGCTTCGCTCGGGGCACCGCTCCAACAAAATCATCTCGGGCAAAAACGGTCGATTGGCACGTATCACAATCGCGACGAACAAAATTGCCAGCGGGACCGTCACATCGTAGGTCGTGTTCCAAGGTTGAAACAGTCTGATGCCGGCGATGATCATGGCCGGGATCGCCAAGCGGCGGAACCCCAACAGGCGTATCCAGCGTCCGAACATCTGCCGGGCGCTACTGGCGGCACTTTTCCAACTCGGCTTCGATTCGAATACCGCTTGCCCCAAGTAAATCGTTGTCACCACACCGGCGGCAGGCGTTTGCAAAAACACCAATAGCGCCATCCAAATCAAATAGCGGACGATCTGCCATCGGGCTTCCGGATCGTCCATCCCGTATTGGTATTCGGTAATCGGGATCCAATACAGCAACAACGCGTTCGCGATCGCCCAAGGCGCCGCCCCCATCACGAACCCTTTCAGTAACAGTGTCGGATAACGATGCAGCAAAACGAGCGCAAGGTCACCGATTTCTGAAAGCGTGCGTACGCGAATCGCGACATGTGTTTGGTCAAGTTGCACCGGCGGACCTCCCCGCTTCGGTTTCGCGTGATTGGACTAAATCCGAATAACGCGCCGTCCGAACCAACGACCGGTCGGTACTCCCCTGACGTGGGAACCCCAAAACGACAAAGTACAACGTGATCAAACTGCTCGATGTGATCGACCACGCCACTTTCACGAGATACGGTGCACTACTCGGCGATAGGAAGCCCTCGGTGAACGCGGCAAGTACGAACATCGCCGCGCTTGCGGCCATCACCGGAACCGCGTCGCGACCGGCCTGACGCATCGAATCGACACGTGATAGCCCATGAGTTTGAAATAGCCCCAGTCCCAACCGCATCCCGCCAGCGGCTGACAATGCGATCGCTGTCAGTTCGAAAGGTCCATGCGCGGTGACGAATTCGAAGAAGTGGTCGGCGCCATCAATCCCATCGCGGGACATGTATCCGAAAGTCGCCCCGAGTACCACGGCGTTATAAGCGAGCGTGTACAAACAGGGGACCAGCAAAATCCCCCAAGCAAAGCACTGCAGCCCGATGCCGGTGTTGTGGCTGATGTAGAACGCTGCTCGCGCTGAATACTCTTGCGGTGCGACGTTTAGCGGTTCCAAAAACGATGCTTCCGTCTTTTTCAGCATTTCGCTGCCACAAACGTTTTCCGCGAACAAGGGAAACTGGTCTTCGGCAGCTCCCATGATCATCGCCATCGCAAACAATCCGAAAAACACGATCGTCGCCACCCGGACACAACCGTCGTTGAAAATTCGTTGGGGCGCTTCCTCAAACAAGATGCGGAACCAACCGACCGGCGACGCGGATTGCGTTCGATAGAGTTGATTGTGCGCGCGAGCGACCAAGCGGTGCAGGTACGTGACCGTATTGGGAGGCAACTGATACGCATCGGCCAGCGCTAAATCCGCACATGCCGCTCGGTACAACGAAGCAAACCGTGTGATGCCTCTCGCCCCACGATGTTTAGCGCCAAGCGAATCGGTTCGTCCACGGAGCTCCATCGCCTCGCAAAGCTGCTCCAGCTCAGACCAATCGGTCCTCCGCTTTTCCAATAGCTTGGCAACATTCATTCTTTCGCTTCACTCACTGTCTCGACCGTTGCAGCCGGATCCGTCACCACCGGAACCGATTGAGCCATTTCACGGATCGTTTCGTCGGCCAACCCGCCAACCTTGTCCGCGTCTTTGGCAAGTGGACTGTATCCCGAAAGCGGCCCGAGGTCAGGTGACTCGGTCGCAGAATCAGCCAAGAAGGTTTTGTAGTAAAGCGAGTAGAGCAGCAAATCGGGGTCGATATCTTTGCGGAATTCGAAACGCTCGATCAACGGATCGGTAAGCTTGCGTGCAACCTCGCGACGACGTGGCGGTGTCATGAAGTGCCGACGTTCGGCATAGGTTGCCAAGGTACGTGCCATCTTGCGCGTAATCAGATAGTCACCCGGAATGAACGATGCGAGCGCGGGGACACGCGCGTCGTCGACTTTTGCCACGGGCAATTGCCACTTGCGTTCGTCAACGATCACCATTGTCCCGGCTGCCAAGTCGCCCATCCGCTGCATTCGCTGTGTCATCATCATGGTGACCAGTCCTACGATTCCGGATGGGATCACAAGCTGTGGCGGCAATTCCGGATCGAACATGCTAAGCGATGCGGCTGGCGCCAGATCGGCGACACGCAACAAATTCCGAAGCAGTGCGCTGCGCGGTGTGATCGGGCGTCCGTCGACCTGGATCACACGAATTCCGCACATCCATTTTCCGATCGTCCGCCCGTTGAAATACGCTTCAAAGATCGTTCCGTAAAACCAATTGATGGCGAAGATCCCGATCATAAAGAACGCTTGGCTGAGCGGTCCTGAAAAACTCGACAGGAACGACATCAGCCCGCCCGCGATCGCCAGCGCCAACCAAACCGCGATCACGACGAACCAGCGGACCGCGAAGTCAATCAGATAGGCGGGCAGACGTCGAAACGGCCCGGCCAATTGATATTCAAAGGCAATGTTTTCCGGTGTGATTACACCGATCGTTGTATCGAGCGGGGCCGCGGCAGCCATGCAATCCTAGTGAATGAGTCTCGAAGGTGCGTCCCAATTATCGTCCGATCGCACCGGGTCACGCAAGCGCCGGCTATTCGCCCGTTTAAAGCGCCAACCTCACACCATTAACGGCGGACAAAGTGCTAAACTCTTCCGCCATGAACAAACCGATTGAACCTCCCCATCAAATCACTCGCATCTTAGCCTCGGTTGGCCCAGGGCTGATCGTCGCCGGGTCCATTGTCGGCAGTGGTGAATTAATCGCGACCACCAAAACGGGTGCCGAAGCCGGTTTCAGCCTCCTTTGGTTGATCCTGCTCGGATGCCTGATCAAGGTCTTTGCACAAATCGAATTTGGCCGATACGCCATCATCAGTGGCAAGACGACGCTGATTGCTCTGGACGAAGTTCCCGGTCCCCGTGTTCGCGGGCGCGGCAATTGGCTGGTGTGGTATTGGTTGGTGATGTGGCTGGCCAGCATTTCGCAACTTGGCGGCATCGTCGGCGGTGTTGGGCAAGCACTCGCGATCACCGCGCCGTTAACTGACCAAGGCAAAGCGTACAACGAAGCGGCCGACGCCCAGCAATTGGCTACCTTCGAAGAATTTCGATCGCTGCGTCAGTCGGTCGAAAGGGAGCAACCCTCCGCCGAGGCGCAAGCACAAACCGAAAAATCGATCGCCGAAGCCTGGGCCCGGTACGACGATGCGTACCCGCCAACGGATACCGCGCATGCCGAGACCAACGATGCGGCGATTTGGGCAGTGATCATCGCCGTCATCACCAGCGTGATTTTGGTGGTCGGTCGATACGGTCTGATCCAGTCATTCAGCACCGCCTTGGTCGCATCCTTTACGGTGCTGGTGGTCGTCAATGTCTACTGGCTGCAAAGCGAAGCCGAGTTCGCGTTCAGTGCCCAAGAATTTCTGTCAGGACTTAAATTCCATCTGCCGAGTCGCATGGAAGGCATCAACCCGATCGCCACCGCATTGGCCACGTTTGGGATCATCGGCGTCGGTGCGGCAGAGCTAATCACTTATCCGTATTGGTGTTTAGAAAAAGGCTATGGCAGATTTACTGGGGACAACGATGGGTCACCAGAATGGAAACGCCGTGCGGCTGGCTGGATGCGTGTAATGCAAGTCGACGCCTGGGGAGCGATGGTGATCTACACCTTCGCGACAATGGCGTTCTTTCTGATGGGCGCCTCCGTACTGCACCGGATCGGTTTGAATCCAGAGAAAGGCGAGATGGTGCGGACGCTTGCCGTGATGTTTCAACCGGTGTTCTCGGATTGGGCAGCGGTGATCTTTTTGTTTGGGGCGATCGCGGTGCTGTATTCAACATTCTTTGTCGCCAACGCGTCCCATGCCCGGACATTCGCCGATTGCATGCGGGTGATCGGACTGGTCGACCACAGCGAAGAAACGTACCAACGCTGGGTGAGAATCTTAAGCGGTGTGTTTCCACTGCTTTGCGTGGTGATTTTCTTGAAGTTCCAATCCCCAGCAAAACTGGTCCTGATCAGTGGGATCACCCAAGGCGTGATGCTGCCGATGCTCGGCGGAGCGGCACTGTATTTCCGCTACCAACGCTGCATTGAAGAGCTCAAGCCAGGCAAGTTCTGGGACCTTTGCTTGTGGCTGTCCGCGATTGCGATGCTGATCACCGGTACATGGACCGTGATCAGTGTGATCAGCTAGACGGCGAAAAAGCCTGCGGACTCCCCAAAGAAACTGCCCGAACCACCCAACCTGAAACGGACTTCACGCAACGTGAGGGGGTAACAGCGGCTATCCCGGGCTTTAAAAAAATTCTTCCGACCGCCCCAAGACTTGGTTGTTCGAGCCGAACAGGAGGGTGAAGCGAGCCACAACACCTTCGGCTCTTCTCCTCCGACCACCTTTGGGGAACCAATCCATGTTGAAAAAAGCCCTCATCACCGGCGGCGCCGTCGCCCTGTTGTCCAGCTTGGCGGTGGGGATTCCACTGTCCAGCTATACAAAATGCGGCGTCAATTACCTGAAAGAAACCGCCAGTGATTCCGTTCCGTTGGAATGGAAGATCAAGCAAGCACGTCAGATGATTTCGGATCTGAAACCCGAGATCACGAAAAACGCCAAGCGAATTGCGTCTGAGAAAATTGAAGTCGTTCGCTTGCAAAAGGAATTCGAGACCACCGAAACGCAGCTCACCAAAGCTCAGTCGGACATCGAGCGACTGACCGACGACCTGAAGGGCGGCGACGAACATTTCGTCTATGCAGGTCGCAGCTACTCGTCGGACCAAGTCAAAGAGGACTTGAAAAACCGCTTCAAGCGTTTCAAGACCCGTCGCGCGACGGCTGAAAAGCTGCAGCAAATGTTGGGAGCTCGCGAATCGTCGCTGGCTTCAGCTGAAGCTCGCATGGAAGAGATGCTCAATGCCAAGCGTCAACTGGAGGTGGAGATCGAGAACCTGCAAGCCCGCTTGGGCGCCCTGCGTGTTGCCGAGACCGCCAGTGACTTGAATCTGGACGACAGCCATCTTTCTCAGACACGTCGACTGCTGGACGAAATTGCCACAGATATTGACGTGAAAGAGGAAACCATGCGTGTCGACGTCGAGTACTTCAGTGGAATCGATCTCGATGAACCGAGCGACGAAAACTTGCTCGACGACATCGCGGCCTACTTCGATGGCAAGCAGCCTGCATCGGAATTGGTTTCGATCCAAGTCGACTGATCGCTGTTCACCGCTGTCTCTTTACAACGTCTCGTGACGATGAATTCGATGATTCGCCCCACCCAATCTTCACCGCAAACCGACGCCTGGCGATTGTGGATCGATCGCTGCGGCGGTTACGCCCTGTTCGCCGGTGACCGGCTGACGATTGGCGGCGTGCGTCAGAATGGCGAGACAGCAGACGTAACCGTGCAAGCCGATTGGCGACGCAATGAAGGAACGTTGATTCGCCACGGCGGCGATTACTTTTGGTCGCCGTCGGTTTCTGACGGCAACAATTCTGGGCCCCGGTCAATGGCCCCGCCCAAACGCCAATTGCTTGTCGATGGCAGCCGTTTTCCGATTTCGGGTTCGGCGACCATGTTGCTTCGCAAGCCATCGGTCCTGTCAGCCTCCGCGGTTTTGGAATTGCAGCCTCCGCATCGATTTGACGGGCATGTCGATCACATCTTGATCGCCGCACAAACCCTGTTGATTGGCCCGACCGAAGCCAACCACATTCGCTGCTCGGGCATGGACGTGTCAGCGGTCCTCGTGATTCGAGACGGCAGGTGGAAGGCAAAGCTGAATCGGAGCAGCAACACATCGCGATTCCTCGCGTCGGAAACGGCGCGTGAGTTTGTGGACCTGATTCCTGGCCAGCGTCAATCGCTGGGACCTTTGGACATGATGTTGGAAGAAGTATGAACTCACTCGCACCTGAAAAGCGTCCCGAATCCCAATCAGCGGACCGTGCGGACTCACCAATGTCCAAACGCGGGAAATGTTGCTTTGGCAAAATGAACTTCGTCGACGCGTTTTGGGGTTCGCTGAAGCCGCGCAAACAGAAATTGCATCAAATCGGATCTGAAAAGTCTTCGCGCATTCAGCGTGACGCGGGCCCGATCAACGATAAAATGGAACTCGCTGAAACTTCGCTCGGCTGTGTGCCTTCGGCGCATGCCGGCTCGTCAACGAATTCCCGGCCCATGTCGTTCACCTATCCACCCGGCTCACAACCTTTGCCACCGTACACGATACGGCGTGGTGTCGGTGTTGGCGGGTTCGGCGAAGTGTACTTTGCGGTCAGCGAAGCCGGAAAAGAGGTCGCACTCAAGCGAATCCAGCGCAATCTGGACGTCGAAATCCGCGGTGTATCGCAGTGCCTTAATCTGAAGCACCCAAACTTGGTCTCGCTGTTTGACATCTGTCGCGATGCCGACAGCGGTTCGTGGGTGGTGATGGAATACGTCGCCGGACAAAACCTCCGTGACGTGCTGGATCTCTATCCGACCGGATTAACAGAGACCGACGCCCGACGTTGGTTTGCCGGAATTGCCGCCGGCGTCTCGCATCTGCACAGTGCCGGACTCGTCCACCGGGACTTAAAACCCGGCAACGTGTTCGATGATTTGGGGATCGTCAAAGTCGGCGATTATGGACTGAGTAAATACATCAGCGCGTCCCAGCGTGGTGGTCACACCGAAAGCGTCGGCACGTTCCACTACATGGCCCCGGAAATTGGACGCGGGCAATACGGACGCGAGATCGATATCTATGCGTTGGGAATCATCCTTTACGAATTGCTGACCGGACGAGTTCCCTTTGACGGCGATAGCTGTCATGAGATCATCGTCAAACACATGACCGCGCTGCCGGACTTGAGCGCCATCGCGTCGCCGTATCGTGAAGTCATCGGTGCGGCGCTCGACAAAGACCCCACCAAGCGTCCTTCCACCGTGGCGGATATGATCGCGCCACTCGGGTTGGACTCTTCTGATGCCGTTGCGATCGCAGCACTCCAGTCCCCAGTTTTGAAACCCACACCTCGTGGTCGCAAACTTCACGAGCCTGTCGCGAGCTTTCCAACACAAAAATCACCCGCCCCGCAAATTGGCGCACCAGCCGTCGCTGGGCCATATTCCTCGCCAACCGAAGAACCGCTGCTACGCGCGATCCGCAAATCAACCAGCGACCTTGGGTTGTGGTGGCAATCACTCGAACAGTCACCCCGATCTCGGTTTTGGATCGGCGCGGTGGTCGCGTTCGTGCTGTTCCTAAACACCAGTTGGTTGCTGCCTGTGTTGTCGGTGTTGGCAGCGATTTATGTGCCGTACTACATCATCCGGCAAATGGTGCTGCACACGAACGAACAGCCCAGCTATGCGCGAGCACACCAATTGGCATCTCGCCAATCGTCGAAACCGAAACGTGCGAAGTCAAAAACCGAATGGAAAAACGAAGTTCGTAATACGCTTCGGGCAAAACACAACTTGGTCCGCTTGGCAGAATTGAATACGTCTTGGCTGGCATCTTCGTTGACCGTGCTTGCGATGGCCGTCATCGCGGGAGTCATCGGGCTTCGCAGTGGGGATGTCACGGCGATCGAGCTTGCCCCGTTCTTTTGGATGGCACTTGTCGTCCTGGTCGGGGCGCAAGGCATTCTTGGTCTTGGAAAACTTTGGGAACGCAACGAAGGCGAAAGTTTGCCTCGACGCTTGGTCTTGGCCGGTGTCGGTGCGATGGTTGGACTATGGGCCTTTGCACTGACAGAGTACTTCCTGTTGCCCGCGATTCCCGCATACAGCGAATTTCTGAAAAGCGATCTCCCACAAGCCCTTTATCACAACGATGGAACCATTCGTGCATCCGGCATGATGGCACACTTCGCGTTGCTGTTCGGTGGCATTCGTTGGTGGAAATCAGTTGACCCGCTTCGCCGCACACGACTGAGCCTTTGGAGCGTCGCCGTCGTCTGCGTCGCCGCTTGGGGCGCTCACCAGATCCTGCCTATTCCCCAGCCGATCGGTTTGCTGGTCGCCGGCGGCTTGGCAATCGCCACGCAAATGTCAGCCCCTTGGATCAACCCGCGTTCCTATGAATCGGAGATCGAGCGGTTCTCGCACCTCCGTCATCGGCGACGATCACCGAATGCCACTTCTCCCGATCACGAAACCTTGGCGATGGAGGTTCAATCATGAAACACCTACTGCCATCCTTGACCGCTTTTGCCGTGGTCGCATTTGTCGCAACCGTCGGCTATGCCGAAACGATCACCGACCAAGATGCCGAAACCGAAGTGGCTTCAGTCGTGGTCGAAGCGGCCGTGGTCGAAGCATCCGATCCTGAATCGAATCTCGAAACGGTCGAGCCCACCGACAAAGTCGAAGCCGCAGGCAATTCGGGAACTGAATCCGAAGCTCTCGAGAACGAATCAGCCTCTGACGAGTCCCCAACAGATCCGCCACAACCGGACAACGACTCGGCCGAACCTTCCCAAGGATCGGCGAACCTCTCGGTCGCGCCGCTAACTCATATCACTTATCCCGACGATTGGCCAAGCTGGGCCGACGCCGAACGAAACATCGAAGGGAGCAATCACACGTGGCCAGTGACCACGGGTGGGTGCAAGACGATCGAGGCCTGCGAAGACAAGCTGATGGCGCTGCTGCGGGCCAACATCGCCTTGTACATCAAGGAATGTTACGATTGGAATTGCGATGAGTGCTATCTAAGCGACCAAGCGATTCGCGAAATACTGGTCGCGCGGCGATACGAAGGCACCATCACCAAAGGCGACGAAGAACTGAAAGAAATCGCCGTCGAGCTGCGGTTTGATCCCGAGGCACAGGCGTTGATCCAACGCGCCGTACAAAACGACCAGCTAGACGGCCGGTTGCGCGCAAGTGGTGGATTATTCGCGATCACGATCATCGGGCTGTTCTGCAGCGGCGGTATCCTGGGTGTGATCAGTCGCCGATTTTCATAGCGGCCAATCGTCACACGATCAATGTTCAGTGGTTGGGGGCAAGGCTCTGCAATCGCGGCTCGCTCGAACATTCCTGCGTTTTCCAGTGATCGCTGCAGGTCGCATTTCGGTAAATCAACCGGACGTAGCCTTGCCGTGGGATAGGCGTGCTTGAACTGTGACCTACAATGGAAACGTGGAGCCCGCTCGCTGTCACAGCGGACGCAGCTGGCAAACTGGTAGCTGGTGCGGCCCCATGGGCGAACAACGCTTAGCATTACCAATCACAGAAACATGACAGACGATTCCGCCCCGGTTTACACCGCTGCCGATCTTGGCGCCGACAGCGTTCTACTAGTCGATGACACCGTGATACTGCGGGACCGACTTGCAATGGCGCTTCGTCAACGGGGATTCTTGGTCCAAACCGCCGGCACTTACGACGAAGCTGTCGAAGTGTTTCATCACTCCCCGACAGACTTGGCGGTGCTCGATTTGCGGATGCCTGGCAAGTCAGGACTGGACCTACTACGCAAACTTTTGCAGATGAATCCGAATACGCGGATCATCATGCTCAGCGGATTCGGCAGCATCCCCGCGTCGATCGATGCGGTGCGTGCGGGTGCAGTGAACTTCCTCAGCAAGCCCGCCGATGCCGATGACATCCTAGCCGCTTTCGCACGTGGTGACTGCCCGACAGTTCCGACTGGCGAAGTCAGCTTCCCCGCCCCGTCGCTTGCACGAAACGAGTGGGAGCACATTCATCGAGTTTTATCGGACTGCGGTGGCAACATCAGCGAAGCGGCACGTCGATTGGGCATCCACCGGCGGTCCCTGCAACGCAAGCTCCGTAAACGGGCCCCAGAAGATCCGGCGAGCCCAGAAGTGATCGAAAACGAGCAACCGTAAACCGGATTGACTTCAACATCACGTTGCCGCCTTTGGTTGATCGCGCATCGGAATTGAAACGCGGTGGGTATAATCTCGAGCGAACTCGATTTTGCTACCCAACAATAGCCGCCGATGCGTTTTCTCACTTCTGCCGCCTTGCTGTTCCTCTCCGTTTGCACCGCCGTTGCAAACGAACGTCCCAACATTGTCGTTTATCTGGCCGACGATTTGTCTCAGCGAGACATCTCGGTCTATGACGAACATGGAATCAAAACCCCAGCCTTAGAAGCACTCGCTTCGGAAGGCATGACGTTCAATCAAGCGTTCGTTGCCAGCCCATCTTGTGCGCCAAGTCGGGCCGCGCTTTTGACAGGGCTGATGCCAGCCCGCAACGGTGCCGAGGAAAACCATTCAACACCAAGTGCTGACGTTGATCGCCTGCCCTTCGTCCTGAAGGACCTTGGTTATCAAGTCGCGTCGTTCGGCAAAATCGCCCACTCCAATCGCGCTAAATCGTTCGGCTTTGAAGTCGTCGAGAATGCCAAGGAGATGCCCAAGCTACTGCAGAACGTAACGCGCTTTCTGAACAACCGAAAGGATGACCGGCCATTGGCCCTGTTTGTCGGGATTGGCAATCCGCACGTACCTTGGCCAAATCATTCCAGCTTTGATCCCGCTGGTGTGTACTTGCCACCGATGCTGATCGATACGCCGCGGACGCGAGTTCAGCGTTCACGATACTTGCAAGAGGTTAAACAGCTCGACGAAGTTCTAGCAAGCCTGCGGACACTGACACAGAAACATCTTCAAGGCGATCCAATCTACGTGTTCTCCAGCGACCACGGCGCACAGTTCCCGCTCGGCAAATGGACGTTGTACGAAGAAGGGATTCGTGTGCCATTGATCGTCTCATGGCCAGGACACATTCAAGCCAACACACGTACGGACGCGATGGTCAGCTGGGTGGACATGTTGCCGACCTTAATCGAGTTGGCTGGCGGCGAGGTACCGACCGGACTTGACGGTGCCAGCTTTGCCGATGTGCTCAGTGGAAAAGCAAAAACGCATCGCGCACTGATCTTCACCACACACAGCGGCGACCGACAAATGAACGTGTATCCCGTTCGTTCGGTACGCGACGGTCGGTTCAAGTACATTCGCAACCTGCATCCCGAGTTTGCCTTCACGACACACATCGATCTGCTTCATCGAGCGAACTCGAGCGACTACATTCTCGAATGGCAAGAACTCGCAAAGACAGATGCGACGGCTGCCGACGCAATGAATCGGTACCATGCTCGGCCTGCCGAGGAACTTTACGATCTGGAATCGGATCCCTATGAACGCAACAACCTGATCGACGAAACGGCACATGCCGCCAACCGTCAGCAATTGTCGGATGCACTCGATGCGTGGTTAAAGGATCAAGGCGACGAGATGACAGTCTTTCATCAGCCCTACATGCTAGACGAACCAGAGACCTGGGTTCCCCGTTCAGGAAACAGTCCCGAATAAGGCACGCGTTCTCAGCCAACGTCCAAGAACGGAAGCATGGGAAACGATCCGTCCAGGATGGAATCGCTTGAGCACTCAAGCCACTGCTGCAAAACGGTGGCATAGACCGACCGAAAATCGGTGTGGTGCTTTAAGTCACCTTCTTCGAGGTCGGTCAAACTTGGATAGTCGCCGACCTCGCCAGCACGTACTCGACCGCCAGCGAAAAACACGGGCGCGGCAGTCCCATGATCCGTTCCATCGCTCGCGTTCTCAGCCACTCGCCGGCCAAACTCGCTAAAGCACATCACCAAGACCCGGTCACCGTTGCCTTGTCCGCTGATGTCAGCCACAAAGGCGTTCACGGCATCTCCAACTTCGCGAAGCAACGCAGTATGCGCATCGGGTTGATTGGCATGTGTATCGAATCCGTCAATACGAACGTAGTAGACTCTTGTTTCAAGATCCGAAGCGATCAACTGCGAGACCGTTTGCAGTTTCTGACCAAGGTTGCTTTTCGGATACGTGGATTGGCTTGGCTTTTGTTTTCGTGTCTGCTCCATACGCTCGCTGGTCATGATCGCCGACGAAGTGCTGCTTTGGATAAAGCCAAGCAACTCGTTTTCGTCAGACGTCGTTTCAGCACTCAGTTCACGAATCGTCTCGGAGAGGTCTACACTTCCATTCTTTCGCAGTTGGAATTGCTGCAAAGATTGGATCGATGGCACACGCAGTTCGCGTGACATCAGCGCGAACGGTTGTTGTTCAGATCCCAAATGAATCGCTGGCGGATCGTTGCTTTCCCGTCTTGACGCTTGCAATGCCCGCCCAATCCAACCGTCGGGTCGAGGCTCGTCCTTGCGATGGCAAGTGTGCCATATATCCATCGACTCGAAGTGCGATCGGTTCGGATCTGGATAGCCGATGCCATGCAATATCGAAAGCTTCCCCTGTTCAAGCAATGACGCAAACCCGGTAAGTGCCGGATGGAAACCACGATCATCATTGATCGCCAAGCAGCTCGATTTCTCGATTCGCAGATTTGGCCGAGCCTTGCGGTAAGCATCATCATTGAACGGAACGACGGTATTCAATCCGTCATTGCCACCGGCCATCTCGACGACGACCAGAATCTTGCCATCCGATTTTGAATTCCTCGCTCCAAGACACAGCGTTCTCGGACAGGCGACCACTTGATCCAGCGAAAGTGCCGCGACACTAGCGGCCGATGAGTGGAGGACACGACGTCGGCTGATTTTCTTTGTCATGACAACTGAAACTCCGGCAGCGAGCACAGTAGGTGAATTGCATCTTCAAAACCGTTGGCACTTCGATCAAGCGAATTCAAACGGATCGATTCGATTTGGTTGCGAACAGAATCGTTTAGCGGTACGGCAAATAAGATCGGCTGAACAAACGCGAGCAAATCATCGATGGTCGCAACGCCCCGATCGTCCAAGTATTCCCGAAGTGATTGCTTTCCAAATCTGGTTTTGGGATGGTCGACGAGTCGTCGAACAAAATTCGATCGTCCGAGTAGCGTTGACGAATTGATCCACGCCCGACCTCCGTCCCAACCTTTGACGCTGGGCGGATGGTACAACCCTTGACCCAAATCAGAAATCGCTTCGGCAACCATGTAAGTGTCAGTGGTGCCTTCGAGTGACCGAAGTAAATCGATCGCAAACTCGACCGGCGAACGAACTTTTCTGGCTCGCGCAGACTCCGAGAAAAACAGGTTGCTTCCCAAAATCCGTTTCACCGTCGGTGCGATCTGAAGGTCATCTGCTTGCATGCGGTCAGCAAGTGGTTGCAACAATTCAGGCGTGCACTTCAAATCGTCGGCAACGAAAAATCGCACCAGCTTTTCACACAGAAACATTGGTGCGGATGACTGCTCACTGACGATCCGCACGGCATCTTCACCGCCGAACGATCCACTTTTTCCGAGAACCGTTTTCTTTCCAGTGTCATGCTGAAATCGGTTGAATCGGAAACGTTTGCGTTTGATCTCCCAACCGGTAAAACAGCGAGCCAACTCGCGGATATCGGTTTCACTGTAGTTGCCTTCGCCAAGTGAAAACAACTCCATGATTTCGCGAGCATAGTTCTCGTTCGGGTGTGACTTCCGGTTGGTCACCGAATCCAAGTAAATCAGCATTGCCGGATCACGGGAGATTTCCAACAACAGCACATGAAAGTCGCCGAGAGCATGCTGGCGGAGCAATTCGTTTTGCTGCAGCATCAACTCCGCATCATCGACCTTCGTCGCGCTTGTGGCGAAATGGCCGTGCCAGAACAATGTCATCTTTTCGAGCAACGGATGCGGTGTCGTCAGCATCCGATAAACCCATCCGGCAGCAAGTTGCTTGTTGCTGCCACTGGCGAGCGCCGCACGCGTGAGTGTTCGTATCTCGTCCAAGTAATCTTGAGACGTGTTCTCGACGTCCGTGAGTCCGTCGAGGGTCGATTCGAATCCTGATTTGACGGCCTGTTCCAATTGCTGCGCGGTCGGTGCAAATCCGCCACGACGGAGCAGATGCGACGCGAGCGAATGACCCCATGGCTGATCGTCGGTGGGTGTAAAGCGTTCCCACGCCCAATCTGGATCAATCGTGAAAGCGGTTCCGACAGCCATTGGGTTCACCCTTTGCGATTCACTCGCTTACCAAGTCAGTTTGATCGGTGTTGACTTCGACATCGACGGCCAGCTTCAGTTTTCCGGCCGAAGGCCCAAACGTGACTTTGGCAGACTTGAAATAGCCAATCATGTTGGTGATGAAGTCGATCGTCGCCTGAGCTTCCTCCAGCGAGTTGCCTTCTTCAAGCATGTTTTGAGCGACGAGTTGCGATCGGTTGTCCACGACAACTTTTTGCAGCACATCAGCAGACAGCAATAACTGCGTGTTCGCTTGGGTTTCGCTAGATGCTGGCTCTTCCGAAACGGTCAAGCGTTTTGCAAGGTCAGTGGTACTGGCGAGCACCAATCGGTCACCAGAGAATCCGAGCGTGGGTGAAAAATTGAATACGATCGGCGCATCGGTTGAACCTTCGTCCTCACGCTCGGGAACAAAGCGACTGATCACCAACTGGGCACCTCCGTCAAGCTTATCGAGGTCAAGTTCCAATTGGCGATTGCCTTCTTGAGCACCGATGATGTTGATAAAACCGACCAGGCTTTGAAAAATCCTTTTGAATTCCCTCGACACTTCATCGGGATTTTCCATCTTCATTAGCAACGCAAACGCGGGCAGCTTGATTGCCGGAACAGGTTGTCCATCGGCGAATTCTTGGCGAACGGCAACAAACCCGATTCCTGCTCGACCGAACCGAGAATGTCTTCGCCAAAGTCGTGACCAGAAAAGATTGTCGTTAGTGTGGCATCAGCTTTCGCAAACTCGTCGTTGATACGTTCATCGAACAGGTCACCGGAGTGCAACCACATCGCGGAAAAGTCGCGGTAGGTACTCAAGCTAAGCAACTGCTGAGGCTGCTGAGGGATCGCGGGACCAACACCAGCATGATCGGGACCGAAGTAATATTCTCGTTCGCTGGGAATCGCACTTTCGACGAACGGAATGACAAACTGCAAGCCAAGCCCGGTTGTTGTCAAATCAACCTCGGCCGTCGCATAGGGCGTCTCGTCCAGACAGCTCAGTAAGCCGCCCACCAACGCTTCCGCGACTGGATTACGGCGAACGTCGCGGTGCAGCTTCTCGAATTTCCCCTTGGATCGAAAAGGATCCAATATGACGTACGCCCAGGCGTCCGCTTCGTTGCTTTGGGTTTGTTTGGCTGCTTGAAATGCCGGGTCATCGTGCAGCGATTCGCCAGATGGTTCGAGCATTTGGTCGAGGATAAACCGCCCAAGATCCGAATTGTTGGTAATCAAGATCCGGTCTTCGTGAATCGCGACCCGTACGTCGCGTTTTTTGTAGGCGGTGATGCCACGATACTCCACCGGCTCCAATCCGTTGAACCATTCGATCGATGCAACTTGCATCGCCTTCTCAAAAACCGTCTTGGCAGATTCCTTATCTTTCGCCGTGAGGATGACCGCGGCTCCGTCGGTTGCTCCGTCGCGAATCGCGACGACACCGTTTGCGGTGGTATTTTGGACGACTTCGCGAAGTGGCATACCGAACAAGCCCTCGACCATCGCGAGTCCAACCTGGGCTTGCGCGTATTGCTGGGACTTCGCAACTTGGTCGTACTGCGGCATCGACTCCAGACGAGCCCGAATGGGATGGCCTAAGATGGTTTCGGCAATGGAATCCGGGTTGGGAATCTCAAGATAAGCGAGCGTGGTCGGCGGCAGCAGTCGCGATACATCACGTGGATCGTCCTCGGCGACCGCCGTTGATGCCAGTGAAGCGATCGAACTGGCGGCGAATGAAAGGGCCAACCAACGCCCCAGCGAAGTGTTTAACATCTCAGATTCCGACGGAATTGTTCAACGTGAACCGGACAGCATTTCCACTTGTTTTACCAACGCGATGGCGAGAAGGTTTCGGCCGCGTGGCAAGAATGCAGAATTTGCTGACACCCAAGATTCGCTTTCACGACAGGGATCTTGGCTTAGTTTCCAAGCACCGCCGCTAGGATCGCGAAAAAACGTTATTCCCTGGTCATGACCAAAATCGCCGTGTCGGCGTTCAGGTTCGGATCGTCGTCCGCCGCGATCACTTCGCCAGTAGAAGCATCGAAATAGTACTCGTCCACCAAACGCAACTGTTTCCGTTGGCAGAGGTCATGAACGTCCGCGATCGAAGGGAAACGTCGGTTGGGCGTATTGAACCACTCATAACCGAATTCGCCCGGAGCTTTCGGTGAGCGTCCCCGGACGACGTAATCTTCGCGGAGTTTTTTGTAGGCGAAGTTTGGGAAACTGACGATCACGCGTTTGCCAACCCGCAGCATCTCGTCAAACAACTTTTCGATGTTTGCGACAGCTTGCAATGTCGCACTGAGCACCACCACGTCAAACTGATTATCGATAAATGCCGGCAAGCCTTCGTTCAAGTCATAGTCGATGATATTCAGTCCGCGCCGCCCCGCGTTCAAGATGCTGGACTGGGCGACTTCGACGCCGACCAGTTTTTGATGCCCGCGTTGTTTAAGCGCTGCCAGCAAATGGCCATCGCCGCATCCCAAGTCCAACACGGATGCGTTTTCTGGGATCTCGTTGATGATCAACGATTCGACCTTGCTGATCGACGGCGGAATACGATCAACGTCGCCCAAACGCGATTGGATCAAAGGCGCGTACTTGGCGATGTCTTCGTTGATTAAGAACGAATCGTGCCCACGTGGCGAAGTGATTTCGGCATAGGTGACCGATTTATCAAGTGCCGTTAACGCGTTGACGATGTCCCGAGACTGATGCGGTGTGAACAGCCAATCGCTGCTGAAACTCACAACAACGAACTCACACTGAGCTTCACCGAAGGTTTCCATCAGTTGCAATCGACTGGTGCCAAGATCAAACAGATCCATCGCCATCGTGATCGTGACGTAGCTGTTGGCATCGAACCGAGTCGTAAACTTTTGTCCCTGGTAGGCGAGGTACGAACCGATGCTGAACCGTTGTTCGAAACTGGTCGCGACTTCACGCGGATCGTGTCGATCCGATTCAAACTTTTTCTCCATCACCTCCGTCGATAGATAAGTGATGTGGCCAAGCATTCGTGCGATTGCCAATCCGGTGTCCGGGCGCTCCGGCTGGTCATAGTACTGACCGTCGTAAAAATGCGGATCGGTCTGAATCGCATTGCGTCCAATCACATCGAATCCCAACGCTTGGCTGGTCAATCGGGCACTCGACGCGATGACGACACAAAGCTCCGTCGCATCGGGAAATCGGGACACCCAACTCATCGCTTGGTGCCCGCCTAGCGATCCACCAATGATCGCTCGCAAACGCTTGATCCCAAGGTGATCGATCAAACGTTTCTGCACGGTGACCATGTCACCAATCGTGATCCGCGGAAAATCGGCTCCGTAGGGCTTGCCGGTTTGCGGATTCAGATCGCCAGGGCCCGTTGTCCCTCGACATCCGCCCAATACGTTGGGACAGATTACGAAAAAATGATCTGTGTCGATCGGTTTGCCGGGGCCGATCAAATCGTCCCACCAGCCGGGATCATCGTCTTCGCCGTGGCGTGCCGCATGAGAGTCACCGGAGAGCGCATGACAGACCAGCACTGCGTTGCTGGCGTCGTCATTCAGTTCTCCCCAGGTTTCGAAAGCGCACCGGACCCCGTCAAGCTTGCTGCCACGTTCCAACTCGATTTCACCATCGAACGCGACATGGCGAGCATGCGTTAGCGGCCCGACGACACGATTGTCGTCGGTGCTTTCAAAAGACTGGCTCTCAGCCGCCTTCTCGGACATTACGCGGTGGCAGCCGCCAAGGCTTGCTTCAAGTCGTCGATGATATCGTCGGCGTCTTCGATACCGACCGACATACGAATGTACTCGGGCACCACACCTGCCTGACGCTGTTCGTCTGCGGACAACTGCTGGTGTGTCGTACTGGCGGGGTGAATCACCAACGTCTTGGCGTCACCGATGTTGGCCAAGTGCGAACAGAGCTCACACGAGTTGATAAACTTTTTGCCCGCTTCCATACCGCCTTTGATACCGAATCCAAGAATCGCGCCTTGGCCGTCGGGCAAGTACTGCTGACCGCGATCATAGTCGCTGTGTGATTTCAATCCTGGATAGTTCACCCACTCGACAGCGTCGCTGGACTCCAGGAACTCGGCGACCTTCTTGGCGTTTTCGCAGTGTCGTGGCATCCGCAGGTGCAACGTTTCCAAACCTTGCAAGAACAGGAACGCGGCAAAGGGGCTCATCGCGGCACCGGTGTCACGCAACCAGTGCGTCCGCATGTGAACCAAGTAAGCGATGTTTCCCATTGGGCGAAGATGTTCTTCAAAGACGGCACCATGGTACGACGGCGAAGGTCCGCAGAACTCGGGCCATTTTTCGGGATTGTCGGCCCACTTGAAGTTCCCGCTGTCAACGATCGCACCGCCAACATGCGTGCCGTGGCCGCCCAAGAATTTTGTCGTGCTGTAGATCACGATGTCGATGCCGTGTTCGATCGGACGCAGCAACATCGGTGTCATCACCGTGTTGTCGCACAATACCGGCACTGGCCCGTGCGGTGCCGAGTGCGCCGCATCGGCGATGGCTTTGAAATCCGGCACGTCGTTTTTCGGATTGCCGATCGATTCCATGTAAACCAATCGCGTATTCTCGTCGACCAGTTCGTGGATTTTATCGGGCTCGTTCGGATTAAAGAATCGAACTTCGATACCCAGGTTTTTGAGCGTCTGCGTAAACAATGTCCAGGTGCCGCCATAAAGCGACGTGCTGCTGACGATGTTTTGACCACTATGTGCGATCGTCAAAATTGCTGCGGTGATTGCCGCTTGCCCCGACGCAAAGCACAAACCGGTCACACCGCCGTCGAGTGCCGCCAAACGTTTTTCCAAGACGTCGACCGTCGGATTCATCAGGCGACTATAGATATTGCCGAACTCGGCCAACCCGAATAATGCGGCCGCATGATCCGTGTCGTTAAACACGTAGCTGGTGGTCGCATAAATTGGCACCGCCCGACTGTTCGTTGTCGGATCAGGTTCCTGGCCGGCGTGCAGCGTCAACGTTCCGCGTCGATGATTGGCACTCATATCGTTTCTTTTCAGGAATGAGGGGGGAGTCTCAATGGAAAATCCGGGAGATCCGGAGGTGGCAATTCGGCGGTTTGCGGGGTTCCCGCTGCCGCTCGCGGCGTGAAGGGGAATGCCGCGATCCAATCGGTCTGGACCGGAGATTGCACCGTGAGTGTAAAACTTCGTCTGGGGCGCGACGAGTGGGGGCTCCCAAACGCTTCTCTAGAAACTGCGATCCTCATCCCAATTTCACACGGTGACGCAATTTCACGCGGTGGCGTTCGAATACGCAAAGCATCGATGTTCGAAAAAATCACAACCGAGGAAGCGGCCGCGCCCCATCGACGCTACGGTGAGGCCTTGGCTTAAACGCGCCCGCAGCTAAAACGCAGCTCCCAAAATGACGACCGCCAAATCAAGAAGGACGATTGACCGTGGAATTTAACTGCCCCATGTGTGGAAAACAGTACCAAGCCGGCGACGACATGACCGGAAAAACGGTCAATTGCCGAACCTGTGGTCACGCATTCAATGTGCCCGGCAGCACGGCAACAATGGATGACCCGTTCGAGTCGGCTGGCTTGGGATCGGGGGTCAACACCACCGCCGACCACGATGACCAGTTCTCGGCCGGTGAAGTCCAAATCAGCTCCGCACCGGTGACGATGCGGGGCGGTCAATCATCGGATGGTCGAGCACGAACCAGCGATGAAATCGATTACGAGATCTTCGGACACGAAACACAGTACGTCGAAATCACGCTTGACCCGGGCGAGCAAACGATCGCCGAAGCGGGCGCGCTAATGTACATGACCGACGGGATCGAGATGGCGACCGTCTTCGGCGACCCATCAAAACAAGACTCCAGCTTATTCGGCAAGGTACTCTCGGCCGGAAAACGTGTGCTGACCGGCGAAGCGTTATTCATGACGACATTCACCAATCAATCTCAGCAGCGTGCCCAAGTTGCTTTCGGTGCGCCCTATCCGGGGCGATGTATTCCATTGCACCTCGATCAACTTGGCGGCGAAGTGATCTGCCAAAAAGACGCGTTCCTCTGTGGCGCCCGCGGGACGACCGTCGATATCGCATTTCAAAAGAAGATTGGCGCTGGACTGTTCGGCGGCGAAGGCTTCATCATGCAACGTCTACGCGGCGACGGCATCGGGATCATTCACGCGGGCGGAACGATGATGTACCGAGAACTCGAAGCGGGCGAAACGATTCGCTTGGATACCGGGTGCTTGGTCGCGATGGGGCCGACCGTTAACTATGACGTGCAGTTTGTTGGCGGGCTAAAGAACGCATTCTTCGGTGGCGAAGGCTTGTTCCTCGCTACCGTCCGAGGCCCCGGCCCCGTCTGGCTGCAATCGTTGCCGTTCTCGCGATTCGCCGGTCGCCTTGCTTCCGCGATCCCGGCCGCGGGCAACACACGCAAGGGCGAAGGAAGCCTGCTTGGTGGTCTGGGCGAAATGTTTATGGGCGACTGATTCAAGGCCACTGATATCTGGTCTGCCGGACAATCCCAGTGAGGGTTGTCCGTCGCTTCGGTGTCGCGATTTCGACTGCGTTCACCCCCAATTCTTCGCGTTCTCACGCACCATCAAGACTGCATTGCCCGACAGTCTTGTTGCAGATCTTCCGCGTCTGCCACCGGACACCCGTTTCTCTTTTGTGGGTTCGGTCCCTGCACTGCTGGCTTATCCCTCGCTGTGCTGGCTGGGGTGTTCCCCTATTCCCGTAAGTTCCAAATTGCGAATTCGATCGCGTATTTAGTGGCGTTCTATCGTTCCCTGTATTCGCAGACATTCTGCAGTTGCAGACGGTCTCGGTCTGGCATGTTAGCCGCAACCGGAAGGACGTTCACGGTTGCCACACATCGATGCCTTTAAAGCCAACCTGTACGGGGAATTGAGTTGTGGACGGACTTGACGACATCATCAAAGAGTTTTTGGTCGAAAGCTATGAAAGCCTCGACCAACTTGACAGCGATCTGCTTGCGCTCGAAGACGAACCGGATAACCGCGATCGACTCGCAAGTATCTTTCGAACGATCCATACGATCAAAGGCACGTCTGGCTTTCTCGCCCTTCCCAAACTAGAGAAAGTCGCCCACGTCGGCGAGAACCTACTGGTCCCACTTCGCGATGGTGCATTTCAACTAAACAATCATATCGCGGATGGTTTGCTCGGCATGGTCGATGCCATCCGCAGCATCCTGACCAATTTGGAAGACAGCGGAATTGAAGGCGAAGCCGACTATGCGTCGCTGATCGGACAGCTTCAAGAACTGCTTGATACCAAGGGTGAAGTCGACGGCTCGACTCCCGCAGTGGTAGCAACCGATGCCGAGAATGAAAACGCATCGGGGAAAGACGCAAGTGCCGATCACGTCGCCCCCGAACCCAGCGTCGCCGCAGCAGAGACGACTTCTGTCAAACCTGCCGAGTCCAAACCGGCTGCCGCAGTCCCTACGCCAAAACCGGCCGAAGTCAGTGAAGCGAAGACGCCACCGAAGCCATCCGACGGAGAGAAAGGCAAATCCGTTGCCGACTCCACGGTGCGAATCGATGTCGATCTCCTCGACAAATTGATGAACCTTGTCGGCGAACTGGTGCTGGCTCGGAATCAGATTTTGCGTATCTGCGAGAAATCGAAAGATTCAAATATTCTGGCGGCTTCACAGCGTTTGAACTTGATCACGACAGAGCTGCAAGAAGGCGTGATGAAGACTCGGATGCAACCGATCCGCCATGCCTGGAGCAAACTGCCACGCGTCGTACGTGACCTCGCGTCCGCTTGCAAAAAGAAAGTCGCCGTCGAAATGGAAGGCGCTGACACGGAACTTGACAAAACGATTCTTGAAGCGATCAAGGACCCGCTCACACACATCGTCCGAAATTCGGTCGATCACGGGATTGAACCGCCAGAAGCCAGACTGGAAGCCGGCAAACGTGCGGAAGGCATCTTGTTGTTGCGGGCATTCCACGAAGGCGGACAAGTCATCATCGAAATCTGCGATGACGGTGGCGGAATTCGCGCCGATCGCGTCCGTGACAAGGCGATCGAGAAAGGGCTAATCACTCCCGAGCAAGCCGACATGATGGGCGAGCGTGAGCTGATCAACCTGATCTTGTTGCCAGGCTTTTCGACGGCACAAACGGTCACAAACGTTTCAGGGCGCGGCGTCGGTATGGACGTCGTGAAAACAAATATTGAACGGATCGGCGGGACACTCGAAATCAAGAGTGTCGCCGGAAAGGGGACGACACTCCGGATCAAGATTCCGTTGACACTCGCGATCGTTCCGGCATTGATCACCGAGACAGCCGGCGAAGCATACGCGATCCCACAAGTCAGTTTGCTGGAACTGGTACGCCTCGATTGTGACCTCGACAAATGTGAAATCGAGTTCATCCATGACGTCCCCGTCTATCGCTTACGCGGAAACCTTTTGCCGTTGGTGTTCCTCGACGAACTGCTCGGCCTGCGTCCGCCACGGGGACGGAACGACTACAACGAAAGTGTCAATATTATCGTCCTGCAAGCGGAAGATCGGCACTTCGGGTTAGTCGTCGATTCGGTGATCGACAGTCAAGAAATTGTCGTTAAGCCCTTAGGCGGTTTTTTAGAAAATATTGCCTGCTATGCAGGTGCTACCATCATGGGGGATGGGATGGTCGCACTGATCTTGGACGTGCTTGGCGTCGCACAACGCAGCAACGTTTTGTCAGAACACCGTGATCGCGTTCCGCGAAACAATGACCTCGCACACCTCGATGGCATGTCGGAGTCCGAACTGATGCTGTTGGTCGAGTCCGATAACGGAAATCGATCGGCAATCAAACTCTCCACTGTCGCGCGGTTGGAAAAGTTCGAAGCAAGCAGAATCGAACATTCCGGCAACGAGCAGGTCATCCAATACCGCGGCGAAATCATGCCGTTGCTTCAATTGGGCAATGGTTACGGCGGAGGTGTTTCGGGAGACGAAAACGGTTTGATCAATGCGGTCGTCTATTCCGCCGGACGAATGCATGTAGGCGTAGTCGTCGAGAACATCGTCGATGTCGTCAATGTGCCCCTTTCGATGCTGAACGAACCCAACAAAGGTCAATGCATCATCCGCGATCGCGTCACCGAAGTGGTCGACTTGGATCAAGTCGTTTCACATGTCGCGCCACGAGGATTCGACAACCCGATGTTCGCCTAGCAAACCTTGATTCCATTCCAGATTGCCCTCCGATTGATTTGAATTGATTGCCCTGATACGCCCTGTTTGTTCCCAATGTCACTTGATAGTTAGTGTCGAGTTCCATCGATGAATTTACTTAGTCGTCTTTCGCAACTTACAAGAGTCCTGATGCTCGGAGTGCTGCTACCTGCACTTTTGGCGATCGGCATGGCTTGTTTGTACTACGTTGATGCAAAACAGAAAGCGATCGACAGTTGTGTCGAACGTGGTCTGGCACTCTGCGAATCCGCCGAAGCGACGCGTGATCACATGAACCAACAGTGGAAAGACGGCATTGTCACCACTGACGAGTTGATCGAGTTGCAGAATCAGGGCGAACAAGAAAAACTGCTTTCGACGCTTCCGATCATTGCGGCATTCAATGCGATCGAACATGTCTCAAAACAGGCTGACTTCACCTATCGCATTCCTGCATTTCGCCCACGTAACCCTGACCATAAGCCCAACAAATTTCAACTCGACGCGTTGACAGAATTGAGGGCGACGAACGCCGCTGAATTGGTCAAAGTTGATGCCGCCACCAATACAGCACACCTGTTTCGATCGATCCGGCTGGACAATAGTTGTCTGATTTGTCACGGCGATCCGAAAACGTCGCAAGAGCTATGGGGCAACGACACTGGTACAGACGTGCTCGGTTACCCGATGGAAGGTATGAAGGCCGGTGACCTGTATGGTGCGTTCGAAATTGTGCAATCTTTGCAACCAGCCGAAGCGGCGGCCCAGACGGCGCTCGCGAAAGGCGGCGTGGCCGTGGTGATCCTGCTTGCGATCAGTTCACTCTTTTCGTTGATGGTGCTCCGTTCCATCCGTGATGATCAATCGAAAAAGGCAGCCGAAATCGGGGCTGCTGTCGGTGACGAAGTCGCCAACGATACGGCCTGCATCGCAACATCGATCGAAGAATTCTCCGCGAACGTCCGCAGCATCGCCGAATATGCGACCCACGCGTCTCGTGATGCGAAACTCGTCGTGTCGCTGGTCGAATCAACCCACCAACAGAGCAACGCTCTCGATGCGAGCACACGAGAAATTGGCAGCGTCGTGCAATTGATCGAATCGATCGCCGAGCAAACCAATCTACTTGCCCTCAATGCGACAATCGAAGCCGCCCGGGCCGGAGAGGTAGGTAAGGGTTTTGCTGTCGTTGCGGGCGAAGTCAAAGGACTCGCCCAACAAACAGCGGATGCCACCGGCGCGATCACCGAACGAATCGAGTCGGTTCAGCAAACCGCATCGCGTCTCCTTGCTGATATTCGCAATGTACAAGACACGATCAACAACATCGATTCGAACCAAGACGCGATCGCCGGTGCGGTTTCGCAACAACAAGAAGCGACCGATGAAATCAGCCAGAGCGTCTATCGTGTGCTTCAATCAAGTCGCTCACTCGCGGACCGACTGAAAACATCAAAGTAGCCTGTACGTCACACATCCACCTGATCGCAGGTTCCCCGTCCCGTAATCAGGTCACTGAATTACAAAAGAACTTTTTCACTTCTATGAAAGAACATGCTTAAGTCCTCGAAAAAGCTTGGTCGTATTCGCTGGTATATCGCTGCCATTCCGCTGATTTGCTTGGCCGGAATGACGGTGCAAGTTTTTCTGATGTCGTTGCAAAGTTCGCAACTGATGTCCAGCGCTGCGGCGACAAACTTGAGCGGTCGGCAACGGATGCTCAACCAACGCCACACGCGAGAATTGCTCGAAATCGCCGAAGGCGACAAAGCCAATCCGGAAGCGACCTACGAACTGATGATGGAGTCGCTATCGCTGTTACGGTTCGGCGGCGAACATGAATTTGGGGAAATCCATCCCGCCGACGAATCGGTGGCCGAGGCACTCGATTTATCACAGACGGCTTTCGAGCATAAGAAAAAGCTTGCCGACGAGTTTCTCTCCGCGCTACAAATCGCTGATAAAGAACGCGTTCAAAACCTACGGGCGATGTTGATCGCGCAAACCCAAGACGCACATCAAGCGGCACATGCCGTCGTGATGGCCATCGGTGACGATGCTTCGTATCTGGCGCAACAACAGTTTTATCGTATGATGCTAGGAGCGATCCTCATCACGATTGGGTGTTTCGCTGTTTCGATGTATTGCTCGCGAAAAGCGGTCACAGTACTTGCTAAAGCATCGGAATCCATCGGCTCCACCGGTGACGTGGCACAGAACGTCAGCACGAGCGCCGAATCACTTCGCAGCGCAGTCGAACAATTCGAAGCTTCGATTCAAGAGATCGCCCGCAATGCGACTGGCGCGGCGAGTGTCGCACGAAATGCGGTCGATGCGGCGCGGTCGACGACCGAAACGATTTCTCGATTGGGACGAAGCAGTACCGAAATCGGCGAGATGATTCGCGTGATCAACTCGATTGCTGAGCAAACGAACCTGCTGGCGTTGAATGCGACCATCGAAGCAGCCCGTGCCGGAGAAGCTGGCAAAGGATTCGCCGTCGTCGCGAACGAAGTCAAGGAACTCGCCGCCCAAACCGGTACTGCCACCGAAGACATTGTCCGCCGAATCGAAGCGATCCAAGGCGACACCATGGAAGCGACTGACGCGATCGAATTGGTCAGCGACATCATTTCGCAGATCAACGAAAGCCAAAACGCGATCGCCGGGGCCGTCGAAGAACAAACCGCGATGACAGCCGAGATTTCCAACAACGTTGCCGATTTGGCCGATGGAAACAACATGATCGCCAACACGGTGCTGTCACTGACAGAATTGCTTCGCAGTGAGGTAAAGGGTGCAATCTCCGGTCAATCGAGTTCGGGGAAAAGAGGCTCCCAGATGCAGGCAAAGTATCAACTGTAAGACCAGAACGACAACGTAAACCAATCGGTATCGCCTAACGCTCGCCGCACAAGCCTCACTCGGCTCACAACATGGACCCAACTCTTCACATCGAAACGCCGCCGAAGTCGCTCCAAGCGCTTCTCGAGGGGCGTCGTGGTGAGACGCTGAGTCTGCCGTCTGCGGCCTGTGAAGCGTTGGAAATCGCACAAGACCCTGAGTGTCGCCCGCAACACCTTGCCTGTGTGATTTCACGAGACCCAATGTTGGCCGCGGATACCTTGGCTTTGGCGAACTCGCCGGTCTTCGCCGGTGGCAAAACCCTGACCTCGCTCCACCGTGCGATCACGCGACTGGGAATTCGCCAGTGCAAAAACCTGATCATCGCGTCCAGCACGGCCGGAATGATGAAACGGCTACCGATCGAACAGATTTGGGTGCGCGAGTTACTGTTGCGCCACAGCTTTGCGACCGCGACAGTGGCAGTCTATCTCGGCGAATTTTTAGATCTCGGCTTTGATGGCGAAGAATTCACCGCCGGCTTATTACACGACCTGGGCCGATTGATTTTCGCATTGGTCGATCCGGATCGTTTCCAGCTTGCAGACCCGTTGAATTTTCAAGAATCTCAACAAACACTCCAGCGAGAGCGAGAGATTTTTCAAACCGATCACTGCCATCTCGGTGCTTGGTTCGCGAACCGACAACGGCTTCCGCACGCCTTAACCGAGTCTATCCTATTTCATCACACCCCGTCTTCAGAGTGCAACCATCAAAAGCTAGTTGCGATCACCTCCGCAGCGGACCATCTTGCCAATCATCTGCAACGATCTGGCGAATCGATGAGCTATGATCCAGAAGGCAATTTAGGCATCAAGATGTTAGAAGAAGTGGTAAACCGTCCATTACTAGAATCGTTCACTGAAATCACGGAACCGATTCTCGAACGAACCCAGGCAGATTTGGAAGTGAGTTGTAAAGATCTATGCGAATCGGATTCAAGGTGTAGCGAATGAACGAAGTCATACGTGTAATGGTGTGCGATGACTCGTCCATGATGAGACGTCTGCTGGTTTCGACCCTGAATAGCGCCAAAGACATCTCAGTCGTCAGCGAAGCGGTGCACGGAAAAGACGCGATCGACAAACTGCCGCGTTGCCGCCCCGACATCATCATCATGGATGTCGGGATGCCGGTGATGGATGGCATTGAAACAGTTCGCGAGATCCGAAAAGTGGATCGCAAGCTTCCTGTCATCATGTTCAGCGCGCTCACCCAAGACGGTGCGGAAGCGACCATGGACGCGATCTCAGCAGGAGCCGACGATTTCGCCACCAAACCGGTGGACGCAGGGCATATCAGCAATGCGGTCTCGCAACTGAAAGAAGAATTGCTCCCGAAGATCTATCGTCTGGTTCCTACCAAAGCCAAAGCCAAAGCACTAAGTGGTGTGGGCGGCGGGGGTGGACTCGCCGCTGGAATGGGTCGCAATCCGGTCGGAGGAATGACGCCGCAGCGACAACCCGCCATCAATCGAGTGACCACCCCGGCGCGAATCGATGCGATCGGGATCGGTGTTTCGACAGGCGGCCCCAAAGCGCTCGCGACCGTCGTCAGCCGATTGCCGGTCGACTTGAAGGTGCCAATCTTTATCGTCCAGCATATGCCGGCTTCGTTCACAGCTTTGTTGGCCGAAAGACTTTCATCGGAGCGCGGACATTCGGTGGTCGAAGCGAGCAACGACAGAGTCATCGCGCCCGGACAAATCGTCATCGCGCCGGGCGGTTTTCACATGACGGTGATTCGACGAAATAACGAGATCATCACCAAACTGAACCAGGAACCGCCGATCCATTCTTGCCGTCCCGCTGCTGACCCGATGTTCCGTTCGATGGCCAGTACATTCGGCGAAAACTGCCTCGGTATCATCCTGACCGGTATGGGAATCGATGGAACCGAAGGCGCTCGGGCTTTAAAGGAAAAAGGCTGCATGGTCATCGCTCAAGACAAAGAAACCAGCGTCGTCTGGGGCATGCCTGGCAATGTGGTCCAACAAGGCCTCGCAGATGTCGTCCTGCCGATCGACAAAATTGCCTTGGAAATCGAGCGAGTCCTTCCCAAGTAAGCCTTGCCGGCGCGATTCGCAGTGACGATTCGCAGTGACGATTAGCTAACGTTTCGACTCATTCGTGATGCGAGATTGCGAAGCGTATCACTCGCGTCGTTCTCGGCAAGCTTGGCCTGGATCAGATGCAACTGGCCCGCATCGTTCCAGGCATCCTCAAAAGCATTCTTAAATTCGCTTTCGGTCGCAACCAAATGGCTTTTGCCGCGGCCATAAACGTCCAAAAGCTTGCAGTAATTCCACGGCTGGATTTCGTTGTAAACCCAATCTCCGGCATGCAAGTATCGTTCGGTGCCATACCCATGGTTGTCCAAGACAATAACAATGGGATTGTGCCCGTAGCGAATCAGCGTGCTTAATTCTTGGCCGGTCATTTGAAACGCCCCGTCGCCAACCAATGCCACAACACGATGATCAGGTTTCGCCGTCGCGGCTCCCAGTGCGGCCGGAATCGCGAACCCCATCGATGTGTAGTATGCCGGACTTAAAAATTCGCCGCGGTCATGAATCGTCAATTCTGTCGCCGCGAACAACGAATCACCAACATCGGCAACGACGATCGTTTCTCCGTCAAGCCGCTGATTGATTTGTTGGATCATCCAACTTGTTCGCAAACCGTTCGGTGCCGTGTTGTCGTCATTCGTCGAATCGCTTTCCACCGCACCGACATCGTTCGCCGCGTGTTTGATCGGTTTCTGGAGTTCACGTTCGGGGTACGGCAGTGTTCCCAACCCGTCCAAGAAGTCTTTCAAGCCGACATTGTGATAGTGGTGGTGCGAAATACGCAGTTCTTCGCTGGTCGCGTAGATACAAGCCGAGGGGCGTAAGTTGGCGGAAAAGATTCCCAAGTTGATGTCGCTTAGGAACGCTCCCAACAACAACACTAAATCGCTTTCTTCGACAAACCGCGTGACCGCCTGATCTCCCAACGCTCCTTCGTACAATCCAATAAAGCTTGGGTGCTGCTCGCTGATAACGCTTTTCCCCAGCATTGTCGTCGCAATTGGAATGTTCGCGTTCTCAGCCAGCGTCAACAGTTCGTCTTGAAGCGCGAACCGGTGGAGCTCGACACCGGCAACGATCACCGGTTGCTTTGCCGATCGAATGAGTTGCACCGCTTCCTTAATCGCTTCGCCGGTGGCTTCGGGATCCTGAGTAGGCATCACGCCACGAAAACTGTGGGTGATTGGCGGAACGACGCGAACCATGTCACGCGGGATCTCCAAATAAACCGGACGCTTGAATCGATCACAGGCATCCAACACCCGATCGATTTCCGAGAATGCAGTCAGGGGATCCGAGAGCTCTGTTCCCGCGATCGTGAATTTTTCGAACACGTCGTACTGAGTTCGAAAATCTCGCACCATGTGGTGAAGTAACGCGCCGCGCGAACGTTCCTTGAGTCCCGGTGACCCGGTAACGACAACGACGGGTGATTTTTCCGCATACGCACCCGCAATTGAATTGCAAACGCTAAGCCCTCCGACGCAATAGGTCACGCAGACTGCGCCCATGCCGTTGATCCTCGCATAAGCATCGGCGGCAAACCCCGCACAGTCTTCGCGAGTACAACCGATCATCTCGATCGGGCTTTTCTCGAGTTCGCTATAAAGCGATAAGACATAGTCACCAGGGATTCCGAACATCTGTGCAATTCCGTAATCCTGCAGACGCCGAATCAGATACTGGGCGATGGATAAGTTGGCTGTCGTGCGGCGACCCGCGTCGATCGATTTCGACGTCGTAGCATGCGAACGAGAAACATCCATTGCGAGACCTCATTCCGTTGGAGAATTCGATTCGGTAGCGATCCGTTACTCGTATTGTATCCGAATCACCTCAATCCAAACGTACGGCCTGAATCCGATCAAGGCAAAGCGTCGCTGCCCTGTCGGTAGGGATAACGATCACGACATCGATCATCGCAAGCGACTCGTCGCGAGGTGGAACTTGAAACTCCCACTGCCAGTCGTCCCAGCTCTTGCCGACTTCCCCAAGCGACCGCCGCAAACACTCCTCTCCGTTGGACCGCACGACGACTTCACAATTCACACCAGTGGACCGCTGCTGTTGGGCGGTTTGCTTACACCGCAACAAGAGTGAATAGCGCTGACCGGCCACGGCTGGCAGCGATTGGGACAATTCCCAATTGCCTTCGGAACCGACTTCCTGCGGTGCGGCGATACGCAGTATGGATCGCTCAACCGATTTTTGTTTTTCGAGATCAACTTCAATTTTCGGTCGAACCCGCAAATGGGTTACACCCGATTGAGTGTCTTCCCCTGGTCTCAATCGCCAGTACCGCCCCATCGGAAGTTCGAACTCTCCATCAAGAATCGGCAACACCTTGGGGGATCCGTTTCCGTTGGCTTGAATGATTTCGTTTACCGAGGCATTCGGGAGCGCGGCGACACGGTCTGCGGTTTCCTTTAATAATCCTATCTTGGCGTAGTAGAGCTTCTTCGCTTCTTCGTCGTCGGTTTCACGTAATTGTTTAAGCCAAACAATTGCCTGCGCCCTCGCGATTTCAGCGAACGGCGTCACATCGCAAGCGGGGTCCAATTGCCGCGCCTGCTCGATCGCCTCCACGGCTTGATCAAATCGTTCGCGACGGACAGCCTGTTTGGCCAAACCAAACCATGCACTCGATTGGTGTCGTCTTGAAATCGCTTGAGTCGTCGCTTTTTGATAGAGACGCTGAACTTCTTCATTCGGCTCGATTTCACGTTCTTCGATCAGTCGAGCAAGGCCCAACGTTGCAACGACGTCATCGGGCAATTGTGCCAGCGTGTTTCGGAAATGACGTTCGGCTTCGTCAAACTCGGAAGCTTTGAAAGCGCACCATCCCAGGATCTGCTCCGCTCGCGGATGATCCGGCTGATGTGTGATCGCGCGATCCGCCCAACCTTTTGCTTGGTCGACGCGATCACGCGAGTATTCCAAGGACGCCATCAACGCGGCGAGTTCGGCAAGGTGTTCGGTATCAGCTTCGTTGTCACGAAGGATTTGATAACGTTGCTGTACGTATTCGACTGCCCGGGTTCGTCCCCGAAGGTCATTCAATTTCAAGATCGGTCCGTCGAGTGTTTCGGCAACGTCAAAGCCTAGGTCAATCGCTTGATAGAACGATTCAATCGCCAGCCGAGGCTGGTCGACGAACGCTGCAGCGGCACCGAGATGCCAATACGGCCAATCTTGGTCAGCAGCGATTCGAACCGCTCGACTCGCGTCGTCCAAACTGAGCTTAAACAGTTCTTCGATTCGGGATGCTTTGCCGGTCCAGTCAGCGTCCTTGCTTCGCATGGTCAAAGCGAGCTCGAGTGCGACGGTGGAGCGGTCGGCATGCGCGAACGCGGTTTCCGGACGGATTGCAATGCAACGCCCATACTGGATCTTTGCCAAGTCCAGCCAACGGATCGCTTCATCGAGATCATGAGCACGCGACGCGGCTTGGGCTTTCAAAAAATAGGCTTGTCCGGTCGTCATACCGATCCAATAGTCGGCGGGAGACTGATCGAGTGACCGCCGCAGTGTTTCCAACGCAACATCAACCGCATAGTCGGCATCCGCCTGGCCTTCGCGTTTGGGCACAAACGTCACGCCGTAGTCTTTGAACCAGGTGCGGTAAGCCGGATCGACACTTGCGATCAGACTGGCGATCGCAAGTTCCAGTCCGTCGGCGGCGTTGTTGGGTGGTCCCAATTCAGCGGGCTCGATGCGGGACCCGTGATGCAATCGGAACCGTGCGATGCTGCCCAACCAGATCGCAGACTGACTGGGACGAAACGTCTCGATTCGCCGAGTCAGTGATTCGGTGGCCGAAGCTTCGTCCGCCCCGAGGTTTGACGTTAGAAAGCTTCTTAGCAATCGAAACAGACTCGGCGTTCGACCCTGCTTGTCGCCGCCCATCACGATCACCATTCGCTTTAGATAAATCGAGTTCAAAGCGGTCAAGACGCGATAGACTTTCCAGCGGATCGCATCGGCTTGGCTGGGCGTCAAATCCTGTACCGGCAGATCGGCCCACCAACTTTCGCTTTGAAACACTCCGAGTTCGCCGAGCGAAGCCTGCAGCAAGATCGCCGCTTCAGTGTCTCGGGCGAGGTAATCGAGATCTTCTCCTCGGCGCACAAGCGAAACGAACGCACCTAATCGACGGAGACGATCCTGTTTCTGAAGCCATGTTTCGCGGAGACGATCGAATGATTCCAAGTCGCCCATACGATCAATCGCCAACGCTGCCAAAGTGGCTGCATCCGAATAACGTCCATCGCGAATTGCGGCGTGGCTGCGTTCGGTCGCCGCTCCCACCATTGCCGCAGCTTCTTTCTGCCGTGTCTCGGCTTGGAACCGGATCTGTTGCTCCGCGTTCGATTCCCTTCGCTGCGACAGAAGTTTTCGCCGTGCCATTTCGTCCTGAACGGCCAAGCCCGCGATCGATCCGATACCGATCAGGATTGTGGCGACAACGATTGCCGCCGAGCGAGCGGGATTTTTTCTTGCCAGCCGAAACAAACGCTCCGTTGGCGGCGATTGATAAACACTCACCGTCTGGTCGGCGAGATAGCGTTCGACATCGTCTGCCAGGTCACCGGCATTTTGGTAGCGATGCTTTGCCGATCGCCGCATCGCCTTCATCGCAATCGCGGACAGCGCGCGGGGAATCAACGGATCGACCGTGTGCGGAACTTCGATTCGGCCTTCGGCGATCTTACGGAATGTCGATTCGAGATCCGATTCGCCTTCGTGAGGTGCCTTTCCGGTCAAGATGAAATACAGCGTCGCACCCAGGCAATAGATATCGGACGCTTCATTGACTCGTTCAACATCGCCCTTGGCCTGCTCGGGGCTCATAAATCGAGGTGTCCCCAAGGTCGTGCCGTGCCGGGTTTGCTCGACCGAAGATCCGGCGTCCGATTGCTGGTCCCAATCCGCCACATCCAGGGTTTCAAAGTTCGCGCCGGGTACATCTCCCGCAAGATCAGAAACGTTGTCCGTTCGTTTCGCCAAGCCCCAATCGACGACCAAGGTTTGCCCATAGGCCCCCAGCATAATGTTCGAGGGCTTCAAGTCTCGGTGAATGACCTGACGACTGTGTGCGTACTGGATGGTCAGACAAACGTCTCGAAACCGGTTCAACAAATCTCGCAAGACGTCTTGGGGGTACCAAAGTCGAGCTGTTTTCTTGCGACTGACGGAAAGCTCATCCAAATCCAAATGCCGGGTCACGACCGCTTGCAGGGTCTCGCCTTGAATGAGCTGCATTGCATAGTACGGCCGCCCGTCGTCGTGTTCGCCGAAGGCATAAACAGGTACAACGCCAGGATGCTCCAGGTAGCCCGTGATTTCGGCTTCCCGTCGGAATCGCGCTGCCGCGTCCGGATTACTTGTCCATTCAGTCCGGATGCTCTTTAGCGCGACCGTTCGTGACAATTGGTAATCCCATGCCACAAAAACTTCACCGAGCCCTCCCACCGCATGTCGACTTCGAATTTCGAAACGCTCGGGCACATTTTGCGGCGACTCGGCTGGCAGGCTGTCTTTGGCGAACATGCCTCCGTCCAAAAAGCCGTCGGCGTCGCTGAGCTGCAGTGCGACGATCAACTCGGTCACGCGATTCAATTTAGACGCGTCACCACCACAAGCCTGCCGAACAAACGCTTCGCGTTTCGACTGATCTTCGATCTCAAGTGCGGCGGTAGCAATGTCATCAACGTCCATGTGGCGCATCATACCGTGATGACGCCATCGCCGACAAATTCAGGACTTGTCGAAACCGTCAGTTTTCAGAGAACGTCTGGAAGACCTTTCTATTGGTCTGGATCTGACGCTGGGCAGCGTCAGCAACGATCGTTTGGCACTCGTTGATTTGGTTGATGATGTCGGTCACGTTGTGAATCATCTTAACGGCCGAATCCGTATCGCGATTGATTTGTTCGACCCGTTGAAGCACCGCTTCGGTCGCATCATTGGTCTCTTTGGCCAAGTTTTTGACTTCACCGGCTACGACTGCAAAGCCTTTTCCCGATTCGCCGGCTCGCGCCGCTTCGATGGTCGCGTTCAGCGCCAACAGGTTGGTCTGCTCGGCTACCGCCGCGATCGCTTTCACGACGTCACCGATTTGGTCACTACTTGCGTTGAGACGCTGGATCGACTCGTGAGCTTGGACCGTGGCGTGGACGGCCTCTCGAGAAACGTCCAGTGCGCGTCCGGTGTTGTGCGCGATGTGCTGGATGCTTTCATCGAACTGATGTACCGCTTCGATAACCTCTTTGCTTGCTGCCTTTTTCTTTGCCTGAGGACCATTGGGATTCGACGCTGATTGCGACATCGCCAGCGCATAGCTGGTCGCCCCATTGGCAAAGATTTTCGTGATAATCGCGACCATCGCTATGACGACTGCGGTAGCAACCACGACCTGCAAACGCACCGACTGAATCGCTTCCGTTGCGATGTGCTCGTTGATTCTCCAAAGCACATAGCCTTGCAGTCCACACAGCAGAACCGAAACGGTGAGGCAAAACGAAATGATCTTCGAGTTCATTAAACCTTGACCCTTATTCATCGACGCCGGCAGTCGATCAATGCGACAGGCAAATGCCAGCGGTTGTTGGGCGTCTATCGAAATCAGATCAGTCGCCCAGGAGACCCCCACATGCGAAAGCAGGTGCAAATGCGAGAACCTTCCCCCATTCGGATCAATGTTAAAGCGCCAATAGTCGCCCCCTTTCCGTTTTCATGTCGCCGACGGAAAACGGTCAGTGTGAACGACGTCGTCCTGGGAAATCATCGCGATGTGGGTTGCCATAGCCATGTTGTCGACGGCTGGCGGCACGCCTTGCCGCTTCAATCGCTTGCTCGTTCAAAGCCCCCGCGACATTCATCATCGCTCCGGTCATCAGCGTCGCCATCGGGTTTGCCGCCAACATGGCGACCTGATTCGCTGTCGCAGCTCCCGAGAATTGCGCCGTCTTCATCGCTGACCAGAGTTCGTCAATGTCCGCTTCCTGTCCCGCCCGATCGATCAGAGCAAGCAGATCGAACGAATCAACAAAGTACGAACGATTGGAATCGAACTTCGCCGCCCGAAAACGCTGCATCATCCGGCCGTATGCATCCAGACAACGCTGCAATTGGCGTTGCTGTTCACGTGAACGTTCCTGCTGTTCGTCGAGCCGTTCCAAACTTTCATCGATGCCGCGAATCCTAGCGACGATTTGATCGTCGGTCAGTTCTTCCGTCGCAACGGCTCGCGCGTCGAGATCTGCTGTCTCGATCGATTCTAAAACGTGCCGGAAAGCTTCAATCGCTTGGCGGTAATAATCGCCGCGTGGATTTTCTAGGTCAGCGATTTGCGTTTCCAGCGATTCAACTTTTGAACAGATCAGTTCCAGTTCGTTTAACCGCGACTGGCGATCATCCCTTAGTCGCTGTACCGAATCGATCACCGCTTGCAATCCACACTCACGTACAACGGCTTCGTGACGCTGTTCGAGTGACTCCATCACAACGTCGAGCGCCTTGCGATCTTCGGCAATGATCTGCCGCATTTGTTCGGGCGTCTTCACCAAGAAGTCATAACTTTTCTTAGCCTTCGAGTAATCGATGTAGTTTGCCAGCCAACGATCCATCCGCCGCGTGAATCCGCGAGCGGCGTATTGCTTTGAGCCAAACTTGCGATCATAGAGATAGTTGAAAAACGTGCTGGATTGAAAACTTGGCAACTTGCGAGCGGCATCCTGCTCGATCTCGTTAAAGTTGGCTTCGGCGCGTTCGAGTGCGGTTTCAGCGGCAGCAGCTTGGCTCGTCAAAGCGACGAATTCCTGATCTTCCGACAGACGTTGCTGAACATCGCTGGCCAAACGATCTCGCTTTTCGGTGAGCGAATCGAGTTCGTTGTCGAGTTTTAGCAAGCGGTCTTCTTCGATCGATCGCCGGTCGTTGTATTTGGCAAGTTCAGTTTGGCTGCGTCGCAATTCATCTTGTAAACGCATCAACACTTGGCTCAATTCGCCACGGACTTCTGACCAAGTCGCATCAATCGATTCGGCCGACAACTCGGGCAGGTAGTGCTTGGCCAAGTCCAACAGGGCAGTGCTTCGATCATCGCCGAGAGTTCCACGATCGTCGCCCATCCCGGCGGTCATCCGGCGGGCCTCATCGACCCGCGATTGCAGTCGCTTGAATCCTTCGATCAACTGGCGATGCATCGCCGGTCCAGAGATGGTCATAGGAGCTTGTCGTTTGGCTGTCGTAGTACGGGTCGAATTAGGCAATCAAATAAAAGAAGCCAGCGGCCGCGGCAAATGCCAAGATCGCGGCGATTCGTTTCCGCCAAACCCAGCCGTATGCAAAAACCGATTGCAATCCGGATGGGGGATCGCTGTAGGTGTGTTGAGTTTCAAGGTATTGGTCAATGGCGGCATCAATTTCCGCTTCGGTGACACTGTCCCCAGAAAGTGCGGCAGTCCTCAGAAGCTTTGCCCGCAACGCGTCTCGCATTTCGTCACGTCGAAACATCACCTCCGCTTGCTCGCGTTGGTCACGCATTTCCCGTGCGACATCCATCACACGCAATGTTTCCGCGATGGTCAGCTCGTGCTCGGGAAGTTCGTCGATCGATTGTGTCGCTTGTGCCTGACTCATCAGCTTGATCGCAAATTCCGAAAATCAAAAGGAAAGGGACGCCAACCATTTTGGCTCAGGAACTGAAATTTTGCCACGCCACCCGAGCAAAACGCGAAGCAATCATTTTCGCGCCATGTATGGCTGTGACTTTGGCCCATGTCCAAGCGGCAACGAATGCCACGTTGTCACACATCTCACCCGAAATCGCCCTCGTCTAGGATTGCCGCTGTAGGGATCGGCCCACAAAATCAATCCATGTCGGTCGATTGCATCCTGGCAGGTGACGCGCTAACTTACTAGGGAGCTGAAATCCGTCTTTCGGGGCGCGCGTTACAGGGCTTTGTCTTTCCTTCGTTTTCTCATTTAATCGATCATGTCTAAACAAGCGACCGCCTCCGCCAACCAAACGCAACCCACGGCATCCACCGGCGGAAGCAGCAAAATGCGCGAGTATCTCAATAGCGCCGTCACCGTCCTTCGCGAGTTCGGCGTCGACAGCAAGAATGCCGCACCACAAGAATTGATCACGCTGCTGGAAAGCGTCAAACATCTGGACGAAGCCAAAGTGCTGGCCATCGCCGACGTGATCCAACACATGGGCGCGTTCAACGCGTTAGTCCGCGAAAACGTCGAGAGCATCCAAGTCGGTAATCGCTACCTGCAAATCACGCAGGAATTCGATTCGATTCGCGAAGACAGCAAGCGGCTGATCGCACAGCTAGACGATGGCAAAATCAGCGGCACCGAAAAACTGTCGAACTGGTGGATGAAAATTCGTCGCGGCACACCGACCGATCGCTTCGAAAAAATCACCGAGACCTACGCGGAAGTTGCCAAGGACACCAAGGCGGCTCTCAAAAGCGAAGACATGATCATGGACGCGTACATCGACTTTCGCTTTGCCTTGAAAGAAGCGGAAGTCCTCGCGCGAGAACTGTTCGATGATCATCTGCCCGTCCTGGAAGCCGCCAAACAGAAACTCGCTGACGCTCAGGACGCTCTCGATCAATACGCTGGAACCGACCAAGCGGGTAAAAGCCAACTTGAACTGGCTCGCGACGAAGCCCGCAAACAATTCGAAGACGAAGACGAAACGTACCAGTTGCTAAAAGACATCGCCGAGAACCTGCAAATCGGTTACGACGTCGGCGAAACCTTGGTCACAAAACTGAAGCAAACCCACGACGTCAAGGAGCGCGTTTATCGCCGCGCGGTCACGTTCTTTACGACCAACGAACACGTCTTCACCATCCTGGGCACCGTCTATCAAAGCCAGCACGGCTTGCACGAAGTCACGCAAGCAACCGAAGCGATGAAAGAAGGCGTTAACAAAGGCTTGGAAGACATCGCGACTCTCGGACGGGAACTCGAACGCGCAGCCCTGAAAGCCGGTTACGGCAGCACCATCGACCCCGAATCAGTGCAAAAACTGGTTGACGCAATCAGTGACTTTCAAGTCGAATCGCTCGAGATGATTGCCGAACTGCGGAAAGAAAGTGAGCAGAGCACCAAGGCGATTCGCAAAAGTGTCGAAGAGGGCAAGAAAAAGTACCAGGAAACGCTCGCCAAACACGCTCGTGGCAACCTTTAATCCTGCCATCGCATAACATCCCTTCCGGTGGGAGGCCCCACGCCCACCGGGTGTTACTTCGTCTCTTAAGTCATTCGAGGAGTTCCAATGCTCGAGCCATTGAATCTTGCCCCGCTGACGGATGCACAAAATCGCTTCCGACGCGACTTCAATGACTTCGCCCGACTCTGGCAGGAGACGAAAGAGGTCTGGAAAGATGACCGGGCACGTCAGTTCGAACAAGAAGACCTGTCAGCGATCGCCCCCAGCTTGAGCCGTTTTACGGCCAGCTTAGCGGAATTCACCGAAAACCTCCGCAAGGCCCAGGTCGCGATCAGCGACACCGAGACAGGGTCTCGCGAGGTATACTGAATGTAGCGACACCGGCCTGGAGAGGCCGTAAAAATGTAGACGCAATGTGACGTCGACAAATCCGGCATGGACCTTGTCGGGTACCTTTTCTTGTCGCGTCTCATCTCGTCTTTCGGTACACCGCTATGAAAGATTCGTCCGTCTCTCCAGCAGGACTACTTTCGCCCACTCGGCAACGAGTGTTGCTGGATGCTCTGATCGCTCGCTTCAAAACCTGCCACGCCGAGCGATTGAACTTAGTTCATCAACATGCGTCACAGCGTGAAGAAGAAGAGGTCCAACTGGTCGCCGAGCGGAACGGGGTTACCGCCGACTGCCGGCGAGATCGCTACACGACATTCTCGCAATGGGACGCGGCCGAAGAAAAAGTCTTTGCCGCCTATGAAAGCGAAACGCTGCGGCTGCGGAATGAAATCAATCGCTTGGCATCACTCTATCGTCGCAAGAAAAGCCAAGGCGTTGAGACGATCGAAAACAAAGTCGACGCCCGGCGCAGCGCCGTCCAACACCAATACGAATCGCACAAGCACGAACCAGGCGAGCTAAGCAAACGCGAAATCGAAAAGATCAACCACTCGATGGTCGCGATCGGCAAGGACATGCAGTGGACTTGTGAATTGACGGTTCGCCGATTGGACGGCCTCCCCAATGTCCCGCCAGCAGAAGCCCCCGAGGACGTGATCGAGTATGAACGGCCAACTTCGATTCGGCACACCGTCGAAGTCATCGGTGATTTGACAAAGCGTGCTCATGATTCGGTGATTGACCTTCAAACGGGAGCGTCGGTTCGGATTGTTGATTCGTTCTACTTACCCGCCGGTGTCGCAACGGCCGTCGTGATCTGGATCACCGCAGTTGTCCTGATGCGCCCCGAATCATTCTGGACGGTCATGCTGGCCGGTGTCGCTGTCGCCGGCGTTCTCGGAATTAGCTTGTTCGCAGCTCTCTTGATTCCGCTAAGACGCAAAACACGACGAACCTATCCCCGGATTTACCGCACGGTGCGGGCGGCCGAAGAAGCCGCTGAGATCGGCAAAAAGATTTCGGTCGAACAGGCCCGTCTGTCAAGCGAAGAACTGATCGCCCGCCGTGACGAACACCTGCGACAAGCGGAACAGTGGCGCAAAGAACAGCTTGAACACCTGAACCAAACCCTGATGGCCGAAGAACAGGCCGCCCGCGATCGCTTGACCGAACAACTCGGCCAGTTGGAGACCGGCTTTCAAAATGGCTATGACTCGCTGAATGCGGAGATGAACCAAAAAGCCGAATCGGTTGCCGCGTCAATCACATCGCGACTGTCACAGACAGACCAACGATTGCATCAACGTCGCGAAGACAACGCCCAGCGACGACACGATGAATTGCAACACGTAACGGATCGAATGCGTGAAGGTGTTCGGGTAGGTCTGAATCGGATTTCATCACTCAGTGACAATGCTTCGAAACGATTTCCGTCTTGGGAACAAGTCGCGAATGAAGTTCAAACGTCCGAGCCAAACTTAAACTATGTCCCCGTCGGCGAGTTAGCCGTTGGCGATTTGCTCTATCAAACTATTTCAGTACAGAAAGCAACTGACTCCGGCGGCGCGATCGATTCGATGTTCAATCCGGCTGAAATTCCGGATTCGCTCTGCATCGCACTGCATCGACGTTTGCATAGCGGGTTATTGATTCGAGCCGCGTCAGGGCAAATGAATCAGGCGATCGAACTGATCCAAGCGGTCCTGTGGCGTATGCTGACCGGCACATCCGGTGGCCGCACACGAACAACGTTGATCGATCCAGTCGGACGTGGGCAAAGCTTTACTTCGTTTATGTCACTGACCGATCATGACCCGGCCTTAGTAGGGCATCGGGTATGGACGACCGAAAATCAAATCGAATCGCGTTTGGGCGAAGTCGCCCAGCACGCCGAAGACGTCTTGCAATCCAGTTTGCGTGATCGCTTCGAACGGGTCGAAGACTACAACGTGTTGGCCGGCTCGATGGCCGAACCCTATCACGCGGTGGCTGCCGTCGGTTTGCCGGAAGGCTTAACCCGTGGTGCTTACAAACACCTCAAAGCCTTGATCGAATCAGGCATCCGCTGCGGCGTGTTTGTGTTGATGGCCTGTGACGAGTCGACGCCTTGGCCAAGTGATTTGCCTCGACCTTCGGACGCACGATTAATCGAACTGTCGATCGATGCGGCGGGGAACTGGAGCCTGAATCAAGAGGGGCTGGAGAAGCTGGAATTTCAACCGACCGCGAACCTGCCTGCCGAATACCGTGGCAAAGTCGTGGAGACGGTCGGAACCGCCGCCACGATGGCCGCGCGTGTTGAAGTTCCGCTCGAAAGCATGCTGCCCACCGTCGGCGGCAGCGACAGTTCCGATCACGGCCTCGAAATCACGATCGGTAGCCAAGGCGGACACCGAAGCCTGGCACTCGATCTTGGCGAAGGCGTCAAACAACACGTCTTGATCGCCGGTAAAACGGGATCGGGTAAAAGTACGTTGCTGCACGCATTGATCACCAGCGGGGCCTATCACTACACGCCCGATCAACTGCAGTACTACCTATTGGACTTTAAAAAGGGCGTCGAGTTCAAAGCTTACGCGGATTGTCAATTGCCGCACGCCCGCGTGATCGGCATCGAAAGCGAACGGGAATTCGGACGCAGTGTGCTGCAGCGTTTGGATGAAGAACTGCAACAACGCGGTGAACAGTTTCGCGCACACTCCACGCAAGAGCTTTCCGAGTATCGTCGTGTCAGCGGCCAGTCGATGCCCCGGATCATGTTGGTGGTCGACGAATTCCAAGAGCTGTTCATTCGCGATGATAAAGTCGCCGCCGAATGTGCGATGCTGCTCGATCGCTTGGTCCGCCAAGGGCGTTCATTCGGGATTCATGTCGTGCTGAGCAGTCAATCGCTCGCCGGGGCGTACTCGCTACCACGTGCGACGCTTGGCCAGATGGCGGTGCGCATCGCGATGCAGTGCAGCGAATCCGACGCGGCGTTAATTCTGTCGGATGACAACACCGCCGCCCGATTGATCTCGCGACCTGGTGAAGCGATCTACAACGACGCCGGTGGCTTGATCGAAGGCAACCAGCCTTTCCAAGTCGCTTGGTTGGGATCCGAAAAACTGCACGAGTTGCTGCACACGATTTCCGAGCGTGATGCGTCCTTCACCGATCAATTGCCCCCCGCCGTCGTCTTCGAAGGCAATCGCCCCAGTCGTTGGACGCCGGCGCTCGCCAACGCCGCGATTGACCATGACGCAACGGCTCGTGAAGAGTTGCATGGACTGCTAGGAGAAGCCGTCGAGATCGGACCGCCTGTCGCGTTGCAACTGAGCCGCAACGCGGGCCGAAATGTCATGATGATCCCGCCTGCGGACGCCCGCCCAGGATTGATCGCGTCAGTGGTCTCGGGATTCGCAAAAACGTACTCCGATTTGGAAGTCGTTTATTTCAACGGCAATCGCCCCACCGAATCCCAATCGATGCACGAATGGCTGAGCGAAGCCGGGATCAATGTAAAAGAAGTCAAACCACGTGACGCAACCGAAGAAATCACACGGTTGGTTGACGTGATCAAAGAACGCGGCGACGAAGCCGTCGGTGTTCCACCGATTGTTGTCGTGATCGACCCGCTCGATCGCTTCCGCGACTTTCGTCATGACGATGCCTTCAGTTTTTCGCTCGACGCGGGTAGCGGCCCGATGTCTGGCGGCCAAGCGTTTCGCGAATTGCTCAAAGACGGCCCGCCAGCGCACGTCTATACGTTATTGGTCTGTGGCAGCGCCGAAATCGTCAGCCGCTGGTTGCCACGGCAGTCTCAACACGATGTCGAACTGCGTCTGCTCGGACGTTTGAACGCTTCCGATTCGTCACTGCTGATCGATTCACCGATTGCCAGTGAACTGTCAACGGCGACGATGCTGTTGTACGATGAGCCGGCCGGGAAAATCAGCAAGTTCCGGCAATTGGATGTGCCAGATGACTCGGACGTAAAACGGTGGATTGAAAATTCATGAGCTCGATCTTCAAGAAAATCATCGACAAGGAAATCCCGGCAGACATTGTCTACGAAGACGAGCAATGCTTGGCTTTCCGTGACATCGCCCCCAAGGCGCCAGTCCACGTGTTGGTGATACCAAAGAGGGAGATCGTTTCACTGGCTCATCTTTCCGAAGACGATGCCCCGTTGGTTGGACACTGTATGGTCGTGCTCAGCAAAATTGCTGCCGACGAAGGATTGGCCGCAGGCTACAAAGTTGCGATCAACTGCGGCGAAGCGGGCGGACAGGAGGTTCCTCACCTGCATTACCACCTGATGGGTACACCAGCCAAATAAGTTGTCATCCGCTTAAACGAAGTTACGCCAGGACTTCGTCGACGACACGACCGTGTACGTCGGTCAAGCGGAAGTCACGCCCGGCGTAGCGATATGTCAGACGCTTGTGATCGATGCCCATGAGGTGCAGCATCGTCGCGTGGAGGTCGTGCACATGAACACGGTTTTCGACCGATTGAAACCCGATGTCGTCCGTTTTGCCGACCGTCTGTCCGCCTTTGACGCCGCCGCCTGCCATCCAGACCGTAAAGCCCCAGTGGTTGTGATCGCGGCCATTCATTTTGCCTTGGTTGGCACCGTCGCGAGGCATTTCAACGACGGGAGTGCGGCCGAATTCGCCGCCCCAGATCACCAGCGTTTCTTCAAACAGGCCAAGCCGTTTCAAATCATCGAGCAGAGCCGCGATTGGACGGTCAACTTGTCCGGCTAAGTTGCGGTGGCCCGTTTCTAAGTCGTCGTGGTTGTCCCAGGGCTGCCCTGCACCAGTGTAAAGCTGCACGTATCGCACGCCACGTTCAACCAATCGCCTGGCGATCAGCGTTTGCCGACCAAAATCGTGCTCGCCGTATGCTTCGCGGATCGATTGTGGCTCGCGAGTCGTGTCAAACGCGTCAGCCGCTTCGCTTTGCATTCGATAGGCGAGTTCAAACGAGTCCAGACGTGATTCCAAAGCTGCGTCGTGCGGACGACTTGCGGCATGTCGCCGGTTCAGGTCGGCTAAAAAATCAAGCTGGTCGCGTTGGTCAGGCTTGGCGACCAGTTCGCTGCGGATATTTTCGAGCAATCGATCGATTTGCCGGTGGCTAGAATCGACATAGGTTGCCTGATATTTGCCCGGCAAAAACGCATTCTGCCAATTCTGTGACTCCTTGATCGGATAGCCACCTGGGCACATTGTTACGAATGACGGCAGGTTGTCGTTTTCGCTGCCCAGTCCATATGACAGCCAAGAACCGACACTGGGACGAACCAATCGTGACTCTCCCGTGTTCATCAACATCAGCGACGGTTCGTGATTCGGCACATCGGCGTGCATCGAATGAATCAGGCAGATGTCATCGATATGCTTGGCCGTGTTTTCGAACAGTTCGCTGACATGGATTCCCGATTCGCCATACGGCTTGAACTTGAACGGCGAGCCGAGTACGACGCCGGTCGGCCGCTCGGTTTTCAGATTGCCGTTGGGAGCTGTCTTTCCCGCAAAGCGATTGAGTTCGGGTTTGTAGTCGAACGTGTCAACGTGACTGGGGCCGCCATTCATGAACAAGTGAATGACGTACTTTGCCTTCCCCGGATGATGCAACGCGCCGCTAAGCACGCCGTCGCTGGCTTGTGCAGAGTCTCGGACCAAGAGATCCGCTAGCGCCATCGCGCCGAGTCCAAAACCACAACGCGACAGGCACTCTCGACGATTAATCATCATCCGTTCCTTGAAGGGTTATTTCGCTTTTCCCGCATCCGCGATCGCTTGAGGATCATCGATCACGAGGTAGTGACCATGGTCGGCGGTGACGATGACCAACGTTTTTTCCCAATCGCCTTTTTTGTCGACCCAGTCCATGATACGCGTGAACGCCGCATCACCGCTTAAAACAGCGCCGATACTGTTGTCCAAATTGTTGGAGTGGTTGGCCCAGTCAACATCGCCAGCTTCGACCAACAACCAAAATCCTTGGTCAGCTTTTTCGAGCACGGTCAATGCGGCTTCGGCCATATCACCGACGTTTGGATTCTCGTCAATGTCGGCTTCGGAGTACTCTTCGGCCTTGCTTACATCAACTGTCGGATCGAAGTTTCCATCAGCGGTTGCAAACGGCAGATGGCCTTTGCCGACGCCAAAGTAACCGAGTAGACGCTCACCGTTTTCGGCAGCCTGTTCGGCGGCCGTCATCAAGCCTTCACGTCCATTTTGACCTGCGGTTCGCTGCACGACGCGGTATCGTCCGCCGTTTTCCAAATCCGAGGACTTGATGTCTTCTTCGTGGAAGTACTTGTTGCCTTGAGCGTAGTTCTGGCCCTGGGAACTGTCCTTGTCGTCAGACTCGCCCCACCCACTTCCGATCAGCACATCGACGCCCGGCAATGCTTCGTCGCGGTGAGACGCCGATGGCAAACCGACCAAGTCGCGGCTGATGTCTTGATAGTCTTTTCGAGAGACGTTGTTGGCGTAGGCTGCGGCTGGAGTCGCGTGGCTGACGGGGACACTGGTCACGACGCCGACTTTGAACCCTTTGTCGCGTTGCAACTCGCGTGCGATCGGTGCAACCTGTGTTCCGTCGACTGCGTAGTTGATCGACGCGTTGTAGGTCTTGATCCCGCTAAACAAACTGGTTGCCGATGACGCCGAATCCGTCACGGTATGCGGAACGTTACGATCTTTGCCAATCAGGTAGTCGCTATTGTCGCGTTCATCCCAAGGGGTGCGTCCGGCGAGTTGGATGTTGTAACCGCGTTTGGACCCTTCGCTGACCGAGCGAACCATTTGGGCATCGACGTCAGTCTTCGCGCCACTTGCCGCCGCACTCGTAACGACCAAGCCAAAGTCTGTTGTGACGCGTCGGTCATCTTGGAAGTGAAGGCCGGTGCCGCGGCCGGACTCGTACTTGATTTCGCCGGTGTTATAGATCGCAGCGGCGCGAGTCGTTTGCCAATCCATGCCGTCAAACACCATCACGATGATGTTCGTATAACCCGCATCGACGGCCGCCTTTTGCAGACGGTAAACATCGGTTTGGTCGTAGTACGTTGCTTGCGGATTGACGACGCCGTCGCCCAATTCGCCAGCCATCGCTTCCAATCGCGCCTGATCATGATAGGCGCTGCCTTCTTCACGCCATTTATCCAGCGTCATGCCGAATGTGTAGACAGGAATCAAACGGTTGCTGTGATTGGTCCAGGTACTGAACTTGGTCGGATCGGTGCCCCAGTGACCGTATACAGGCTTGCCTGTTTCGACGGACTGCGTTTGCATTTCACGCATCGTCGGGACGTGCTCGACATCGGCATCGTTTTCATCTGCGTGAACACGCCCACTCGCGAGCCCACACCCCAAAATGGCGGCTGCGCTGATGCGAACCAACTTTCCAGCCAACGACTGCCGCTTTTCCCGACTCGCAATAGTTGAGGCCGCGTGTGAATGTTGCCCTGACTCGACGGCAACCACATTTAGATCACAAGATGTTTGATTCATGAGGCGGGAAAGGTGGGATGGCTCGCGTTAATCAATTGGAGGGGCCAAAGTCGACTTTGGCACGACACGCTTTAACGAACGGCATGTTTCAGCAAAGCGCGCTTCAACATAGTCGCCACGAGCAATTGGGCCGAGTGGGTTTCAACGTGATTCTCGGATACTAATCGAACCTTCCGACGCCACCACAATGTGATCCAGTACGGTAATACCAATCAGTTTACCCGCCTCGGTTAACCGATTGGTGACCTGATGATCCTCGCGACTCGGTGTCGCATCCCCTGACGGGTGGTTATGTACCAGGATGACGGCAGCCGCAGAATCACGAATCGCCAATCGGAACACTTCGCGCGGATGCACCAAACTCGCATCGAGCGTCCCACGTGTCACTAGGTGCGTGTTGATTGGCAGATGCTTTGTACTCAGTGTCACGATGTGGAATTCCTCTTGGACGCTGTTGCGTGCCAAGTTGTCAAACGCTTCCTCGCAATACGCTATCGCAGCAGTCGTGCTGGTGATCGGCGTGTTTTCGCGGCGATGCCGACGTTCTTGTGCGGCGACCCGGCGCCCCAGTTCTATCCCAGCCATAATCGCGGCGTAGCTGGTGACCGTGACTGCAGGGCTGACGTTGCGTAAGTCATCTTTGCTGGTCAAACGTAGCTCTGCCAAGTTCTTGTCAAATGCGCGGGAAAGCCGACGCCCCGCCTCGATCGCCGATTCCCCTTTGATCCCGACCCGAATCAAAATCGCCAGCAACTCTGCGTCCCGGAGTTGCTCGGCACCGACCGCAAGCAAACGCTCGCGAGGCCGCTCATGCTCGGGCTGTGCGGTGACTTGGTTCCCGCTGACTTGACGCTCGATCCAATGCGACGGATCAACACGAATCTGCGCGTTTCGCCACGCAAACGTTTCGTTCTCATCGCTCTGGTAGCGATCCAGAATTCCTTCACGGACCAGGTCCTTCAGCGTCGCGCTGACGAACCCCGCGGTCAAATCAGGACAGCACTCACGCACCTGTTCCTTCGAAAACGCACTGATCGGTGCCAAACTCTTGAACAGCTGTCGAAGTTTCTCACGACGCTTGTCAGCCGCGCCCATGGATTCATTTCCGCTACGTGCGTTGTGGCCGCTTCCATGCAAGTCACTCTAGCCCTCCCCCGGGCTGGTGCAATCGTACTCGATCCAACCCTCCTCGTGGGGGCACAAGAGCCGGGAGCGACCACCCGCAAATTACACGTTCTACACCCCGGATTCGGCGGGTAAGGAAAGCAGTCGATCAACGCAGAAATCCGCCAGCAAAGTCTCATTTCGAACAGCCGCGCACTCACATTGACAACACCTATCGTTTCTGTGTATTGGTCCTCGAGTGGGGTTTTTGCCGTGTTTCACGTGTGTTTCCGGGTTTGGCACTCTTATGGTCCGCCTGATGCTTTTATTCAGGGAACGAGCCGGGCGGCTAACCATGGCTGCCCTCAACACCTCAACCATTCATGCAATTCGCGGCCGAACGCCGCTCACCTTTTGACCTCTACGGACAGAAAGATGTTTCGAAAACTGACTATGATCGTGGCCCCGCTCATCGCTATCGGTGCACTCACACTGGCTGACACCCCGGCTGCGAACGCACAGGGTTTCTCGCTCCGGATCGGAAACTACGGAAGCTCGTTTGGTGCTCACTACGGTGGCTTCTCGTCACGCAGCTTCGGCTATGGGGTTCCGACCTATCGAGGTTACAGCAGCTACCGCAGCTATTCACCTTCCTACGGCTACACCAGTCGATATCGGAACTATCACCCCAGTCGGCCACACATCGACTACTATCCGACGCAAGTCTACCGACACGGAAATCACTACGACGTCGTGCCGGGACACTATCACCGTCATCACGGCGGACACCATCACTGAAGTCCGGCACGTCCGAATCGATAACGTTCAAGTCGCCGCTAGCTCGGCGACTTGGACACCGTAAAGTGGCGTCGTTTTGTTTGCTAAGGGATCGAATCAGTTCGCTCGGACCAACGGATCGCGATAGCCCAGAGGCATTTCAGGAATCTTGATCGGGATGCGGTCATCTTCATTCAATGGCCACTCAGAATGTCCGATCGTCTCATCGACCGTCCGACTTTTTAGGACAGTTGGTGTCGCTTCTTCAACAATCGTGAACAGCGCGAGCGACCCTGGTTGGCTTGAGATCTCAACGATCAGTCGTCCTTTAGAAAACCAAATGCCTTCGTCGTCAAAGGTCCAATACTCTTTCGCCTGATGGTCGACACTTCGTGCGACGGTTGTCCATTTGCCCGATCGTTGCCGTTCATTCCAACCGACGTAACCCTCGCCGGTTTCATCTCGGTCGTCTGCATGCCAGCGTCCGAGCAGATTCTTCGTGTCCACGGAATTTTCCTTCATCGCGTCGATCACAAACTTCTGATCCGCGGGTTCCATCGAAGAAAGTTTTTCTCGCAATTGCCCCTCGGCAACCTTGGAAAGTTTTGCTCGCAGCATTCCGTGTTGGACAAGCTGCGAAAGTGTTTGCTCTAACGCTGGGGTTTGGGCGAGCATCTTTTGTCCGGCAGAGGACTGATAAAACGTCGCGATCGTCTGAAGCTCTTCGAACGTAAACCGTTCGAGCAGCCGTTTCTTCACGACGTCACGAGCCAAAGTCCACTCAAACTGGTCGTTGAAACGGACACGGATCTGTTCAAGTGGAATCAGGCCGGCCGAGATCGTTGGACTCGTTTCAACTGTTGCGACTTGATCAAGGTTACTTTCAAATCCACTGCGCCACACCTTGGTGATTTTGTTCGCAAGCTCTGTCGCAATTGCATCAGCCGATCGGTCGTCTGAACGCTGGGCTTGCAACGCCGTTGGGAACGCATGAAAGAACGCAACGAAAGCGAGCAAGTTTGATAGGTAGAATTGGCGCATCGTTTCAAGTGGTTGGTCGAAGCGTTGTGGCGTCCGTCGAAACCGGCGCCGTATCACTTAGCCATCTTACTTGAAGCCGACAAAAGTCTAGACATCGACTTCGGCGTCGCCGGCACGATCCATGATGAAGCGGAATCGGGCGGAAGCGTCGCGGCCCATCAAGTCGCTGATTACACGGTCGGTTTCTAATTGGTCGTCCACTTCGACGCGCAAGAGCTGACGATTGGCTGGGTCCAAGGTTGTTTCCCAAAGAACCTTGGGCATCATTTCTCCCAGACCTTTAAAGCGGGTAATCTCCGGTTTCGCACGACCGCTGTACTCCGTCAGGATCTTCGCGCGGTGCGCGTCGTCTTTTGCCCAGTAGGTTTCTTTGCCCAAGTCGATTCGGTACAGCGGCGGAACGGCGATAAACAATCGCCCGTCCGAAATTAATTGTGGCATGTGGCGATAGAAGAACGTCAACAACAACGTGGTGATGTGATGACCGTCGGAGTCCGCATCGGCGAGCAAGATGATGCGTCCGTATCGTAGCTGCGTGAGATCGATCTTCGGTCCGATACCACAACCCAGCGAAGCAACGACGTCTTGGATTTCGCGATTGTCGAGGATCTTTTTCAGCGTCGCGCTCTCGGTGTTCAGCACCTTACCACGCAGCGGCAAAATCGCTTGGTAGTTCCGGTCGCGGCATTGCTTGGCTGTTCCGCCTGCCGAGTCGCCTTCCACGATGATCAGCTCGGATTCCATTTTGCCACCGGAGACACAATCACTGAGTTTTCCGGGCAGCATCGTCCGTTTCGATCCGCCCTTTCGGGAAACCGCTTCGGACGCGGCGCGCGAAGCCGCTCGAGCCCGCGCGGCAGCAATGATCCGAGCGATGATCGAATCCGCGATCGAACGGTTGCTGTTCATCCACTGTTCGATCTCGCCACGCACCGCAGATTCGACAGCACTGTGTGTTTCGGTATTGTTCAGCCGGTCCTTCGTTTGACCTTGGAACTGTGGATCGCTGATAAAGACGGACACGATTGCGACCATGCCCTCGCGAATATCTTCGTGGGTGATCTTGACCCCGCGTGGAGTCAGATTGTGCGTGTCGATGTAGTTCCGTACGGCCTTGTTCAAGCCACCGCGATAACCGTTTTCGTGGGTACCGCCGCTGCCGGTGGGAATCCCGTTGACATAGCTGCGAACGTGCTCGTCGGTCGACTCGGTCCACTGCATTGCGACTTCCAAACGGATGTCGTCGTCGACCGCATGTGTGAAGGGTGCTTCGTGAATCGGTCGGGCTTTCCGTTCCTTTAATACCGCCGCCAAGTAATCGACGATGCCTTTTTCGTGCAGGAACGTTTCCTTTTTGCCGTCGACTTGGTTGTCAAAGACGACCTTCAATCCGCGGTGCAGAAAGCTTGCGGTTTCTAAACGGTGGCGGATCGTTTCGGCATCAAACGTTGTTTTCGGAAAGATCTGTGGGTCAGGCGAAAAGGTGATCTCGGTCCCGGTCCCACGAACGGCGCCTTTCAATTTTTGCAGCCGCCCTTTCAGGACTCCACGCTCGAATTCCATCTTGTACTGGGCGCCATCACGTTTGACGACCGCCGTCAACGACTTGCTGAGCGCGTTGACGACCGAAGCTCCGACGCCGTGTAGACCACCGGCGGTTTTGTAGTTTTGCCCTTCGAACTTGCCACCGGCGTGAAGCACGGTCAGCACCATTTCCAAAGCTGGCTTTTTGGTTTTGGGGTGCTTGTCGACCGGGATCCCACGACCGTTATCGCCGACCGATACCGACTGGCCGTCTTTATGCAACGTCACCACGATTTCACTGGCGTGGCCATTCATGGCTTCGTCGACAGAGTTGTCGACGATTTCCCAAATCAAGTGATGCAGGCCGGCGCTACTGACCCCGCCGATATACATCCCGGGTCGCTTACGAACGGGTTCGAGTCCTTCGAGAGCGACGATGGCTTCGGCGTTGTATTTCTTTGCCATTGATGAAGTAGGTTGCGGTTGAGTTATTCTGGATTAGTTGTCGGGAGAATCGATGTCACAGGCCCGCGTGACAGGTCGCTATCACAGCGAGGGCCGCAGACGCATCACGATTCCTCGAAAGGTTCCGGCGCGGCCGGTGGCGGTGCAATGATCTTGGCGATCTTGCCGTTCTTTTGAATTTCGACGCCGCGCCCGCCACGGCTGGTCACGCGGTATTTGGCTGTGCTAATTGTCTTTTTGGCACCGCGGTTGGTTTCCACTGTCAGCAGATCACGATCACCGCTGCTGGCCTTGAATCCCAGCAACTGGTCGTCCTTGCCCAAGCGAATCAACATCACGCCTTTGCCAGCACCGGACAGATAGTTCACTTCCACGCTTTCACAAACGATCGCCCGGCAATTCGTCGAAACGGCCAGCAACACTTCGCTGCCACCGATCGCCAACACATCGATCACCGAGGCGTCTGTGGCAACGCGTGCGTAGCGGCGACCGCTTCGGGTCGACGGCTCTGCAAACGCGGCCAGCCCGAACCGCATCGCATAACCGTTGGTGGTCGCCGCGATCGCGTGGACTTCGGGGTAGTAATCGGGGTGCTTGGGATCCTCTTGAATGCTGCCCGCAAGCGTTCGTGAATCGAATGACATGACAGCGATGATGCGTTCGCCGTCTTTCATTTTGAACAGCTTTTGGATTGGCTCGCCAAAGCCCGTCGAGGCGGGGACGTCGATAAACCGCGTGGTGTAGCAGACGCCAAGTGACGAGAAAAACCCGAGCGTCGATCGTGTGTCGCCAGCCACAACGGCCAGGACTTCGTCGCCCTGACGCAGACGGCTTTTGGAGGGATCGTTGATTTGTTTTTGACGCTTGACCCAGCCATCGCGAGTGACCAGCACGTGGCAGTCTTCGGCGACGATGAAGTCTTCTTCGCTGTATTCCAGTTCGCTTTCGTTGGAATCGATCGCGGTCAAACGTCGAGACCACTTGTCGCCAACGTAGGTCGTCACGAGCGATTCGATTTCTTCGCGAACGATCGCCCAACGTCCAGACGAATTCGTGTCTTGGGTGTCTTCTTTCAGCAGCTTGCGAATCTGACGAGCCCGTTTGTTCTTGTCTTTCAACTCGTCCATGATCAAGTTGATTTCCAAGCGAGCGAGCCGATACAGTTTCAGCTCCAAAATCGCATCGGTCTGGTCTTCGTCCAGGCCGCCTTGGTCGGCTGGAAAACGTTTCATGATCTTTGCGGCCGCGTCAGCCTTGCCGTCGCTGTTGCGGATGATCTTGATGATTTCGTCGAGCGCATCGAAGATCAGCGCGAAGCCTTCGAGGATATGCAGCCGTCGTTCCAGGGCGGCGAGCTCGTTTTCTAGTCGTCGTGTGACGATCTCCAAGCGGAACTTCAAGAAGTACCACAGCATTTCCTTCAGCGACAACCGTTCCGGCGTCCCAAGCTCAGGATTCTCCGTCGGAATCAGGCACGTCATGTTGACGTTGAAGTTCTTTTGCAAGTCGGTGTGCTTGTACAAAAACGCGAGCACTTTGGATTCATCCGCGTCTTTCTTTAAGTACACGTCGATGCGGATCTCATCCGTCGACAGGTCGCGAACTTCGGTCACCAACGGCAGCTTGCCATCGAACACCAGTTCGCTCATCCGTTCGACCAACAACGCCTTGTTGACGCTGTAGGGAATCGAATCGATCTGCAGAATCTTTTGTGCTTTGGTAGACGCTTCGCCTTCCTTCGCCGTCCCACGCAGCTTGATCGTGCCCTGACCGTTTTGGTAGATCTCACGAAGTTCTTCTTTCGTGTTGATGATCTGCCCGCCGGTCGGAAAGTCCGGTGCCTGAATCGCGTCGTTGGCGACCAGTTGGTAATCCTTGATCTCGGGATCACGCAGCAGTTTCAAAAGTGCGGCAACGATCTCTTTCAAGTTGTGCGGGGGGATGTTGGTTGCCATCCCGACAGCGATGCCGGTCGTCCCGTTGAGCAGCAGGTTCGGCAAACGGCTGGGCAGCACGACGGGTTCTTCACGGGTGCCGTCATAGTTCGCTTTGAACGGCACTGTGCGGGTCGACAGGTCCGCCAACACCTCGCCCGCGATCGGCGTCATACGACATTCGGTGTAACGCATCGCCGCCGCGTTGTCGCCGTCCACACTGCCGAAGTTGCCGCTGCCGTCGATCAGTGGCATTCGCATCGAAAACGGCTGGGCCATCCGCACCAACGCTTCGTAGATCGAGCTGTCACCGTGGGGGTGGTAGTTACCCATCACGTCCCCGACGACTTTCGCACACTTGCGATGCTTGGCGGTCGAGTTCAGCCCCTGTTGATGCATCGTGTACAGCGTTCGTCGCTGTACCGGTTTCAACCCGTCACGAACATCGGGCAGCGCGCGGCTGGTGATGACCGAAAGCGAATAGTTCAGGTAGCGTTCTTGTGCCGCTTGACGGAGCGGGATCGCTTGCAAGATCGATTCATCAACCGATTCGAAAAGCGACTTACCGTTCTTTCCTGTCTGGTTTCGGGTACGTCGTTTTGCCACGAGTTAGGGGTCCTTTGCACTCTCGAAAAGTCGTCTGTCGGTGGTTCACCAGCCTTGCGTGATCGACCAAGTTACGGCAGCAGCATTAGTTTTTCTAGATAGGCGACGGCGGCAAAGTTTTCCGGTTAGGCCGAATAGGCGGGTGGAAACGCGTCTGGCGATCGCTTCGGTGGTGCTCGATACAGCGGTCGCCCGACTTCAAAAGCGGCGACTGTGGGACACCCCCTAATTCGACCGACAAGGATTGCTGTGTGGGTCTAGATTGCCAGCAAGTTTGTCAGGCGGACACCGCTCGCACCAAGGCCAGCGTCAATGAGGTGACGCGGGAGTCAGGCTTGAGGCGCGTTTGCCTCGTTACCAAGAACGGAATCTTTGGCTGAAACAACGGTTCGGAGGAACCACCGGATGAAACTGCAATTCAAACAATACATTGTCGCCTCCGTCGCTCTGGCCGCCGGGCTGTCACTGGCGACGATCACTTCGACCAGCCACGCCGACGAAGCATTCATCGTGAAAGCAGAAGTGGTCAGTGACACGGTTGCTGCTCCCGCTGTCGCCCCGACCAACTATGTCGGCGACATCGTTTATGAAGGCGAAGCTGTCGGCAGCTGCCCGGCATGCGAAAACGGAACCTGCGCCGACGGATCCTGCCTCAGCAAACTTGGGCTGGGACGACGCAACCAGGAAATCGGTTGCCAACCGCGCCAATACGACCGTCCGGATCTGTTTTACAACTTTTACTCGCAAGGCAACTGCAACGCGGCAAACGCCCAAATGTACGTTTCTCCGTTGCCAGTGCCACAATTCGTCGGAAACACGTACTTCACGTACCAACCGTTTTATCCGCACGAAATGATGTACAAGCACAAAGACCGTTATCACAACTTTTATGACAACGGCCGTGGCTTGAACCGTACGAAAGTCAAATACAGCTACCCGCCCGTTCGCACCGCCATCGAAAACGTCTACTGGAACAAGCTGCGTTTGCCACGCTAACCCAGTTCGCCATCGATCGATCAAAGACTTTTAACCCACAGAATAGAAAGATGCGAAAACTACTGCTTCTTCTGGCCTGCGTCGCGACGTTCTCCGTGGCGACCAGCGACGATGCTTCGGCCGTCGGACGCAAATCAATGACCCAGCGTTGGTCGCATAACTTTGCCATGGACCGTCCTTGGCACGGCGGATACTACCAACAGAACTACAACCAACCGTTGGCCGTTGTCGTTCCGCCGACCGCTCACATGCGTACCAACTACGCCTGGGGCGTCAGCCAAAACACGATGTATCCGATCCATCACCAATTCGGACGCAGCGCACCAGGCATCGGCGCGGCACCCGCGGGGCAGCTCCGACCCACACCAGCGTGGCCCAGCCACACGGATCAATTCGGGTACTATTACATCCGTGCCCCCTGGTGATTTGCCCTTACCGATTTGCATCCAGCGGAAAGAGCGTTCAAACTGGGTTGCAGCGGTTCGTCCGCTGCAACCTTTTCTTTTAAATCTGCGGCAGCCATGAACGAGTCCAATTCTCAATTCCGCTCTGTCGATCCGATGACCGACACGTCTGGCCGTTCTCCGTTAGCAAGCGAGCCAATGCCCCGTGAATCCAAAGGGCAAACTCGGGAGTCTTCCGCGTCGACGGGAAACCAAACTGGCAATCCCGACCTCAGCCCACTCGAAGGCGGACGCTGGCGACCGGTCACGCCCGACGAACTTCTGCGACGCCCGTCGACGACCGAAGACTTTGGCAGCGAAGCTTCGCAGGAACAAAAACAAAAAGTCCAACTGGAACGTCGGCAAGAACTCGAACACAAACTCAAAGCCAATCCGACCGACCTGGACGGCTTTTTAGAACTTGCGGCGATCTATCGCGACGAACAACGTCCGATCGAAGCCAAGCGATTACTGCAACAAGCCAAGCAGATTTTTCCTGACGACGAACAGGTGACTTGGCAGCTCGAAGAAGCGATCTTGGCCCGCTCGCTGCAACAGCTCCGCGAAGTCACGGATCTGGCGGATCGTATCAACTCGGTCGAAGCCGACCGGGAACTCGAACGCAGCCGCAGCGACTGGGCTCACCGCCGCATGGATGTCTGTCGCGCGCGGCTGGAACGCGACCCGTCGCAAGTCAGCTACCGACTTGTCATGGCAGAGGCAAAGTTCGATGCCGAACTATTCGAAGAGTCGTACAAGGACGCAGGGCGGTTGACCGAACTGGACGAGTACTCGCCGGCAGCACATTTCCTTCGCGCAAAGTGCCTGCTCGCGATGGGCAAAGACCTGCCCGCGATGAAGGAACTTCGTGCGGTCGCTCTCCGACGGGCCGTGGTCGCACCAAAGCCGCTTCGCCGCACCAGTCTAATGCTGCTCATAGAACTCTCTGAAAAACTGGCCCTCTCGTTAACCGGCCAGCATTACCGCAAACAACTGCAACAGCTCGATCACGCGATCGCCGCCGAAAAACAAGCCGCCGCAAGTCAAAAGGAATCCTCATGAGTCAAGCTGTTGTCGATCCCGAACAACTTCGTCAATTCGCATCGCACTTGCATCGATTTGTCGAAGAGCTGAAAGAGCGTTCCACCGCGCTCGGAACCCAAATGAATCAACTCGAACAAACGTGGCGCGACGAGCAACAGCGCAAGTTTGCCGGCGAGTTCAGCGAACAAATGCGTCAGATGTCAAGGTTGGTGAAAACCACCGAGCAACACATCCCCTACCTGCTCCGCAAAGCCGAACAAATCGACGCCTACCTAGGCCGCTAGTTCTCGTTCTCGTTACAAGGCTCCGCCTACCGCAGCCTGAATTCGTTGCGCTGGTCAGGCGGGAGCCTGAAAGACATAGCGTGACGAGGCAGGAACCCCGTCACGAGTCACTCGTTACAAGGCTCCGCCTTGTGACGGACTGAATCGCAGGCTCTGCCTGCCGCAACCTGAATTCAGGCTGCGGTAGGCGGAGCCTTGTAACGAGAACGAGAACTAGCGGCCTAGGTAG